>JBIPLF010000027.1:0-29798 GCA_044368015.1 Rickettsiales bacterium
CGACGACTGCACCGACGGTCACGGCGACCTCGACGACTGAGCCGACGGTCACGGCGACCTCGACGACTGAGCCGACGGTCACGGCGACCTCGACGACTGAGCCGACGGTCACGGCGACCTCGACGACTGCACCGACGGTCACGGCGACCTCGACGAGCACCTCGGTGCCGCCAACGAACACGCCAACGGCACCAGAAAAACCCGCCGAGCCTACCTCCTGTCCTACTACGGGGGTATCGGATTTTACTCAATTAGTGCAGGAAGGGTGGCTGCAGTCACTGGGGGTTTATTTTGATGTGCCTGAGGGTAATGCAAACCACGGAGCAGTCATTCCTGGAGGAGGAACGGTTTGTGAGCCTCTTTACTATCTGCATCTGGACATTGTGGATGGTGTGGAGCGGATATGCGTGTACGATCCAACCAAGACGGTAACCGAAGCGAATCAGCACGACCCAAGTGTACGGATGTTAGCGTTTCTTTCTCCGGAGCCAGAGGAGATGGAGTTGGCTCTGCTAAAGGAGATTCATGAAGCACATGAGGCGGCGAAGAACGGTCAGGCAGCACCGCCGACCGCCAGACTTGATACATTTCTTGAGTCCTACGGTGAGGAATTTAAACGGCAGTACGGGATGTGGCAAACCGGAGGCTATACTTATCCGACAGACTCCATGATGGGGCAGGCTGTAGGGGATCATGCCGCTGGATATAGCAAGGTATTCGATACGATTCAGCAATCAGAGGGAGCAGAGAAACCCCTCTATGATCTGCTGATAAAAACCCCCTATATGGACAAACTGGGGCTGGTAGTGAATCCTGCAACGGTACTGGATGGACTCTCCGGGCGTCCACCCGCGTGGGGGCAGACCGTTGAAAATGCTGCGGATGGCCCCATTCCTGTAGTAACTCCGGCACAAGACACGCAGGAGGGAAAGGTGCGGGTTCGCAACTAGTTTCAAGCTCTCTCGGATGGCATCGGAAAGGCAGGTGGGGCTTCTCACCTGCCTTTTTCCGTTGTGAGTGGGGGTGAGGGCAAAAAACCACTGGATTTTGTCAAAGATTTGCGTATAAACACCCGTTCATCTCTATAGTGTTTTCGCTTTATTTCCAGACTAGGAGTGTGAGGCGAGGAAAATTCCAGCGTAGGTTTTCTACGTGAATTTTCGGAGTCCGATACAGGACGAAGTCTGGGGATAAATGGGAAATGCTATACTTTGGAAGGGAATGTCTGTGGCCAGAACCACACCGGCTGAGTTTGTGCGTCAGGTGCGCCGTGAGGCGTCCAAGGTCGCATGGCCAACGCGCAAGGAAACGCTGGTTTCCACCGCAATGGTGCTGGTGATGGTATTGATCGCGTCGCTCTTCTTCTTGTTGGTAGATAACGTGGTTGCAGCGGCTGTGAAAGCCCTGCTGGGATTGGGAGCATAAACGGCATGACCGCTCAGTGGTACATTGTTCAGGCGCATTCGGGCTTTGAGAAAAAGGTCGCGCAGGATATTCGCGAGAAGGTCGAGCAAAAGGGGATGCAGGAGCATATCGCCGAGGTGGTGGTCCCCACCGAGGAAGTGCTGGAGCTGCGCCGTGGCAAAAAAGTAACGGCCGAACGCAAGTTTTTCCCCGGCTATGTGCTGGTGCGGATGGAATTGAACGATGCCACCTGGCATATGATCCGCACCTTGCCAAAGGTTACGGGCTTTCTGGGCGGTAGCGGTCGCCCCTCTCCGGTGCCGCAATCGCAGGTGGATGCCATCTTCCGTCAGATACAGGATGGTGTGGAAAAACCCCGCTCTACGATTCATTTCGAGGCTGGTCAAACAGTCAAGATTGTGGAGGGTCCCTTTGAGTCCTTCGTAGGGGTCGTGGAGGGTGTGGATGTCGAAAAAGAGCGTTTGCGTGTCTCTGTTACTATCTTCGGGCGGTCAACTCCGGTGGAGTTAGAGTACACGCAGGTAGAAAAGAATTGACATCGCTTTAGATTAATGGTTCTACTCCGCCCCTCCTCATGGTGGCGAAGTGCTAAAAGGTCAGGAAAATGGCGAAGAAAATAACCGGATATGTAAAGCTGCAAGTGCCAGCGGGTCAGGCGAATCCATCGCCCCCTATCGGTCCCGCGCTCGGTCAGCGTGGGCTCAACATTATGGAATTCTGCAAGGCCTTCAATGCGGCCACGCAAGGGATGGAAGCGGGTACGCCGATCCCGGTGGTGATTACCGCTTACGGGGATCGTACCTTTACCTTTGTGACACGCACGCCGCCGGTATCGTACCTGATTAAAAAGGCGATCAACCTGAAGAGCGGTGCCGCGGATACGGGTAAGTCGGTGGTGGGTAAAATCAACCAGGCACAGATTCGTGCCATCGCCGAAGTGAAAATGAAAGATATGAACGCCGCCGATTTGGATGCTGCCTGCCGCATGATTGCGGGTTCGGCGATGTCCATGGGTGTCGAAGTGGAGGCTGCATAATGGCCAAGAAAGAAACCAAAGGTCTCAAGGCTCCGAAGCAAGGCAAGCGTTTTGCGGCTGTTCAGTCCACCATGGATCGCGACAATGTGTATGCGTTGGATGCGGCAGTGGCGCTTGTGAAATCGGGTGCAAAAGCCAAATTCGACGAAACCATCGACCTTGCGGTGAATCTGGGGGTGGATCCTCGTCACTCCGATCAGATGGTGCGTGGCATGGTCACCCTGCCGCACGGGACGGGTAAAACCATCCGCGTGGCCGTATTTGCCCAGGGCGATAAAGCCGAGGAAGCCAAAAAAGCCGGTGCCGATATTGTGGGGAGTGACGATCTCGCCAAAGAAATTGAAGCCGGTAAAATGGATTTCGACCGCTGCATCGCCACACCGGATATGATGGTGCTGGTGGGTAAGCTGGGCAAGGTGCTCGGCCCGCGTGGTCTGATGCCGAATCCGAAGCTTGGGACGGTCACGCCGAACGTTACCGATGCCGTGAAGGCGGCCAAGTCGGGTCAGGTGGAATTCCGCGTCGAAAAGGCGGGGATCATTCATGCCGGTGTGGGCAAGGCCAGCTTTTCCGAATCCCAGATTGCGGATAACATCCGTGCGCTGATGGATGCGGTGCATAAAGCCAAGCCGTCGGGTGCTAAGGGTGTCTATGTGAAGAAGGTTTCGATCAGTTCTTCCATGGGGCCGGGTATCAAAGTCTCCACTGCGCAAAGCGCGTAACGGGTTGAAGAGAGCATCATGGAACGTCAAGAAAAACATGCATTGGTTGCCAAGCTCCACGAGGAGTTTAAGGGGGCCGCTTCGGTCATTCTCTCCCACAATAAGGGGATGACGGTTGCGGAAGTGACGGAACTGCGTCGCCGTTCACGCGATAACGGTGTCACCTACCGGGTGGTGAAGAACCGTCTCGCCAAGCTGGCCCTGAAGGATACGCCGTTCGACGGCTTGATTGGGGCGCTGAAAGGTCCAACCACCTTTGCCTACAGTGACGATGTGGTAACACCTGCAAAGGTGGTGGCCGAGTTCGCCAAAACCAATGAAAGATTAGAGATTCTGGGTGGTGGTATTGCCGGTCAGGTGCTTGATACGCAAGGGGTTGATGCCCTCTCCAAAATGCCGTCGCTCAATGAGCTGCGTGGTACGTTGGTGGGAATGCTTCAGGCGCCTGCAACCAAAATTGCACAAGTGCTACAGGCGTCAGGGGCGCAGTTGGCACGCGTGGTCAATGCTTACGCCAACAAAGCGTAGGCTTAGGTTTTTTTGTATTCACTTTAATAGCGTAACGTTCAGAGGTATCACATGGCTGCAAATCTAGAAAAAATCGTGGAAAGTCTGTCCGCGTTGACCGTGATGGAAGCATCGCAACTGTCCAAAATGCTGGAAGAAACTTGGGGTGTAACCGCTGCGGCTCCTGTGGCTGTAGCGGCGGCACCTGCTGCTGCCAATGCGGCGGTTGCCGAAGAGCAAACCGAATTCTCGGTGATTCTGGTTGCCGCTGGGGACAAGAAAATCAACGTCATCAAAGAAGTCCGTGCGGTCACCGGTCTCGGCCTGAAAGAAGCCAAAGACCTCGTGGAAGCTGCAGACGCCAAGCCGACTCCGGTCAAGGAAGGCGTTTCCAAAGACGAAGCCAAGAAAATCGAAAAGCTCCTCGTCGATGCGGGAGCCAAAGTCGAAATCAAGTAGGGTTACTTGGTTTCTTGAAAGGTGTTGCGGCGGTTCGTCGCAACACCTTCTCGCGGTTTCAGGGCTAACTTTGGGGCGTGTGGTTACACGAAGGTCGAATGCAATATTCCTATACAACGCGTAAGCGGATCCGTAAAAATTACGGCAAATTCCTTTCTGAAACCCCCATTCCGAATCTGATCGAGGTGCAGAAACGGTCCTATGATCGCTTCCTCCAGATGCAGATCGCTGCGGAAACCCGCGAAGAGACCGGGATTCACGCCGTCTTCAAATCGGTGTTTCCGATTAGCGATTTCTCGGATATCGCTACGCTCGAATATGTGCGCTACACCTTCGACGAGCCAAAATATGACGTTGAAGAATGCCGTCAACGCGGGGTGACCTATGCCGCCCCTCTGCGCGTGACGCTGCGTCTGATCGTATGGATCGTGGATGAAGATACCGCCGCCCGCGAAATCAAGGACATCAAAGAACAAGATGTCTATATGGGCGATATTCCGCTCATGACCGATAACGGCACCTTTGTGATCAACGGCACCGAACGCGTGATCGTGTCGCAAATGCACCGTTCGCCGGGGATTTTCTTCGACCATGACAAGGGGCAAACCCACAGCTCCGGTAAGCTACTGTTTAGCGCCCGCGTGATTCCCTACCGTGGCTCCTGGCTTGATTTTGAATTTGATCCCCGCGACATCCTGCATGTGCGGATTGATCGCCGTCGCAAACTCCCCGCCACCACGCTGCTGATGGCGCTCGGCATGACCGCGCAGGACATCCTGCAAACCTTCTACGAGCAGGTGCCGTATGAGTGGAGCGAAAAAGGCTGGTCTACGCCGTATAATCCGGAGCGTTTCCGTGGTGTTAAGCTGACCCATGATCTGGTGGATGCTAAAAGCGGTGAATTGATTGCCGAAAACGGTAAAAAGCTCACCCCACGCCAATCGACCAAGTTCAAGGAAGCCGGGCTGGAGCATATCCTGCTGCAAGATGAGCAAGTGGTGGGTGGGTTCGTTGGGACCGATATTATCGACCCCAAAACCGGCGAGATTTATGCGGAAGCCGGGGATGAACTCACCGCAGCGATGCTGAAAAACGCCAAGGATGCCGGTGTGACCTCTATCTCCCTGCTGGGGATTGATGGGGTGAGCGTCGGTTCCTACATCCGCGACACACTGCATGTGGATAAAAACCGTGCGCAGGATGAATCGCTGTTTGACATCTACCGCGTGATGCGTCCGGGTGAACCGGCAACACCGGAAGCCGCCCATGCGCTGCTGCAAAGCCTGTTCTTTGAGCCGGAACGCTATGACCTTTCGGACGTTGGCCGTGCCAAAATGAATGCGCGTCTGGGGCTGTCGCACGACGAAAATACCCGCGTCCTGACCAAGGAAGATGTGATTGAAATCATCCGCACCCTCGTGCTGCTGCGCGATGGCAATGGTGAAATCGACGATATCGACCATCTGGGCAATCGCCGGGTGCGTTCGGTGGGTGAATTGCTGGAAAATCAATACCGGATTGGTCTGGTGAGGATGGAACGCGCCATCGTGGAACGCATGAGCTCGGTGGAAATCGACACGGTGATGCCGCATGATCTGGTCAATGCAAAACCGGCAATTGCCGCGATCCGCGAGTTTTTCGGCTCGTCGCAGCTCTCGCAATTTATGGATCAAACCAACCCGCTCTCCGAAGTGACGCATAAACGGCGTCTTTCGGCTCTGGGGCCGGGGGGACTCACCCGCGAGCGCGCCGGGTTTGAAGTGCGCGACGTGCATCCCACCCATTACGGGCGCATCTGCCCGGTGGAAACACCGGAAGGCCCGAATATCGGGTTGATCAGCAGCCTTGCTACCTATGCGCGAATCAATAAATTTGGTTTTATTGAAACGCCCTACTTCAAAGTAACGGCGGGTCGGGTAACCAATGAACTGTCTTATCTGTCGGCTATCGAAGAAGGCAAATACACCATCGCACAGGCCAATGTGGAACGTGACGATAAAGGCAAGTTCAAGGATTCGCTGATTAGCTGCCGCAAGGGGGGGGATTTCTTCCTCGCCGCTCCGGAGAATATCGACTATATCGACGTCTCGCCCAAGCAAATGGTCTCGGTCGCGGCATCGCTGGTTCCCTTCCTTGAAAACGACGATGCCAACCGCGCTCTGATGGGTGCCAACATGCAACGTCAGGCCGTGCCGCTGCTGCGCTCGCAAGCGCCGATGGTGGGAACGGGAATGGAAGCTGTGGTTGCCCGTGATTCCGGTGCGGCGCTGGCTGCCAAGCGCTCCGGTGTCGTCGCGCAGGTGGATGCCTCGCGCATCGTGATCCGCACCACGGAGAAAAGCGAAGATGATTCACCGGGCGTGGATATCTATAGCCTGCATAAATTCCAACGCTCTAACCAGAACACCTGCTTCAACCAGAAAGCGCTGGTTCGGGTTGGCGATGTGATTGAAAAAGGCGACATCATCGCCGACGGTGCCAGCACCGAGTTTGGCGAGTTGGCGCTGGGGCAGAATGTGCTGGTGGCTTTCATGCCCTGGAATGGCTACAACTTTGAGGATTCGATCCTCATCTCCGAGCGGATGGTCAGCGATGACGTCTTCACCTCGATCCATATCGAGGAATTCGAGGTCATGGCCCGCGATACCAAGCTGGGACCGGAGGAAGTCACCCGCGATATCCCGAATGTGAGTGAGGAAAATCTGCGCCATCTGGATGAAATCGGCGTGGTGCATATCGGTGCCGAAGTGCAGCCGGGTGATATTCTGGTGGGGAAAGTGACGCCGAAAAGCGAATCCCCCATGACACCGGAAGAAAAACTTCTGCGGGCGATCTTTGGCGAACGTGCAGCGGATGTGCGTGATTCGTCTTTGCGTCTGCCGCCGGGAGTCGCCGGAACGGTCGTCGATGTGCGGATTTTCGCCCGTCGTGGGATCGAGAAAGACGAACGCACCCTCACCATTGAACGTCTGGCGATTGAGCGTCTGGCGAAAGACCGCGACGACGAGCGGGGCATCATCGAAACCCATGTCTATGGTCGCTTGAAAGAGCTGTTGCTCGGTCAGGTGGCGATTGCCGGCCCGGATAAATTCAAGAAGGGCAGTGAAATCACCGAGGAAGTGCTGGAGAAATTCCCGCGCTCGCAATGGTGGAAACTCACCCCGGCGGAAGCCGATCTGGCAGATGAGGTCGAGAAGCTGCATCGCCAGTTGGAAGCGCAGGTTTCGCGTATTCAACGTTATTTCGAGCAGAAGGTGGAGAAAGTCCAAAGCGGCGACGATCTGCCATCCGGTGTGCTGAAAATGGTCAAAGTGTTCGTCGCGGTGAAGCGCAAGCTGCAACCGGGCGACAAAATGGCCGGACGCCACGGGAATAAAGGGGTGATTTCCAAAATCGTTCCGGCGGAAGACATGCCCTATCTGGAGGATGGAACGCCGGTGGATGTGGTGCTGAACCCGCTCGGTGTGCCATCACGGATGAATGTCGGGCAGATTCTGGAAACCCATCTGGGCTGGGCTTCGGCCACGCTCGGCAAGCAAATCGGCGAAGCGCTGGACGCCTATCAAAGCGGCCAGACCAAAATCGCGGCGCTGAAAACCAAGCTCGGCGATGTCTATGGTGGTGGCGAGATCAAAAAAGCCATCGACGCCATGCCGGACAATCAGGTGCTGGAGCTGAGCGGGAATTTGCGTCGCGGCGTGCCCTTTGCGACTCCGGTGTTTGACGGGGTGTCGGAAGCGGAAATCAACGCGCTGCTGACCAAAGCCGGGATGGATACCAGCGGTCAGGTGACACTGGTGGATGGGCGTACGGGGGAAACCTTCGACCGCAAGGTGACCGTGGGTTACATCTACATCCTGAAGCTGCACCATCTGGTGGACGACAAAATCCACGCCCGTTCCATTGGGCCGTACAGTCTGGTGACACAGCAGCCGCTCGGCGGGAAATCGCAGTTCGGCGGACAGCGTTTCGGGGAGATGGAATGCTGGGCGCTTCAGGCCTATGGTGCCGCCTACAGCCTGCAGGAAATGCTCACGGTGAAATCCGACGATGTAGCGGGCCGTACCAAGGTGTACGAATCCGTTGTACGCGGCGAGCACCGGTTTGAGTCAGGCATCCCGGAATCCTTCCATGTGATGATCAAGGAACTCCGTTCACTGGGCATGAATGTGGAACTGGAAGAATCGGAAAGCTAGGAATTGAAGGTGCCGTGGCCATCAGGCAACGGCAGGCAACGCGGAGCAGCCCGGCAGAAAAACGTCTTTTTTCTCTGGGGTGTTCCGCCAGCCAAGCCTCACCAGCGGGATGGGCAGTATAGTTTTTTATGGTATTTCTAAACACTGAATCGCAGGGAACCGACGATGCATGAAGTCATGACCCTGTTTGGCCACGCGGCCGAGCAGCAACAATTCGACCAGATCCGTATCACCATTGCCAGCCCGGAGAAGATCCGTTCCTGGTCCTATGGTGAGGTGAAGAAGCCGGAAACCATCAATTACCGTACCTTCAAGCCGGAGCGGGATGGGTTGTTCTGCGCGCGGATTTTCGGGCCGATCAAGGATTATGAGTGCCTGTGCGGCAAATATAAGCGCATGAAATACCGCGGCGTGGTCTGCGAAAAATGCGGCGTGGAAGTCACCACCTCCAAGGTGCGCCGCGAGCGCATGGGCCATATTGAACTGGCCGCACCGGTAGCGCATATCTGGTTCCTGAAATCGCTGCCCTCCCGTATCGGGCTGCTGCTCGACATGATGCTCAAGGATATTGAGCGCGTGCTCTATTTTGAGCAATATGTGGTGACCGATCCCGGCATGACGCCCATGAACCGTGGCGAATTGCTGTCGGAAGAGCAATATTACAAAGCGCTGGATGAATACGGCGAAGGCACCTTCACGGCCAAGATTGGCGCGGAAGCGGTGAAAGAACTCCTCGCCGCGATTGATCTGGAAGAAGAGCGCGTGAGCTTGCGTGCGGAACTGATTGAAACCACCTCCGAGGCCCGCCGCAAGAAGCTGGTGAAGCGCCTGAAACTGGTGGAAAGCTTCATCGAATCCGGCAATAAGCCGGAATGGATGATTCTGGATATTGTACCGGTGATTCCGCCGGAATTGCGTCCGCTGGTGCCGCTGGATGGTGGCCGGTTTGCGACTTCGGATCTGAACGATCTCTACCGTCGCGTCATCAACCGCAACAACCGGTTGAAGCGCCTGCTGGAACTGAAAGCCCCGGACATCATCATCCGCAACGAAAAGCGGATGTTGCAGGAGGCCGTGGACGCCCTGTTCGACAACGGCCGCCGTGGCCGCGTGATTACGGGCGCCAACAAACGTCCGCTGAAATCCCTCGCCGACATGCTGAAGGGTAAGCAAGGGCGCTTCCGCCAGAACCTGCTTGGTAAACGGGTCGATTACTCTGGCCGCTCGGTGATTGTGGTCGGACCGGAACTGCTGCTGCATCAATGCGGTTTGCCCAAGAAAATGGCGCTGGAACTCTTCAAGCCCTTCATTTACGGCAAGCTGGAAATGTACGGCATGGCGACGACCATCAAAGCGGCAAAACGCATGGTAGAAAGCGAGCGCCCGGAAGTGTGGGATATTCTGGATGAAGTCATCCGCGAGCATCCGGTGTTGCTGAACCGCGCACCGACACTCCACCGTTTGGGGATTCAGGCCTTTGAACCGGTCCTGATTGAAGGCAAGGCCATTCAGTTGCACCCGCTGGTCTGTATGGCCTTCAACGCCGATTTCGACGGTGACCAGATGGCCGTGCACGTTCCGCTTTCCATTGAGGCGCAGATTGAAGCCCGCGTGCTGATGATGTCCACGAACAACATTCTGGCCCCGTCTAACGGCCGCCCGATTATTGTTCCGTCTCAGGATATTATTCTGGGGCTGTACTACATCACCATGATGCTGGACGGTGAAAAAGGCGAAGGCATGATCTTCACCGACATCGCCGAAATCGAGCATGCACTGGACAACAAGCTGGTGACACTCCATGCCAAAATTAAAGCGCGTTACCATACGGTGGACGCGAACAATAAGCCGGTGGTACGTCTGGTAGACACCACGCCGGGCCGGATGTTGCTGGCGCAACTCTTCCCCAAACACCCGAACCTGAAGTTCGAGCTGGTAAACCGTCCCATGACCAAAAAAGAAGTGGGGAGCCTGATCGACGAGGTCTATCGCCATTGCGGTCAGAAACGCACGGTGATTTTCGCCGACCAGATGATGAAGCTCGGCTTCGCCCATGCCTGCAAAGCGGGGATTTCCTTCGGCAAGGACGATATCGTGATTCCGGAAAGCAAGCAGGAACATGTGGGGCGCACCTTCGACGAGGTGAAGCAGTTTGAGAAACAATATGCCGATGGTCTCATCACCCGTGGCGAGAAATACAATAAGGTGGTGGACGCCTGGTCGCAATGTACCGACCGGATTGCCGGGGATATGATGAAAAACATCGCCGACATCAATGGTAGCCATACCAAAGGCAAGGTGGGGCAGAACAAAATCAACTCCATCTACATGATGGCCCATTCCGGGGCGCGGGGTTCGGCAGCGCAGATCAAGCAGCTCGCCGGGATGCGCGGGCTGATGGCCAAACCATCGGGCGAGATCATCGAAACGCCGATTATCTCGAACTTCAAGGAAGGGCTGTCGGTGCTGGAGTACTTTAACTCCTCCCACGGAGCGCGGAAAGGGCTTGCGGATACGGCACTGAAAACCGCCAACTCCGGTTACCTGACCCGTCGTCTGGTGGATGTCGCGCAGGATTGCGTGATCGTGATGGAAGATTGCGGGACCACGGAAGGGATTGTCCTGAAATCCGTCATTGAAGGCGGGGAAATTTCCGTCCCGCTTTCCGAACGGATTCTGGGTCGTACCTCCGCAGTGGATGTGCATAATCCGGTGACGGATGCACTGGTGGTAGCCGCCGGTCAATTGATCGACGAAACCATCGTGGATCGCATCGAAGAGGCCGGGGTGGAAGCCGTGGTGGCGCGTTCGGTGCTCACCTGCTCGCTGGATCGCGGCACCTGTGCCAAATGCTACGGGCGCGATCTGGCACGCGGGACGGCGGTCAATATCGGCGAGGCGGTAGGCGTGATTGCCGCGCAGTCGATCGGCGAACCCGGAACCCAGCTCACCATGCGTACCTTCCACATTGGGGGGGCCGCGCAGCGTGGCAACGAGCAATCGCTGATTGAATCCACGGTGGATGGCACGGTCAGCTTCACCAACCGCAATATCGTCACCGACAGCAAAGGGCGTCACATTGTGATGAGTCGTTCCTGTGAGTTGGTGCTGCGGAACGAGCAAAACCGCGAATCCGCACGTCACAAAGTGCCGTACGGCGCCAAACTGTTTGTGGATGATGGCGACAAGGTGAAGCTCGGTCAGAAACTCTCCGAGTGGGATCCCTATACCATCCCGATTATCACCGAGCGGACCGGCGTTGCCCATTACCGCGACATGGTGGACGGCGTGAGTATGCGCGAAGTGCTGGACGAAGCGACCGGGATTTCCAGCCGTACCGTCATCGACTGGCGTCAGCAAACCCGTGGGGCCGATCTCAAGCCGCGTATCGCATTGCGCGATAAGGCGGGCGAGATCATCACCCTCGCCAATGGATTGGAAGCTCGCTACTACCTGCCGGTGGGCGCGATCCTCAGCATCCATGACGGCGACGAAGTCCATGCCGGTGACGTGCTGGCGCGTATCCCGCGGGAATCCTCCAAAACCCGCGACATCACGGGCGGTCTGCCGCGTGTGGCCGAGCTGTTCGAAGCCCGCAAACCCAAAGATCACGCGATTATCTCCGAGATCGACGGAACAGTGGAATTCGGCAAGGATTACAAAGCCAAACGCCGCCTGATCATTCGTCCGCAGGATGAAAATCTGGAGCCGATGGAATACCTGATCCCCAAAGGCAAGCACATCACGGTGAACGAAGGTGACTTCGTGAAACGCGGCGATCTGCTGATGGATGGCAACCCCGTACCGCACGATATTCTGCGCGTGCTGGGTGTGCCCGCACTGGCCGATTATCTGGTGCAGGAAATCCAGCAAGTGTACCGTCTGCAAGGGGTGGTGATCAACGATAAGCATATCGAAGTGATCATCCGCCAGATGTTGCAGAAGGTGGAAATCAGCAATCCGGGCGAAACCACCTTCCTCACCGGTGAGCAGGTGGACCGCGATGAATTCGACGCGGTCAACGCGAAAACCGTCAAGGAAGGCTATAAACCAGCCGAAGCTATTGCGATTCTGCAAGGGATCACCAAAGCCTCGCTGCAAACGCGTTCCTTCATCTCGGCGGCTTCCTTCCAGGAAACCACGCGTGTGCTGACGGAATCCTCGGTTTCCGGACGGATCGACGTGCTGGCGGGCCTGAAAGAAAACGTCATTGTCGGTCGCCTGATCCCTGCCGGGACCGGAGCCTTCGTGCGCCAGATCAAACAACTGGCCCATGACCGCGACGATGTAATCGAAACCAAGCGCAATGCCGATGCCGCCGCAATCACCGCCGCGAATGAGGCGGCCGAAGCCGAAGTGCGGTTGGTGGCGGGCTAAACCACCACGGTGCATACGAAACAAAACACCCGCTGGGGGAAACCTCAGCGGGTGTTTTGTGTGTGGTGCGGGAGAGTCAATGCCCGTGATGGTGGGTGTGTTGGTACACCGCCATCATACGGGCCATGTCCGGGCCAAAGAGCGCAATAAATTCCGGGTCCTGCGCCACGGCATGCGGTTCGCCGGAGCAGCAGATATGGTGAAACAGGCACACCACTTTTTTGCTCGACGCCATCACCATATGCAGATCATGCGAGACCATCACGATGCTGACCGGCCGTTCGGCATAGAGGCGCTCCAACAATTTATAGAAGGCGAGCTGGCCGGAGACATCCAGATTCTGCGCCGGTTCATCCAGCACCAGCAACTCCGGGCTATCCAGCAGCGCCCGAGCCAGTAATACGCGTGGCAGCTCGCCGCCGGAGAGCACATGCAGCGCCTTTCCCAGCAGCGGGGTGATGGCGGTTTCGGCGGCGGTGGATGCCAGCAGGGCGGGGGAGGGGTGTTTGCGTAACCGCAGAAAACGCTGCACCGTGATGGGCAAGGCGGGGTCGGGCACCAACCGCTGCGGCACATAGCCAATGCGCAGATGGGGCTTGCGCAGAATCGTACCGCTATCGGGTGGGTAAAACCCCATCAATGCGTTGAGCAGCATGGATTTCCCCGCACCATTGGGGCCGACGATGGTGATAAAATCCCGCATGCCGACGGTCAGCGACACCTGATTGAGGATCGCCTTGCCCTGCCGAATCACGCACACATCCTGCGCCGCAACCAGGGCATCCGCAGAAGGGGCGGGCAGGGGATGCGTGTGGTGGCAGCAGGCTTCCATGGATATGCGTTCCTTGTTGCTAGCAGGCACGTATGGTGTTTCACGCAACGCTCTAAAGCGCGATGCGTCATTGCGAGCGAGCAACGCGAGCGCGGCAATCCAGCGCATAAAGAAAGAATGGATTGCCACGTCGGGCTACGCCCTCCTCGCAATGACGCCCATACGATGCCATGCGCAAGAGGATCACCGTAGACGGAGTTTCCCTTCCCGCCAAGGCCAAACAATTTAGACTGGCTTGCGGGGGCGATAACCGTTACATAAGGGTGTTTCCCTTCAACAAAGGATCCACTATGCGACGTTTCCCGGCCTTGCTCGCGGTTTTTCTGGTAGCTGCCTGCGCATCCCGTACGCCTCAGCCACGCGCCGAAACCACAGAAGTGGTGGAGCCGGTGCAGCATCCGGCGCATGGGTCGTTTGCTTCCTGGGTGAAGGATTTCAAGCAGGAGGCACGGGCGAAGGGCATTTCCGCTCCCCTGCTGGAGGAAGCGTTTGCGGGAGTGGAGCCGATTGAAAAAGTGATCCGTCTGGACCGCAAACAGCCAGAGGGAACCTTCACCTTTGCGCAATATAAGGAGAAGGTGCTGCCGGAGATGCGGATCCGCAAAGGGCAGCAGCTCTATGCCGAAAACCGCGCCCTGCTCGACCGGATCGGCGCGCAGTACGGCGTGCAGCCGCGCTTTATCGTTGCGCTATGGGGAATCGAAACCAGCTACGGGGCGAATACCGGAGGGTTTGGACTGGTTCCGGCGCTGGCCACGCTCGCCTATGACGGGCGGCGCAGCGCATTTTTCCGTAAAGAGCTGCTGGATGCGCTGAAAATTGTCGATGCCGGGCATATCGACCTCGCGCATTTCAAAGGGTCCTGGGCGGGCGCGATGGGCCAGTGCCAGTTCATGCCGTCGAGCTTCCACCGTTTCGCGGTGGATGGCAATGGTGACGGCCGCAAAGACATCTGGGGAACCAAAGAGGATGTGTTTGCATCCATCGCCAATTACCTCTCGAAATCCGGCTGGAATGCGAATGAAACCTGGGGGCGTGAGGTGAAACTTCCGGCTGATTTCAACCGCGAGATGGCGAATCTGGACACCAAAAAAACGCTAGAAACCTGGCGCCGCTGGGGCGTGCGTAAAGCGGATGGCGGTGATCTGCCGATGACGGCTCTGGAAGCGTCGGTGATTTTCCCCGACAAGGAAGGCGGCACCGAGGCCTATCTGATTTATCCAAACTACCGGGTGATTTTAGCGTGGAACCGCTCGCGTTATTTTGCTACGTCTGTGGGATTGCTCGCCGACCAAATTGGGAATATTTAGAGGGAGGGCTGTTAAATGCCTGCTATATATAGTGTTCGAGGAATGCTGCTGGCCGGTGTCGCGCTGTGTGTGCTTTCCGGTTGCGCGGAAACACAACTGGCATCGCATGTGCTGAAATCCGCCACCAACGGTATCCCCAAAACGGTCAAGGTGGGCAAGCCCTACAATATCGGTGGCGAGTGGTACACACCGGAATATGCTGAAGAATTTGAGGAAAAAGGCAAGGCTTCCTGGTATGGTCCCGGCTTCCATGGCAAAAAAACCGCCAGTGGTGAGCGGTACGACCAGCGTGCCCTGACCGCCGCCCATAAAACCCTGCCGCTGCCGAGTCTGGTGCGGGTGACGAATCTGGATAATGGCCGGGTAGCGGTGGTGCGGGTGAATGATCGCGGCCCCTTTAAACATGGCCGGGTGATCGACCTCTCCGAGCGCAGCGCCGAAGTGCTGGGCGTTAAAGGAGCGGGGATTGCGCAGGTGAAAGTGGAATATCTGGACACTGAAACCCGCACCCTATGGGCCGATCTGGGCGTGCCACCGCAGGATGTGGCGCGTGCGACGCGGGTAGCAAAAGCCGCTCCCACCCCAAGGGTAAATCAGCAGGACATGCCGGTGCTGGCCAAGCTGGAACAGCCTGAGAAACCCAGCGTGGCGCGTGGCGGGTCGGGTAACGATGCGCTCGCGGTGCCTTCACTGTTTTCCAAAGAAAGCGATGATAAATACGATTTCAAACACACCCTTCCGATTGGGGACGCCGTGGCAAGCCGTGATGTCGCGCCCTTGGTAGAACAAGCAGCGTATCAGGTGCCAAAAGACGAACTGGAGAAACAGGACTGGCGCTCCACTGCTGCCACTCCGGCGGTGGCCCCCCCGGTCAAAACCTATAACACTTCCGGTATAGAGAGCAAAGATCTGGGGGCAACGCCGTTCCAGATTAAGCCGAAGGAGATACAGGAAACACCACCCGCGGTAGCAAAGGCGGAAACCGCGCCCACCCCGATGAAGGCAGATGAACCAGCCACTCATCAGGAGACGGCTTCTCTGCCCGCAGCGCAAAGCATCGCCGGGGTGGATGGTATGTTCATGATTCAGGCGGGTAGTTTTTCCTCACAGGCCAATGCAGATAGGCTCGCGGCAAAGATTGGGTCGCAAGCGAGTGTCACCCCCTTCACCCGTGCAGATTTGACCCTCTATAAGGTGAGTGTCGGGCCGGTGGAAGGGCGTGGCAAAGCCGATGCGCTGCTGGAAACCGTGCGTGCAAACGGCGTTCCCGATGCGCGTGTGGTGCGGCAGTAGCAGGGCCTAGAGTATGGGTATCCTCCCCGACCACTGGATCCGCGAGCAGGCGCTGACGCAGGGCATGATTACCCCGTTCGAGGAAGCCCTCAAAAAGGAGGGGATTATCTCCTATGGGCTGTCCTCCTATGGCTATGATGCGCGTGTAGCCGATGAGTTCAAAATCTTCACCAACGTCAACTCGGCGGTGGTAGACCCCAAAGCCTTTTCCGATGCCGGATTTGTGGATCGCAAAACCGATATCTGTACCATTCCGCCTAACAGTTTTGTGCTGGCGCGCACGGTGGAATATTTCCGTATTCCGCGGGATGTGTTGGTGATTTGTGTTGGCAAATCCACCTATGCCAGATGCGGGATTATCGTGAATGTCACGCCGCTGGAACCGGAATGGGAAGGGCATGTGACGCTGGAATTTTCCAATACCACCCCGCTCCCGGCGCGGATTTACGCCAATGAGGGCGCGTGCCAGTTTTTATTCCTGAAGGCCGAAAGCCTGTGCGAAACTTCCTACCGCGACCGTGCGGGGAAATACATGCATCAGCAGGGGGTCACGCTTCCCCGCGTGGATGCGGCATGAGGGTAGGGGCGTTGTCAGTTGTCAGTTGCGAGTTGCAAGTAGTGGTTATTTCCCCCTTCCTTACTGACAACTGGCAACTAACAACTAACCACTTGTATCGCCATGGATAGTCTCCGCATCACGGGTGGCACGGCATTGCAGGGAGTGGTGCCGATCAGCGGCGCCAAGAATGCAGCGCTTCCCTTGATGGCGGCAAGCCTCCTGACCGAAGAACCGCTGACCCTTTCCAACCTGCCGCATCTGGCCGATATCGCCACCATGGCGAATCTGCTGGGCTTTCTGGGGGTGGGGCTGGAGATCGACGGCGAATGCGAGGGCGGCCATACCGGACAGGTGCTCACGCTCGATGCGCGCTACCCGGCGCACGCCACCGCGCCGTATGATATTGTGCGCAAAATGCGGGCATCGGTGCTGGTGCTGGGGCCGCTGCTGGCGCGGTTCGGCGAGGCGCGGGTGTCACTTCCCGGTGGTTGTGCGATTGGCACGCGTCCGGTGGATATCCATCTCGCCGCGCTGGAGCAATTGGGGGCGGAGATTCGGCTGGAGGAAGGGTATATTCTGGCCTCCATCTCCGGCAAGCGGTTGCAGGGGGCCGACATCACCTTTCCCAAAGTGTCGGTGGGCGCCACTGAAAACCTGCTGATGGCGGCAAGCCTTGCCGACGGCACCACCATTTTGCGCAACGCCGCCCGCGAACCGGAAGTGGGTGATCTAGCGCACTGTTTGGTGGCGATGGGGGCGGAAATTGAGGGCATCGGCAGCGATACGCTGATTATTCATGGAACCCCACGCTTGCACGGGGCGAAGCACCGCGTCATCGCCGACCGGATTGAGGCCGGGTCCTACGCCGCTGCCGCTGCGATGGCGGGGGGCGATGTGCTGCTGGCTGGCGCTCCCAGCGACGGCATGACTGCGCTCACCGCCGCCATGCGTGAGGCCGGGGTGGAGGTGCTGGAAGAGCCGGGCGGGATGCGGATTCGGCGCGATCCGGATGCAGCCCTCAAACCCGTGCATGTGACCACCGCGCCGCATCCGGGGTTCCCCACCGACATGCAGGCGCAATTTCTGGCGGTGATGGTACACGCAGGCGGCACCTCGCTCATCACCGAAACGATTTTTGAGAACCGCTTCATGCATGTGCCGGAACTGGTGCGCATGGGGGCCGACCTCACCGTGCAGGGTTCCACCGTGGTGGTGAAGGGCGTGGAAACGCTCAAAGGCGCGCATGTGATGGCCACCGATCTGCGGGCCTCCATGTCGCTGGTGATTGCGGGGCTGGTCGCCGAAGGCACCACCCATGTGCACCGCATTTACCATCTGGATCGCGGGTATGAGTGCCTGGAGGAAAAGCTTTATGCACTCGGCGCGAATGTCGAGCGGGTGAGGGAGCAGCGGTGACGCCAGCCAAACTCCCCATTTCCGTTTTCATCATTGCCCGTAACGAGGCGGATCGCATTCCGCACACCATCCGCAGCGTGCGCGACTGGGTGGATGAAGTGCTGGTGATCGACAGCGAAAGCGACGACGATACCGTGCAGGTGGCGGAGGATTTAGGGGCCAAGACCGTAGTGCGGGCCTGGGACGGCTACGGGCCGCAGAAGGTCTATGGCGAATCGCTGTGCCGTCATGACTGGATTCTCAATCTCGATGCCGATGAAGAGGTGGATGCCCTGCTGGTCCTCTCCATTCAGCGCTTGTTTGTAAACAGTGCCCCCAAACAAAGCGCTTTTTCCCTGCGCTGGAGCATGGTGATGCCGGGGCAGGAATCACCCCCCCGTTTTGCGCCGTCCGACCGGTTTATCCGCTTGTATGACCGTCGCCGGGCAGGGTTCAAGGACAGCATCGTGCATGATTCCGTGCAGGTGCGCGAGGGCAGGGTAGGGCGCATTCAGGAGGGGCGGGTGTGGCATCGCAGCTTCCGCTCCTACCGGCATTGGGCGCAAAAGATTAATGATTACAGCGAGATGCAGGCCAAAGCCTTCGTGGATGCAGGGAAACTCCTTCCGGGATGGAAGGTGGTGCTAGACCCTCCGGCGGCGTTTTTGAAGGCCTATCTGCTGCGCCGCTATTGCATTTACGGGGTGGATGGGGTGATCCACAGCCTGCTCTATGTCCATGCACGCCAGATGAAATTCGCCAAAATCCGCGAGCGGATGCGGCTGAAAAGATCGGCCACGCCATGACCACCATGCAACCCCGCGTGAGCCTGATTACGTTGGGAGTGCGGGACCTGCCACGGGCGCGGGCCTTTTACGAACAGGGCATGGGCTGGCCGGTTTCCAGCGCCAGCAACGAAAGCGTATGTTTCTTCCAGCTTCCGGGAATGGCGCTGGCGCTCTATGGGCGTGAGGCTCTGGCCGAAGATGCACATGTTCCGCCAGAGGGGCAGGGGTTTCGCGGCATCACGCTGGCCTATAATACCCACTCCAAAGCAGAGGTGGATGCGGTGATCGCCCATGCCTGCCGGGTAGGGGGGACGCTGCTCAAACCTGCTCAGGATGTGTTCTGGGGAGGGTATTCCGGCTATTTCGCCGATCCGGAAGGGCATCTGTGGGAAGTCGCGTGGAACCCCTTTTTCCCGCTGGATGCCGGGGGAGCGGTAAGGCTTCCATGAGGATTGTTAAGGAGCAAGAATGGTTCTGTGTTAGGAGGTTTTAGGATAAATTTTAGGCTATGCCGCTGCGCGTGAAAGGGTGTTTGGTGAATATTCATTAAATTGAAACAATATTATGCTATATTTCCCCTATCTTAACTATCGTATGGGGAAATCAAGATGGATACACAAACCGTAGCAAATGTTCTGAAAAAGGTTCCAGGAATACAGAACGCCCATCTAGGGGGGGGGGAGAGGGAAGGGTATTTAGTCGTTTACGCGGAGGCAGAACGGGATGCCCCTTTTCCAAGTGATGGTCTGGCGGATATTAACGATGCTATGGCTTGGGTTGCAAGAAAGGCAGGAGTTTTAGATGTGATATCCGATGCTACATACACAGCGATTGCTGTTCCAGAGGGAGGGTTTTCTCCCATGCAGGTCGCCACACTGAAACAAGGCTTGTCCAGCATTACCCCGCTACTAAAAGGAGAAGGGGTGGATTTGTAGTAGGTTCTCGGCACGTCTCTCACAAAACCGTACTCAGTAATCCACGGAATCGGTGGATAGCTCTGTGGATAACACTGTGTGCCAAAGGGCAGCGGATTGTAATTGCAGGGTTTTCAATAAAAGCCCCGCAGTTTCAGAGAGTTACGCAACAATCTGTTTTCGTTCGTTATTTTTTGTATTGACCTGAATTACACCCGCATTCCAGTGAGATAGGTATGTAAGGCGGGGGAGGGTGTGCATAACCTCCGCCCAAACGTGAATAAACATACCGTTTGCTAGCCGTTGTTTTTGTGGGGAATCTCTGGTTTATGTGAATGGAGAATTTAGCCCCCTCCCTATCCCTCTCCCGCAAAGCGGGGGAGGGATAGGGAGGGGGTGCTATACGGGACGCAGACTTTGCCCATTGCGTTGGCTAATGTAGAGGAGAAGGCCATGATTCATTCGCACCTCAACACAGAACAGGTAGAGGACGCGTTGCGTGCCATCTCTACCGGCGAGATGGAAACCTTCCCGCTCGCCTTCGTGCAGGCACGGATGCAGGCAGAGGCACCGGGCGAGAAGTTGCGTGTGTGGCGTAACTATCGCGGCCTTTCCAAGGCGGAATTGGGGCGTAGAACAGGGATAACCGGGCAGTATCTCAGGCAGATCGAGGCCGGGCGGCGCGAGGGCAGCGTCGGGCTATTCAAGCGTCTGGCCGAGATACTGCGGTGCGAAATGGATGATTTGGTTTAACCCCCTCCTAGCCCCCACGCCCAGTGTGGCGGCGGCATCGGCGCAGGCGCTCGCGGATCTGGTGGGTGGTGAGCGACTGGTGGATCTGCTGCTGCATCTGCCGGTTTCCTATACCGAGCGCAGTCACACCACACTGTTGCGCGAGGCGGCGACGCACAGCGCGCCCACGGTGGCGGTGACCATCACCGGGCATCAACCGAAACGCTATGGCAGTGCGCAGCCGCACCGTATTTATGCAGAGGACGCGGAAGGGAATGTGCTGCAACTAGTGTTTTTTCGTGGGCAATCGGGCTATCTGACAGGGCGCTTTCCGGTGGGGAGTCGCCACTGGGTGACGGGCAAGATGGAATGGTACCATCCCTGCTGGCAGATGGCGCATCCGGAGGCCAAGCCCTGTAAGGAGAGTGAAGCACTGCCGGAAGCGGTGATTGTGCCTGTGTATCCAGCGAGTCAGGCATTCACGCAGGCGCGGTTGCGGAAGCTCATCGCCCATGGGCTGTCGCTGGTTCCGGAGCTGCCGGAATGGATCGACGGTCCCCTGCTGCGTGAGCGCGCATGGCCGAATTTCCGCGAGGCCTTGCGCTTGCTGCACCTGCCGCAGCCGGGGGAAGCGCCACTGCGCGGGCAGGCTCGCGAGCGGCTGGCCTATGATGAAATCCTCGCCCGGCAGGCGCTTTTGTGGCGGGCGCGTCGGGAGGTGGGGCAGGTGGTACCCGCCATTCCCTTCTCACCGAAGGTCGATACCGCCTTGCGTGCCGCGCTGCCCTTTACCCTCACCGATGGGCAGGAGCGGGTGATCCGCGAAATCGGCACGGATATCGCCACCCCCAACCGCATGTTGCGGCTGCTGCAAGGGGATGTCGGTTCCGGCAAAACCGTGGTGGCGTTGTGGGCGATGGCACAAACCGCCGCGAAAGGAAGGCAGGCGGCGCTGCTGGCCCCGACCGCGCTGCTCGCCAAACAACATGCGGCTACGCTTGCGCCGATCGCGGAGGCGTTAGGGTTCCGGCTGGCACTGGTGACAGGGCAGGACGCAGTGGCGGATCGGCGCATCACCGGCAAAGCCATCCGCGACGGGTATTTCCACTGGGTGATCGGCACCCACGCGCTCTTTCAGGAAAAGACGCAGTTTCAGGATCTGGGACTGGCGGTAATCGACGAACAGCATCGTTTCGGCGTGCGCGAACGGTTGCGACTGGCGGGCAAGGGGGAGATGCATCTGCTGCTGATGACCGCTACCCCCATTCCGCGCAGCCTGACGCTCGCCCTCTATGGCGATATGGAATCCTCGCGCCTCAGCGAAAAACCCGCCAACCGCCAGCCGATTGATACCCGCGTGATGCCCACTTCCCGCATCCCGGAAGTGCTGGAGGGCATCACACGTGCGCTGAAGGAGGGGGCGCGGGTCTATTGGATCTGCCCACTCGTTAGCGAATCCGAAACCAGCGATCTGATGGCGGCGGAGGAGCGGGCGCGATTGCTGGAGGAGGTCTTTCCCGGTCAGGTGGGGCTGGTGCATGGTCAGATGCCGGGCGAGACTCGCGACCGGGTGATGGAGGCTTTCAGCAGCGGGGCGCTGACTATTCTGGTGGCCACCACGGTGATTGAAGTGGGGGTGAATGTGCCGGAAGCGACCGTGATGGTGGTGGAACATGCCGAGCGGTTTGGTCTGGCGCAGCTCCACCAGTTGCGGGGGAGGGTGGGGCGTGGCGCGCAGGCCTCCTATTGTCTGCTGCTTTATGATGAAGCGATTTCGGAGACGGGGAAGGATCGCCTGCGGATGATGCGCCATACCAATGACGGCTTCCTGATCGCCGAGGAGGATTTACGTCTGCGTGGCGGTGGCGATGTACTGGGGCTACGGCAGAGTGGGCTTCCGGCACTGCGTATCGCCGATTTAAGCGAGCATCAGGCGCTGTTTGCCATCGCGCAAAGCCAGTGCCGGGCGGCGGAGACGCTGGAAACGGAAGCCTATCGCCTCAACCGGGCGCTGTTCGCCGTGGAAGAGCAGGTGGAATTAAAGGGGGCGGGGTAGGGGAGGGCTTGCGTGTCCTTCTAAATCCGGTAAGGTGCGGGGCAATTTGCCGTTGCCATGTGAGGGGCCTAAACCCTCACCCCGGCCCTCTCCCACAGGGAGAGGGAGACACCCTTCAGGAGTTTTTTCCCCATGACCACCACACCCGACATCACCACCGGCCCGCTGACCGGATCACGCAAAATCTACGCACCGGGGAGCCTCTATCCGGAGATTCGCGTGGGGATGCGGGAGATCACTCTTGCTCCGACCGCGAACGAAGCGCCGCTGCGTGTGTACGACCCCTCCGGCCCCTATACGGACGCGAACGCAACCATTGACATCCAGAAGGGGATGCCGCACCTCCGCGCCGGATGGATCCGCGCACGCGGCGATGTAGAGGAAGTCACCCCGCGCATGGTGCGCCCGGAAGATAACGGTTATAAATCCTGGCAGGAAACGCAGGTGGAACCCTTCCCCGCCACGCCGACCCGTGTGCTGCGCGCCAAACAAGGCAAAGCCGTCACCCAACTGGCATATGCGCGGGCAGGGATCATCACGCCGGAGATGGAATATATCGCCATCCGCGAAAATTGCGCCCGGATGGAGAACCAAACCGCAAGCCAAGGTGGCGAAGGGTTTGGGGCGAATCTGCCCGGCCTCATCACCCCGGAATTTGTGCGCGACGAAGTGGCGGCGGGCCGGGCGATTATCCCCGCCAATATCAACCATCCGGAAGCCGAGCCGATGATTATCGGCCGCAATTTTCTGGTGAAGATCAACGCCAATATTGGTAATTCGGCGGTGAGTTCTTCCATCGCGGAAGAGGTGGAAAAAATGGTCTGGTCGATCCGCTGGGGCGCGGATACGGTGATGGATCTCTCCACCGGCAAGCATATCCACGCCACCCGCGAATGGATTCTGCGGAACTCCCCCGTGCCGATCGGTACCGTGCCGATTTATCAGGCGCTTGAGAAGGTCGGGGGTGTGGCCGAAGACCTCACCTGGGAACTCTACCGCGATACGCTCATCGAACAGGCGGAACAAGGGGTGGATTACTTCACCATCCATGCCGGGGTGCGGTTGGCCTATATCCATCTGACCGAGCATCGCGTGACGGGGATTGTGTCGCGGGGTGGGTCGATCCACGCCAAATGGTGTATGGCGCATCACAAGGAAAACTTCCTCTACACGCATTTTGAGGAAATCTGCGAGATCATGCGTGCCTATGATGTCAGTTTTAGTTTAGGTGACGGTTTGCGCCCCGGTTCTATCGCCGATGCGAATGACCGCGCCCAATTCGCCGAGCTGGAAACACTGGGGGAACTCACTCAAATCGCGTGGAAGCATGATTGTCAGGTGATGGTAGAAGGCCCCGGCCATGTGCCGATGCACAAAATCAAAGAGAATATGGAAAAGCAGCTGCAGATTTGCCACGAAGCGCCTTTCTACACGTTGGGGCCGCTGACGACCGATATCGCGCCCGGTTACGACCATATCACCAGCGGCATCGGCGCGGCGATGATCGGCTGGTTTGGCACCGCCATGCTGTGCTATGTGACGCCTAAGGAGCATCTGGGACTACCCGACCGTGATGACGTGAAAACCGGCGTGATTACCTATAAAATCGCGGCGCACGCGGCCGACCTCGCCAAGGGGCATCCGGCAGCGAAACTGCGCGACGATGCGCTCTCCCGCGCCCGGTTTGATTTCCGCTGGGAGGATCAGTTCAACCTGTCGCTTGACCCCGATACGGCGCGAGCCTTCCACGACGAAACCCTGCCCGCTGAGGGAGCTAAAGTGGCGCATTTCTGCTCCATGTGCGGCCCGAAATTCTGTTCCATGAAAATCTCGCAGGATGTGCGCGACTTCGCCGCGCTGGAGCGCGAGCGCGCCGCTGGCATGGAGCAAATGGCCGAGAAATTCCGCGAAGAGGGAGGCGAGCTGTACCAGAAAGTGGGGTAAATGGCAGTTGGATGGTGAAACAATGCATGCTATATTCGATCAGTTGTTCGAGTGGGATGAGGAGAAGAATTACCTCAATCAGGAAAAGCATGGCATTTCATTTGAAGTTGCTCGGTATGCCTTTATCGATCCGCACAGGATCAAGAAGATGGATGTGAAGCATAGCGTGGACGAAGAACGCTGGTATTGTATTGGGATGGTAAATATCTCAAAGAACAAACATCCGGTCATAACCGTTCGGTATGTGTATAGAGACGGAAAAATACGTATATTCGGCGCAACATATGAGAGAAGAGGGCGCAAGGCATATGAAGAACAAAGGAAAGGTAACGTATAAGGACTTCTTCTTCAATGAAGAAACTGTACTGGTGGACGCAGAGGATGATTTGCCGAGTCCAGAATATATAGCCGCGGCACTGCGTTTTCGAGGATCCTACCCGATTGCGATAGAGGGGATAGATAATACAACCTACATCAAAACGAACTCAGTGATAGAGGCCTCTCCTTCTGCAATTTATACTTATTCTCCACAGTTATCCTCTTGAATACAATGGAAACCATTCAAAACCAAACCTTTGCCACCTGCATCATCCACCTGGACGGCAAGCGTTTTGTGGATTGCACCTTCCGCGCCTGCATTATGATTTTCAAAGCGGAAGGAGAGGTCGGAATGGAAGGTTGTACCTTTGACCGGGTGCAGTGGGTGTTTGAGGGGGCTGCCGGTACCACCATCAATTTCCTGCAAGCCATGTATCATGGCATGGGCGAGGGAGGAAAGAAGCTAGTTGAAGATACGTTTAACGTCATCAAGACCTCTCCTCCCTCGCCAAAGGACGTTTAACTCCTACCCTCGCACGCTGCGTGCACGTTCAATGCTATCGGCGATGAGTTCCTTGGCCTGATCGACATCCTTCCAGCCGCCGAGCTTCACCCATTTGCCTTTTTCCAGATCCTTATAATGCTGGAAGAAGTGTGCAATCTGGTCGAGGAGAATCTGTGGCACCTCGGTATAGGACGAGACATGATCGTAAAAAGGGTGCAGGCGCGAAGCCGGAACGGCGAGGATTTTTTCATCCATCCCGCCATCATCTTCCATCAGCAAGACGCCAATCGGACGCGCCGCCAGCACACAGCCGGGGGTTACCGGGCGGCGACCAATCACCAGCACGTCAATCGGGTCGCCATCCTCTGACAGGGTGTGCGGCACAAAGCCATAATTGCAGGGGTAATACATCGCCGTGTGCAGGAAACGATCCACAAACAGCGCGCCGGATGCCTTATCCATTTCATATTTCACCGGCTCGGAGCCAAGCGGCACTTCGATAATGACATTCACTTCATCGGGGGGATTGGTGCCGGTGGCGATTTTACTGATATCCATGAGACTTCCTTCTAAACTCTAGTGCGGTGGGTAATCTGCTTGTCGAAATGGTCCTCGAACACTTATACATTCCGGTTCTGCGGGCCATTTCTTCGCACGCTTACCTCACCGCAGCGGGTTTTGAAAGAGGTCTATTGGGTCTTCTTCCCTAATAGTGGTTGTACTTTTTGTTGCAAGGTGGGGCCATCGACCGTGCCGGTATGTTCCCACACCTTGATGCCCTCACCATTGACCAGCAGCAGATAGGGGATGCCACCTTTGAATTTGGCATTAAAGTACTTTGCCAGTGCCTTGTCCAGCACCATTGCATAGGATTTCGGCGCGGCATAGGCGGGAACGGGCAGGGGATGTTCGGCCAGATATTTCGCGAGTTTGTCGCGTCGGTCATCCACCGACACCATCACCACCCGCACGCCGTGAGGTGCCCAGCTTTTGGCGACTTCAGCGATCAGCGGCGTGGTGTGTTTGCAGTAGGGACACCATGAGGTATACACAAACAGCAGCGTGGCGGGCACTTTGGGCTGCCGCATCTCGCGGATCAGCTTCTCGATATCCAGCATCTCCACCGATTGATAGGCATTCTGCTCCGCCTCATTCAGCTCCGATGACATGAAAAACGGAGCAATCAACATGCCGCCAATCGCCACCAGCAGCAGGATGGCGCGTGTGGGGGTCAGCTTGGCGCGGACACGTTTTCTGCGGTCACGGAAAAAGTACACGGACGACCCCCTGTGGCGGTATGGTATCTTTCATAACCCACTTATGCGAGGAAAGCGCGCGGGGATGAAAACCGAGAAACACGAGTGTATCCTTTATACATGACGTGTTGCGAGGAGGCTCCAGCCCAAGCAGATTTCCCGCAGAAGCAAGGGTAGTACAGATGCCAAATGCTTGAATGCTTGAGTATGTACCGGAACTGGTCTAGCGTGACAATCTCAAAAAGCATCAAGGGAGTCGCCATGTCTGGTTCGGATAGCTCGCCCACCACGCATCTGCTCGATGCAGAACAGTATGGTCTGCACAAAAAACTGGGTTTTTTTGTCGGGCCGCTCCTGTGCGTGCTGCTGTTGATGCTGCCCGTTCCGCTGGGCATGCCTGAGGCCGCGTGGCGCGTGGCGGCCGTTGCAAGCTGGATGGTGATCTGGTGGTTGCTGGAGCCGGTGCCACTCGCCGTTACCTCCTTCCTGCCGATTGTACTCTTCCCGCTGTTGCATATCAACGCGGTGAAATTGGCGGCTGCCCCTTATGCCAGCCCCATGATTTACCTGTTTCTGGGAGGGTTTATTCTGGCGCTCGCCATGGAAAAATGGCGGTTACACCTGCGGGTGGCGCTCAATATTGTCGGGCGCATGGGCAACAGCGCAGATGCGATCATCGGCGGCTTTATGCTCGCCACCTGCCTGCTGAGTATGTGGATCAGCAATACCGCCACCATGATGATGATGTACCCGATTGCCATTTCCAGCATCCATGTGCTGCGCGAGCATTTTAAGAGCGATAACGATGCCTCGTTTCATGCCTTCGCCACCGCCCTGATGATTGGCATTGCTTATGCCGCGAATATCGGCGGGGTGGCGACACTGATCGGCACACCGACCAACACGGTGCTGAGTGGTTATATGGAGGAGGTCTATGGTATCCATATCAACTTCCTGCAATGGATGCAGGTGGGAGTTCCGTTGTCGCTGGTGATGCTGGTGATCTGCTGGGTGCTGCTGGTGAAGGTGCTGTTTCCCAGCAATCTGGCCAGATTGGAGATGGAGCAGGATTTCGTCCATAAGCAATTGCAAGAATTGGGGAGTGTTCGCTATCCCGAAGCGATGGTGATTCTGCTGTGCAGCGTCACGGCACTGTTGTGGATGACCCATGGCCTTATCAACGAGGCCCTGCCGGGGCTGGAACTCAACGAAACCAGCATCGCGATTGCAGCCGCGCTGGCGTTGTTTCTGATCCCCGTGGACTGGAAAAACGGCGAATTTCTCATGAGCTGGCGCGATACGGCCCGGCTTCCCTGGGGGACACTGATTCTGTTCGGGGGCGGGTTAAGCCTTGCCGCCGCTTTTAACTATACCGGCCTTGCCGAGTGGATTGGGCTTAAATTCTCTGGGTTTAACGGCCTGTCACTCTTCGCACTGGTGCTGGTGATTGTGACCGCCATCATTTTTGTGAGCGAGGTGATGGGCAATGCGGCGGTCATCACCACCTTCCTGCCGGTGCTGGGATCGCTTTCCATGGCCTTACATATCAACCCGCTGTTGCTGATGATTCCCGCCACGCTGGCCGCCAGCTATGCCTTCATGCTGCCGGTGGGGACGCCGCCCAATGCCATTGCCTTTGGGAGTGGCTATGTGCGCTCTCCGGAGATGATGCGCGCCGGGTTTGTGATGAATCTGGTGGCAGTGGGGCTGATTATGGTCGTCACCTACGCGATCGGGCTGCCGGTGTTTGACATCGATCCCGCGCAGATGCCGGACTGGGCAATTGGGGTGGAGCCATAGATACTCGTTATACGATACGATAAAAAGAAAGGACGGGGGGAGCGTCTTCTTGCTAGCTTAGCGCTTGCCCCAGATCCGCGATCAGATCTTCGGCATCCTCCAGCCCCACCGACAACCGCAGCATCCCGTCGCTGATGCCAAAGGCGGCACGGTTTTCTGCCCCAAGGCTCGCATGGGTGGTCGTCGCCGGATGGGTGATGAGGCTTTTGGCATCGCCAAGGTTATTCGATATATCAATGAGTTGCAGCTTGTTGAGCATCGCAAACGCGGCTTCCTTGCCGCCCTTCACGTCAAAGCCAACCATTCCTCCACCGCGTGACATCTGCTGCATGGCGAGCGCGTGTTGCGGGTGGCTTGCATGTCCCGGATAACGCAGATTCTCCACCCGTGGGTGGGCATGCAGAAACGCCACGACCTTCTCGGCATTGTCGCAATGGCGATGCATCCGCATCTCGAAGGTTTCCAGGCTTTTGAGGATCAACCAGGCGTTGAAGGGGCTGAGCGCCGGGCCGGTATGGCGGTGGAAAGGCAGCAGCTCCTCCATGATATAGCTCTCCGAACCCAGCACGGCACCACCCAGCGTTTTCCCCTGTCCGTCCAGATGCTTGGTGGTGGAATAGACGACGATATCCGCACCCATCTGCAACGGATGCTGCAACAGCGGCGAGGCAAAGACATTATCCACAATCACGCGTGCGTTGTGGTGGTGGGCAACTTCGCAAATCATTGGCAGGTCGAGGATATCCAGCGTGGGATTGGCGGGGGATTCCACAAACACCGCTTTGGTGGTGGGGCGGAAGGCAGTTTCCCAGTCGGAAGGTTTCGTTCCCGGCACAAAGGTTACCTCAATCCCCCAGCGGGGCAGCAATTCGTTCAAAATGTAAAAGCAGGAGCTAAACAGCACTTTGCTGGCCACCACATGATCGCCTGCACGCAGGAAGCACAGCATGGAGCCAAACACCGCCGCCATGCCGCTGGCCATCACGCAGGCTTTTTCGGCTCCCTCTAACAGCGCCAGACGCCGCTCCAGCATATCGAGCGTGGGGTTCAGGTAGCGCGAATAGACATAGCCCGGCGCTTCGCCATTGAAGCGGCTTTCGGCGGTTTCCGCCGAGTCATACACAAAGCCGGAGGTAAGAAACAACCCTTCTGTGGTTTCGCCAAAGGAGCTGCGCAGCACCCCGCCGCGCACCATCTGGGTGGCGGGTTTCCAGCGTTTTTCGGGGTTGTTGCTGGTCATCTCTCCTCTACTTTCTTTCTCACCCCTCCCTGAATGGGAGGGGTCGGAATCGCGTGCGATTCCGGGGGAGGGTGAATTGTCTTTACGTCACCCCCACCCCCACAACCTGGCCGCACGCGACACTCACCCCCCAC
>JBIPLF010000056.1:0-8411 GCA_044368015.1 Rickettsiales bacterium
CCGGGGAAATCGCTCGGCAGCGCCAGCGTCACGGTCACAAGCCTTGCCGCCGCCAAATCGCAAATGACTACCCTTGGTTTTGCCAGCCTCAGCGCCAGTGCAGTGGAAGCCGCAGGCGGTACAACAGCAGGGAAATTCTCGGCAGGAACCATCACGCTCAATGCGCTCGGCACCAATGTCGATATCGATCTGGAAGCGGGCGATAACCTCAGCGATATCGTCGCCAAAATCAATTCGCAGGCCTCGCTCAGCGGTGTCCGCGCCACGACCTTGAAAATCAGCGACACCGACTACCGCTTGCAGCTGACCTCTACCCAAACCGGCACGGCTTACGCCTATAGCCTCACCGACGATGGCTCCGGCGTACTGGATGAAGTGACGCTTTCCAACGTTAGCACCGCCGCCAATGCGGGCATCACGGTCAATGGCGTGGCGATTACCCGTTCGTCGAATGCCATTGACGACGTGATTGAAAATGTCACCCTGAACCTGATCGATGATACGCCGGTGGGCACCACCCTCACCCTGAATTTATCCGCAGATACAACCACGATCACCAATGGCATCACCGGTTTTGTCGATGCCTATAACGAGCTGAAACTGTTCCTCGCCAATCAAACCGCCCGCGAAAGCGACGGCACCGCGAAAGAAACCGCCTATCTGACCAACGAGGGCACCGCACGCAGCATCAGCAACCGGGTGGTGAACGAGCTTTCCACACTGGTGGGAGGGCTGGCACAAAATTTCAACGACCTGACCGATATTGGCATCACCTTCTCCGATTTTGAGGGCGATGACGAGAACGCTCCCACACGCAACATTCTGGCGATCGACACCGACAAGCTGCAAAGCGCGCTGCAAACCAACTTTGACGATGTCCGCAAGGTGTTTGAGTTTGATTTCACCGCCGATTCCACCAATCTTCAGGTGTTCCGCCGCACCAACGGACATTCGATCAATAATTTCACCGTGAATGTGAACACCGCTACAGAAACCGCCACTGCCACCTATCTGGATGGCGCCGTCACCCGCACCGTGAATCTTGATTACGACGATTCCAGCGGGAGCATCCTCCTGTCGGGTGAGGACGACTCGGTGCTCGATGGATTGCAGATGATTTACACCGGCACGGCCTCCGACAGCATCGCGGTAACCACCACGCAAGGATTTGGCGACCGCATCTTTAACGCTTTAGATACTATTTTGCAGGAAGATACAGGATTACTGGACGCAGAAGTCAACGGACTGAGTGATCGGAACACGCAACTCGACAAGGATATTGAGCGTCTCAATGCCCGTATCGAGGAGTTCCGTCAGCAAATGCTGGATCGCTTTGCCACGCTGGAATCGGCGATCGGACAAATTAACACCCTGCTTGCCAGCCTGGATGCTCAGGCTCAGGCACGCAACAACCAGTAGGATGAGAGGGAGACAAGCAATGTCACCGCAAAACTACTATAAAGCCTATCGCAATGCATCCGAAACGGTGGGTAAAAGCCGCCAGATCGTGATGCTGTACGAAGGCGCGCTGAAATTTGTCAAGCAAGCACGGCTCGCCAGTCAGGATCGCCGTCTGGATGAGCGTTTCACCCTGCTGGATAAGGCCCTGCGCATTGTGCATGGCATGCAGGACAGTCTGGATTTTGAGCAAGGCGGCAAAGTGGCCGAGCTACTCCGCGATTTTTACAGCGATGTCTCGCACGATCTCTACCTCGCCGCGCAGCATGACCGTGCCGACGCCTACGAACGCGCCATCGACAAGATGGAAATGATGCTCAAACAATGGCAGCGCATCGACGGCGAATATGTGGAACCACAAGCCGCTGTGCCTCCGCCATCCATTCCGCAGGACGGCAGCGCGGCTTCCATTGGGTTCTCGGCGTAAAAATTCAGCCTCACACACTCCGCCCTTGCATTTTGTACCTAATTCAGGTACGGTTCCGACATGATCCGAAGTTTTGCGCACAAAGGGCTGGCAAAATTCTTTCATCATGGCTCAACGGCGGGCATTCAAGCCAAACATGCGGCACGGCTCCGCCTGATTCTGGATATGCTCGACTACGCGGCTGTGATCGGAGACCTGGACCTTCCCGGCATGAACCTGCATCCCCTGAAGGGCGACAAAAAAGGACTCTGGGCCGTCAAAGTGAATGGCAACTGGCGCATTACGTTTCGTTTTACGGATGGTGACGCGGAGATCGTCGATTATCTGGATTACCATTAAAGGGAGAGCATATGGAAGAGTCACAGATCTATCCACGCACAGGCAGAATGCACAACCCGCCTCATCCCGGCGAGGTGCTAAAGGAAATGTATCTCAAACCGACCAAAACCAGCGTCACCCTGCTGGCAGAGAAACTGGATGTGGACCGGAAAACCATTTCCAGAATCGTGAATGGTCGGCACGGCGTCTCGGCGGAAATGGCGCTACGCCTTGGAAAATTATTGGGAACCACGCCAGACCTCTGGCTGCACATGCAAACCGGATACGACCTCTGGCATGCAGAGCAAAAACACAGAGAGGTACTGGAGCATATCACGCCACTGCCGCATGAAGGCTATGAAAATCGGGTAGGAATATAGCCCCCTCCCCTTCCCGCTTGCATTTCATTCCCTCATCCCCCTTTATAGGGAGCGATGAATCCGCTTCACCCCGCGACGCTGCTTGGACGCACCACCCTCTCCTTTGCCGAGAGCGTGGGCAGGCTCAGCCTGTTTGCGTTTGAGGCCCTCTCCCACTGCCTGCGTGCGCCCTTTTATGTGCGGAATCTGGGGCGGCAAATGGCGGAGATCGGCTTCTACTCCCTGCCCGTGGTGGGGCTGACCGCCATTTTCACCGGCGCGGTGCTGGCGCTGCAAAGCTATTCCGGCTTCTCGCGTTTTTCGGCGGAAAGCTCGATCGCCATCGTGGTGGTGCTCTCCATCACCCGTGAGCTGGGACCGGTGCTCGCCGGGCTGATGATCGCGGGACGAGTGGGGGCTTCCATCGCCGCGGAAATCGGCACCATGCGGGTGACGGAGCAGATCGACGCGCTCACCACCCTCTCCACCCACCCGATGAAATATCTGGTGGTGCCGCGCATTCTCGCCGCGGTCATCACCTTGCCGATACTGGTGCTGATCGCCGATAGCATCGGGGTGATGGGCGGGTATCTGGTGTCGGTGCACAAGCTGGGCTTTGCCGTGGGGCCGTACCTCAAAAGCACGTTCGACTTTCTGGAGTTCAAAGATGTGTTTTCCGGACTGGTGAAAGCCGCCGTATTTGGATTTATCGTCGCGCTGATGGGCTGCTATCACGGCTATCATTCCAAGGGCGGCGCACAAGGCGTGGGGGCCGCCACCACCAACGCCGTGGTCAGCGCTTCGGTGCTAATTCTCCTGTCCAATTACCTCATCACCGCACTGTTTTTTGCCCGATGACTCCGAAAATCGCCATCACCGGTTTGCATAAACGCTTCGGCCCCAAGCAGGTGCTGAAGGGAGTTGATTTATCCGTGGAACCTGGCCAGTCGCTGGTGGTGATTGGCGGCTCCGGCAGCGGCAAATCGGTGCTGCTGAAATGCATTCTGGGGTTACTGCCCGCCGATTCCGGCTCCATTCAAGTGGATGGCGAGGAAGTGGTCGGCATCCGTGGCCGCGCACGGGAGCGCTACATGCAAAAATTCGGGATGCTGTTTCAGGGCGGCGCGCTGTTTGATAGCCTCACCGTCTGGGAAAATATCAGCTTCGCCGTGCGGCGCGAGCGCAAACTCACCGCCCGTCAGGCCCGCGATCTGGCGATTGAGAAACTCGGCATGGTAGGACTTTCCACCGATGTGGCGAACTTAAGCCCCTCGGAACTCTCCGGCGGGATGCAAAAGCGCGTGTCGCTTGCCCGTGCCATTGCCCGCGATCCGGAGATCATTTTCTTCGACGAACCGACCACCGGCCTCGACCCGATCATGGCGGATGTGATCAACGAACTGATTATCCGCTGCACCAAGCAGCTTGGCTCTACCACCATCACCATCACGCACGATATGCACAGCGCCCGCCGCATCGCCGACCGGGTGGCGATGATTTATCAGGGCAGCATCCTGTGGGACGGCAAGGTGGCGGACATCGACACCAGCGGCAATGCGTTTGTGGATCAATTCATCCATGGCCGCGCCGAAGGCCCCATCCAGATGGAGGTGCGGAAGGGGTAGCTACTCCCGCCCCCGCTTCTCCTCAATCCCGGAGATACCCATGCGACGCTCCAGCACCACCGCCACATCGTCATGCGTTACGCCGGTATGTTCCCATAACACCATGAGATGATAGAGAAGATCGGCGCTTTCTTCAGCGCAGCGCTCGCGGGTTTCGGTGGTGGCGGCAAGCATCACTTCCAGCGCCTCCTCCCCGCATTTGCGTGCGATATGGGCCGTGCCCTTCTGCATCAGAAGCGCCGTGTAAGAAGCTGACGGATCGCCGTTTTTCTTCTCTGCAATACTTTCCCGGAGTTGCTCCAGACATTCCCCTAACTGCATAGCCTGTCCTTTAGTCTGTTGGGTTTCACTCCTCCCTGAACGGGAGGGGTCGGAATCGTTCACGATTCCGGGGGAGGGTGTCATGCTGAGCGTAGCGAAGCATCCCTCCATTTGCGCAAACCTATCCGCGTCTTGTAAACGGAGCGATCCTTCGGGGCAAGCCCCTCAGGATGACGCACTGCACCCTACATTCTAACCGGCACCCCCGCCGCCCGCAATGCCTGCTTGGCATCGGCAATCCGGTAGGTCCCAAAATGAAAAATCGAAGCCGCCAGCACCGCGCTGGCATGGCCCTCCACCACTCCGGCGACCAGATGGTCGAGCGTCCCTACCCCGCCGGACGCGATCACCGGAATCGGCACGCTATCGGCAATCGCACGGGTGAGCGCCAGATCGTAGCCTTCCTTCGTGCCATCCCGATCCATGGAGGTCAGCAGAATCTCCCCTGCGCCGAGTGACGCCATCTGCTGCGCCCACTGAACGGCATCAATCCCCGTGGGTTCGCGCCCGCCATGGGTGAAAATCTCAAATTTTCCGGAGGAGACCTGCTTGGCATCCAGCGCCACCACAATGCATTGCGTGCCGAATTTTTGTGCGGCTTCCCTCACAAATTCCGGATGCTTCACCGCCGCCGTGTTGATGGACACCTTATCCGCCCCGGCGAGCAACAGCGAGCGGATATCCTCCAGCGTCCGCACACCGCCCCCCACCGTCAGCGGCATGAAACAGGCCTTTGCCGTGCGCGACACGACATCCAGCAAAATACCGCGATTGTCACTGGAAGCGGTGATGTCGAGAAAACATAGCTCATCCGCCCCCTGCGCGTCATAGGCCCGCGCCTGCTCTACCGGGTCGCCCGCGTCGCGCAATTCCAGAAAGCGGATACCCTTCACCACCCGCCCTTCATGGACGTCCAGACACGGAATAATGCGTTTGGTCAACATATCGCTACCAAGCCACAAGCCTTCCCGATTGTCAAATCACAGATTTCCCGCTATGTAGACCCGACTCGAAAGGAAAGACCGCATGGAAATGCTCTCTGATTACCAATTACTCGCCAGTTTTCTTACCCTCACCGCGCTGGAAATTGTGCTGGGCGTGGATAACGTCATTTTCATTGCGCTGCTCACCCAGCATCTGGACCGCAAAGCGGCCAAAAAAGCCCGCATGATTGGATTGACCCTCGCCATGGTGATGCGCGTTGGCTTCCTGCTCACGCTGGCCTGGATCATGGGCATGACCAAACCCGTGCTGACCTTGATGGGGCATGGTTTTTCCGGCCGCGACCTGCTGATGTTCGCGGGGGGGTTGTTTCTCATCTACAAAGCCGTTGGCAGCATGCATGAGGAGATGACCCACGAACAGGCAAAGGAGTTGAAAGGGAGCAAAAAGCGTTTTGCCATGACCATTCTGCAAATTGTGGTGATCGACATTGTATTTTCGTTTGATTCCGTGCTCACGGCGGTGGGCTTAACCCAAAACGTGCCGGTGATTGTGGCCGCGATGGTGATCGCCATGGTGGTGATGATGTTCTCCTCCGGCATGATCGCCGATTTCATCAAACGCTTCCCCACCATCAAGATGCTGGCGCTGGCCTTTATTTTGATGATCGGCGTGCTGCTGGTGGCCGAAGGGTTCGGGTTCCACATTCCGCGTGGGTATATCTATTTCAGCATGTTCTTCTCGCTGATGGTCGAAAGCCTGAACCTCATCACGGCGAAGAAAAAGAGCCGGGGACGGTAGATGGAGGATTCGGGATTCAGGGTTCAGGATTCAGAGATCAGTGCTGCTGACCCCTGGCCCCTGAATCCTGCCCACTCCGTCGAAGTTCTCACTTTCGGCTGCCGACTCAACGCCTTTGAAAGCGAGGTGATGCGCGGCCATTTGCATGCCGCGCAGGCCAGCAACACCATCCTCTTCAACAGTTGCGCGGTGACGGCAGAGGCCGAGCGGCAACTCCGCCAATCCATCCGCAAAACGCGGCGCGAGCGACCAGACGCCACCATCATCGTCACCGGCTGCGCGGCGCAGATCAACCCCGCCGCCTATGCCGCCATGCCGGAGGTGGATCGGGTGATCGGCAATGCCGAGAAAATGGAGGCACGCACCTATCAAACCCCGGATTTTGGCGTGGGCACACATGAAAAAATCCGCGTCAACGACATCTTTTCGGTGAAGGAAACCGCGTCACACCTGATTCAGGGGATGGAAGGCCGCGCCCGCGCTTTCGTACAGATTCAAAATGGCTGCAACCACCGCTGCACCTTCTGCATTATTCCTTACGGGCGCGGCAACAGCCGCAGCGTTCCGGCAGGCGAGGTGGTGACACAAATCCGGTTGCTCGTGGAGCAAGGCTACCGCGAAGTGGTGCTGACAGGCGTGGATATTGGCGATTACGGCACGGATTTACCGGGCAGCCCCAGTCTTGGCGATCTCGTGGCGCGCATCCTGAAATTGGTGCCGGAACTGCCGCGCCTGCGCCTCTCCTCGCTCGATGCGATTGAAGTGGACGACATCCTGCTACGCTGCTTCACCGAGGAACCGCGCCTGATGCCGCATCTGCACTTAAGCGTGCAGGCGGGCGACGATATGATCCTCAAACGCATGAAGCGCCGTCACCTCCGCGCCGATGTCGTGGCGATTTGCGATCAACTCCGCACCCTCCGTCCGGAAATGGTGTTTGGTGCCGATCTCATCGCCGGGTTCCCCACCGAAACCGATAGCATGTTTGAAAACACCCAACGGCTGATTCGGGATGCCGGGCTCACCTATCTGCATGTGTTTCCTTATTCGGCACGCACCGGCACCCCGGCAGCGAAGATGCCGCGGGTTCCCAAACCCATCCGCAAGGAACGGGCGGAGCGTTTGCGGCAGGAAGGCGAGCGGATGCTGGGCCTTTACCTCGCCTCGCGGGTGGGGTGCGAGGAAGACGTGCTGGTGGAAACGCCGCATCTGGGCCGCACCACCGGCTTTGCGGAAGTGCGACTCGCCTCCCCCCACGAGCCGGGAAGCCTGCACCGGATGGTGATGCAGGGCGTGGCAGAGGGGAAGTTGAGGGCAAACCAGCTATAGATGTACGGTCTGCTGAGTCGCAAGCGTTGGGAAGGTAACATCCACCCCCTCAGCCGTGCGAGTGAAAGCTCCACCAGAAACCACCGGCACATCCTCACCGTTATAGAAATGTAACGTTACCCCTTGTTCAGCAGCTGTCCACAGCGGTTGATTGTCCTGCGTTACCCCCGTCGGCAGTCCGAATGTACCCGCCACCCGCTCCCTCAACGCATCATTTGGATGACTCCCCGACATGTCTCCCCCCCAACGTAAATTGTTAAACCGATAACCCATCATTATCAACATAGCTCAAAAAACAACCCCCTTTCAATAAAAGGCTTGCATTTTTTTGGGCAATACCGAATGATGAGAATGATTATCACTCACATAAGGAAGCTTCCATGATGACCCTGCGTTACAGCCTGCTGGCCCTGTTGCTGATGGGAGCCTCAAGCGCCCACGCCACGCAAAAACTGGAATTGATGATTAAGGACCACCGCTTCTCCCCGGCGACGCTGGAGGTAGCCGCAGGCGAGCCGTTGCACATTACGGTCAAAAATCAGGACCCCACCCCAGAGGAGTTTGAAAGCCACGATCTGGACCGCGAAAAAATCATTCCCGGCAACGCGCAGGCGGTGATTAAGCTCGGCCCGCTGAAGCCGGGAAGCTACGCGTTTTTTGGTGAATTTAATCAAAAAACCGCCCAGGGTACGTTGGTGGTGAAGTAGGGTAGAACTTCGGAATCTTGGAATCTTGGAATCTTGGAATCTTGGAATCTTGGAATCTTGGAATCTTGGAATCTTGGAATCTTGGAATCTTGGAATCTTGGAATCTTGGAATCTTGGAATCTTG
>JBIPLF010000016.1:0-36443 GCA_044368015.1 Rickettsiales bacterium
TTACGGCAACCGTATCATGGTGGCGCGTGTGGTGTTGCAGGCCCTTACCATTGGCATGCTGGTACTGATGGCGGTGTGATTCTTTTAGATAGTGTCGTCAAACTCTACTGCGATGGTCTGTAAATATCAAATTTCTGCGCTTCCGGCTTTCATGTATGTCGAATACATTGGAACTTCGTCTTCGCTAAGAAAAACAGAGCCTGTTTTTCTAAACTACGACTCTCGAAAACTGCCATTTTCGCCACATAGCAGCGAATGTGACGACACTTCTAAGGCTTGGGTAGTTTCCACTGATAGCGGTAGGCGACCATTCGCAAGGCCAGCCCGCCGAGGAAAATGCCCAGCATCGCGGCTGGGGTCAGGCTGTTTGCGATGTGCAGTAGATAAATGGCCAGAGCCACAAGCACGGCGATGCTGCCATAAAACCCGCTATGCAGTACCTCCGGGATCGTATTCACCAACATATCGCGCACGATGCCGCCACCCGCAGCGGTCAGGAACGCCAGGGTGATAAACCCGAAAAAGGGGGCATGGATTTCCAGTGCCACCAGCGCGCCGGTAATGGCGAAGGCCACCAGTCCCACCGCATCACAGATGACAAAAAGCCAGCCTTCTTCAACCGTGGCATGGCGCCCCAGCTTCAACGCACTTCCCAATAACGTCACGATCAGCGCAATCAGGAAGGGTTCGTTGCTGAGCAGCATCACAGGGGGCCGGTCGGCCAGTACGTCCCGCAAAATACCCCCGCCATTGGCGGTAAGAAAGGAGAGGATAAACAGCCCCATCCAGTCGAGATGCTTCTTGGTGCCGGCCAGAAAGCCGGAGAGCGCAAAGGCAATCCCTCCCGTTAGGGAGGCGGCATCCATCACCTGCACATGTACCCAGCTTTCCATCGTCATCCTTTACCCTACACAAAAAAACCCGCCGAGGTTTCCCCCGGCGGGTTTTTTGCCTAAACGAAAAAACGCGGGTTAGGCGCTCTTTTTGCTTTTCGATCCTGCGGTGCAGCTGGTGGCTTCTTCCATGCATTGCATGAAACGCTGGCTCAGCAGGTCGATCGCCTCGCGGCCGGATTTGGCGGCGAGTTCGGTCAGTTCGCTGGTGCTGGCGAGGATGGTTTCGAACCCTTCCTTCGCGGCAGAAGCGCTGCGGTTCGCGGCGGTTTCCGGATTCGGATTCGCCCAACCGTCTTTCGCGGTATCCAGCGCTTTTTCGATGCTGCGCTGGGTGATTTCGGCCTGACGACGCATCACAGCGCGCACGCCTTCGGTCACCACTTGATTGGCAGCCGAGAGGGCTTCAAAATTGCGGCGCTGCATGGCGAACATGCGCTCGGCATCGGCGTAGGGAAATTTGAATTCGCTGAAGAAAGCGGTAAAATCGGGGAATTGAGCAGTAGCGGCCATGGGGATTCTCCTTTATACATAAATGGCTTGAATGCGAGCCTAATCTGCCAGATAGTTTTCCGGCTGTCAACAGCAAATGTTGCGGTGCGCAAAAACCACAGGTTGTACTTATGCCCCTACGCATTGCCATTCAAATGGACCCGATCTCCACCATCCATCCGGAGAAGGATTCCACCTATGTAATCGGCCTGGAGGCCCAGCATCGCGGCCATTCCCTGTTCTATTACGAGCCGTGGCAACTGGCCTGGGAGGGGGGCACGCTCACCGCACCGCTTGCCCCTCTGACGTTGCATAAAGACCACAGCCATTATTTTGATCTTGCTGCGCCGCAACATACCGATCTACGCAACATGGATGTGATCCTGATGCGTCAGGACCCGCCTTACGACATGGCCTATCTCACCGCCTGCCATTTGCTGGAGCGTCTGGAAGGCGTGCTGGTGGTTAATCCGCCGCGTGCGGTGCGCGACGCACCGGAAAAATTGCTGCCTCTGCGCTGGCCGGAGCTGTGCCCGCCGACGCTCATCACCCGCGATCCGGAACGCATCCATGCCTTTGTGGCGATGCATAAGAAGGTGATCCTCAAGCCGCTCTATCTGTTTGGTGGGCAAGATGTGTTTCTGCTCCAGCCGCATGACCCCAATAGCGACGCGCTGGTAACCGCGATGCTCACCAAGCATGGCGAGCCGCTGGTGGCGCAGGCCTTTATCCCGGCGGTGAGCGAGGGCGATACGCGGGTGATTCTGATTGACGGCGAAGTGACGGGCGCGATTCGCCGCATCCCCAAATCCGGGGAGATTCGTGCCAACCTCATGGCAGGCGGCTGCGCGGCGCAGGCGGAACTCTCCCCCCGCGAGCTGGAAATCTGCGCCACCATTGCGCCAACCCTTAAAGCGATGGGCATTCTGCTCGCAGGCATCGACATCATCGGCGATTATCTGACGGAGATTAACGTCACTTCACCCACCTGCTTTCAGGAGATTGCCGCCCTTCATGGCATCCATCCCGAACGCGCCTTATGGGATGCGATTGAACGTAAGCACGGTCGTTAAATTCCGTTTTGGCTCTATTTTGGATCTTCTTGGCTTAGGTTGCAGACTGTAACGTGTTTGCAACAAACTTATGTTATGGGCAGAAAAAATACCATACAAGCACGTTCGTTGTATTATCAGGAACAGAATCTCTATGTATCCCCTCCTTTCTGCGCTGACATGCCTGCTGATGGCACTGTCGGGTGCGGCGCTGGCGACCCCCTTAAAATGGGCGGTCTATGATTCAAACAAAGCCCCTGTTGAATCGTTTTTTGCCTACGATGCGGTGGTCTTTAACACGGAGTATCACCCGCCATTGGCTCCCCTCAGGCAACGCAGGAAGCAGGTGTATGGCTACCTGAATCTGGGTGAAATGCCGCTTTTTGATCCTGCGTTTCAGGAAGCAGACAAAGCCGGAGCCGTGCTAGTGGAAAACCCCGCACGGTTGGGGTATTATTTTGTCGATATCCGGAATCCCTCTTGGGCAAAAAATGTCATTGGTGAGGTGATTCCCCGCCTGTTGCATGACGGCTTTAATGGCCTGTATCTGGAGGATATGGAACCACTCTTCGCGTTGGAGCGGGCGGACCCTGTCGGCTTTAGGGGTATGCGTGCGGCTGCCATTGCGCTGGTTAAAAACATTCACCGCAATTATCCTGACCTGCCGATCCTGCTGAACCGCAACCAAACGATTGTGCCGTTCGTGGCCTCTGTCGTGGATGGTCTTGTGGTGGATTCACGCGCTTCCCTTTACGATCCGCATACGCGACGCTATGTGCCTTCTGTACAGGCGGTACCTGCCAGTCAGACGCAAAGGCTGCGCAATCTCGCTGCGCGGTATCCTAACCTCCAGATCATAACCCTGAATGAATGCGGCGCGAAGGCTCCCGTTCGGGCCGCAGGGGCAACGCCTGCGCAGGCGATCCGCCTTTCCAACGTCGTGCGGTCGGGAAGCGAACGGGGATTGAATTAGGCGTTTTTCCCCAGCGCCTCCTGCTGCAAACGGTGCAGCTCGGTGATCCCCTGACGGGCGAGCAGAAACATGGCGTGGAATTGCTCCTCGGTGAAGGGGGCCTGCTCCGCCGTTCCCTGAATCTCCACAATGCCACCGCCTTGGGTCAGCACAAAATTCATATCGGCTTCGGCGGTGGAGTCTTCCGTATATTCGAGGTCCAGTAGCGCCGTGCCGCCGACAATCCCGCAGGAAACCGCTGCTACCTGACCGGTGATGGGGTGTTTCTTCACCAGCCGACGCTCCAGCAGATGCGTGCAGGCCAGATGCAATGCCACATAACCGCCGGTGATCGCGGCGGTGCGGGTGCCGCCATCGGCCTGAAGCACGTCGCAATCCACGGTGATTTGCGTTTCACCCAGCAATTTGAGATCAATCACGGCGCGCAGCGAGCGGCCAATCAGCCGTTGAATCTCCTGCGTGCGGCCGGAGGGCTGCCCTTTCTGCACTTCGCGCTGGCTGCGGGTGTGGGTGGCACGCGGCAGCATCGCATACTCGGCGGTGACCCAGCCCTTACCGGTATTGCGCAGGAAGGGCGGCACGCGATCCTCCACCGACGCCGTGCACAGCACGCGGGTATTCCCGAAATGCACCATGCAGGAACCTTCGGCATAGGGGTTGACGCCGGTTTCCAGCAGGATCGGACGAAGGGAGTCGGCAGTGCGGCCATGGCTGCGGGTGGTCATATAGTTTCCTTTGTGTGAGGTCCTGTGCTTTCGCACGGGTAACGGCAGATAGCAACCATCCTCTTACCCACTCTTGCATTTCGGATGGTTTTGCCCCAACTATGGGGGGATTGAACAAGGAGCGGAGTATCATGACCGAACAACACGCCACCCAGAGCGAACTGGAAGCCATCACCGAGGCGCTGGCCGCCGTACAGGGGGAGGCCCTCTCTCCAGAGCAGCGCATCGCGCAGGCGCTCCGTGCAGCGGCAGAGGCTGAGAATGTCCGCCGCCGTGCGCGGAAAGATGTGGAGGATGCCTCCAAATACGCCACCTCCAACATCGCCCGCGATCTGGTGACGGTGATTGAAAACCTGCAACGGGCAGTGGGGGCGGTGCCGGAAGGCGAGCGTCAGGCGCATCCGCTGCTTACCAGCCTGTGGACCGGCGTGGAGATGACGCTCAGCGAGTTTCTCTCGGTATTTGAGCGGCACGGCATCCGCCGCGTGGATCCGCTGGGGCAGGCGTTCGACCATCAACTCCACGAGGCGGTGGTGCAGGTGCCAGACCCCACCCAGGCACCCGGCACGGTGATCCAGACCATTCAGGCGGGCTATGTACTGCACGACCGGTTGCTGCGACCCGCACTGGTGGCGGTGAGCAAAGAAGCCGAAGCGCCTCATGTGGATACACAGGCGTAGCGGCATTGTGCACTGGGCCGTGCCGTCATTGCGAGCGCAAGCGAAGCAATCCAGCCAAGAGGTCTGTTCTGGAATGCCGCGCTCGCGTTGTCCGCTCGCAATGGCACAAACCCGTAGATTCCCTTACCGGGCAGGGTTCCGCTGAGCGAGTGTTTGGGCAGCGCGGCGGCTATTTGCCGTGTCAACAACCGGTGGTTCCTCACCAGGTCTAACCGGTGGTTTTTCTTCTTCTGGAACGTAGGAGGAGGTCATGGCACGTCCTTTCAATGCGATAGAGTTAAAGAGAAGCGCAATCTAACCTGCTGTATGGCATCATCAAATGAATCTTTTATGACAAGTGCACAGAGGCGGGGCCGCATCGCCTGCGGCTCCCCCTTTTCTTCCCTCCTATTCGATGCTACAAAACGCCTCTAACCAGAGGAAAACATGAACGCATTTCGGGTTTATACATCCATCCCCAAAGAGGTTGGGGTGATTCACTTTATCGGCATTGGCGGCATCGGCATGAGCGGGATCGCCGAGATCCTGCATAATCTCGGCTACCGGGTGCAGGGGACGGATACGGCGGAAGGGTACATCGTCACCCATCTGCGCGAGTTGGGGATTCCCGTTTCTATCGGGCATGACGCCGCGCATTTGGGCGAGGCAAAAGTGGTGGTGCGCTCCACGGCTGTGCCTGCCGATAATCCGGAGATTGTTGCGGCCCGCGAGCGGCGGATTCCCGTGGTGCGGCGCTCGGAGATGCTGTGCGAACTGCTGCGCATGAAAATGCCGATCGCGGTCGCCGGTACGCATGGCAAAACCACTACCACGGCGCTTACCGCCGCACTCCTCGATGCGGGCGGGTTTGACCCGACCGTTATCAATGGCGGGGTCATCCATTCCTATGGCAGCAATGTGCGGTTGGGCGAGAGCGACTGGGTTGTTGCCGAGGCCGACGAATCAGACGGCACCTTTTTGCAGATTCCCGCCCGCGTGGCGATTGTCACCAATATCGACCCCGAACATCTGGAGCATTACGGCAGTTTTGATGGCGTGCGCGAAGCCTTTCAGCGCTTTGTGCAGGGGATTCCCTTTTACGGATTCGCGGTGTTGTGCATCGACCATCCGGAGGTAGAGGCGCTCGCCGCCCGCATCACCGACCGCCGCATCATCACCTATGGCACGCATTTTGACGCGATGGTGCGGGCGGAGGACGTCGAAAGCAGTGTCGCGGGTTCGACCTTCACGGTGGTGATCCGCACCGGCAATGTGGAAAAACGCATCCGTGGGATGCGCTGTCCGGTGCCGGGCATGCATAATGTGCGCAACTCGCTGGCGGCGATTGCGGTGGCCGAAACGCTGGGCATTTCCGAAGAGGCGATGTTGCGCGGGCTTTCGCAGTTTCGGGGCGTGAAGCGGCGCTTCACCCTCACCGGCGAGGTGGAGGGGGTGACGGTCATCGACGATTACGGGCATCACCCGGCGGAGATCATGGCGACGCTCAAGGCCGCGCGGAGCTTCCGTTCCTCGCCCGATGCGCGGGTGATTGCCGTGGTGCAGCCGCACCGTTATTCGCGCCTGCATGGGTTGTTTGACGAGTTTTGCCACGCACTGGAAGACGCCGATATCGCGCTGATTGCGGATGTCTATGCCGCGGGCGAGGCCCCCATTCCGGGGGCCGACCGCGACGCACTGGTGGAAGGCATCCGCGCCACCGGCCACAAACAGGTGGAGGCGCTCCCCAACCGCGAGGCGCTCGCTGGGATGATCCGCGAGCGGGCGCGTCCGGGGGATCTGGTGGTGTGCCTGGGCGCCGGGAGCATCACCTATTGGGCGCAAAGCCTGCCGCAGGAGCTCGCCGCGCTGGGGAGTAAAGCGGCTTAGGGGGAAGTTAGAGGATAACAATCTATGAGTCGTATGGCCAAGCTACGTTCAGTAGAAGAGATAATTCGGCAAAGAGGCGAGAAAGTGCTCTGGGCAGAGGCAATGATCCGCATATATGAGTTGCGTAGTCTTTATGACTCATTTGAAGGTAGGAATGAATTCGTTTGTTATTTTCCTGTCGCAGCTGTAGCGGCCTTAGAAAGGTTGTTTCGTTTGGCAGTGCGAGAATTGATTGATAGAGGAGAGCCATTTATCAATAACTCAGAAAAACTTACCAAGGATTTAAAATTTACCTTTGATGCAATAAGGGCTTTTCAGGGAGAGAAGATATCTGTTGGAGAGTTTATAGCTTATCACTTACCTTTCAGTAACATTAATCATATTAATCATGCTCTCAGCTCTATTTGTGGCGTTGATTTCTTTGCTAAAGTTTCTATTGCGTATGACAGATGGGAGCATGAGGTGCATGAACAGCCAATAGTTCCCATCATATCTAATCCAGAAATTATTTTTCAAGATGTAGAATGCATTTTCCAAATAAGACACAATATCTGCCATGGTTCTGGTCTGAATCTAGAAGATGAGTCTAAAATAGGCCAATACTTCAATAGCACCCTCGTTTTTATGGAGGCAATGGATAGCTTCATAACACAGCAGCTGTATCCAAACGCTCCTCTCACTCAGGCTGCTATGAACGCTGAAGCGGCTGGCCGTTTAGATGTGGCTATGCAAGAACTCGAGGGGATTAATGCAAAGATACTGTCTTATCTTCCGGCTAATCGTGCAAACGAATTTAGCCGTACCGATGAGCTTTGGAATTGCTTCTATAAGGCTTGGGCAAGATTCAAGGCTAATGAATACGAGGGCGGGATTATAGCACCACTTATATATTACTCTGAGGCTGAGGATTTGGTTTTCTCTCGAATTAAGCAGTTGAGATCCGTGCTAGAAGGGGAGTGCTTATGTGGGTCCTCTCTTGTGTCAACGCTTGCCTAGCCCCCCCACCGGGTCGCTTTCACAATCTCGTCGTCGCTATCCAGCGTGAGTGTGTCTGCGTCCTTCGCGTGCAGTAGCGCCACGAAGTTGTATAAATTCTTAGCGTAGAGGCGGCTGGCGTCGAATGCGACCCGGCTGGGCAGGTTGTCGTAGCCAATCACCATCACGCCGCCAACGCGGATCACCTCGCCGCGCTGCGTGCCCCGGTAATTGCCGCCGGAGGCCGCTGCCATATCCACAATCACCGCGCCCGCTTTCATGTCGGCGAGCATCGCGTCGGTGAGGAGTTCCGGCGCTTCGCGTCCGGGGATGAGGGCGGTGGAAATCACCACATCGGCTTTGGCGACGGCATCGTGAATCGCCTGCCGCTGGCGGTTCTGGTAACTCTCGCTCATTTCTTTTGCGTAGCCGCCGCTGGTTTCGGCGGATTCATTCGGGTCGGCGGGGACTTCGATAAAGCTCGCGCCTAAACTTTCTACCTGTTCCTTCACTGCCGGACGGACATCGAAGGCGGCGATGATGCCTCCCAACCTGCGAGCGGTGGCAATCGCCTGAAGCCCGGCAACCCCCGCGCCCAGAATCACAAAGCGCGCCGGAGCCACGGTTCCGGCAGAGGTCATCAGCAGTGGCACGGCCTTGCCCATGGCGCTCACGGCCTCAATCACGGCGCGGTAGCCCGCGAGATTGCTCTGCGAGGAGAGGGTATCCATGCTCTGCGCGCGCGAAATCCGGGGGATGCGCTCCATGGCAAAGGCGGCGATGTTTTGGCTCGCATACCATGCGGCATCACTGGCGTGGGCATGGGGGTCGAGCATCCCGACGAGCGCACAACCGCTGGGAATCTGCTCGCGCCAACTGGCATCGGGTCGCTGCACAGCGAGCACCAGTGACGCCCCGGCGAGTGCGGCTTCCGGCGTGGAGGCGATGGTCGCTCCTGCCTCCACATACAGCGCATCGGGAAGTCCGGCGGCCTCGCCTGCACCGGTTTCCAATCGCACGGCAAACCCTGCGGCGACAAACAGCTTCGCGGTTTCTGGGCTGAGCGCCACGCGGGCTTCGCCTTGGGCGCGTTCTTTGAGGACTGCAAGGGTAAGGGGCATGGGAATGATCCTTGTAAGTGTTACCCCCTCCCTATCCCTCCCCCGCGTTGCGGGAGAGGGAACCGGATGCACCATCATGCATCACTATCGACGCCTTTTTGTAGGAGAGGCTTTCCCTCCGGTCCCCTCTCCCGCAACGCGGGGGAGGGATAGGGAGGGGGGCTTGTTCCATCCATTTATGATGCGCCACCCTACCCCTACTCCTCCAGCGCGTCAATGAATCCGGCGATGGTGGAGAGCCCGCGCTGCCAGAAGGCTGGGTCGCGTGCGTCCAAGCCGAAGGGGCGCAACAGGTCGTGGTGTTTGAGTGTGCCGCCCGCTCGCAGCATCTCCATGTATTTCCCCTCGAAACCGGGATGGCCGCCCGCATAGACGGTGTAGAGCGCGTTCACCAGGCAATCGCCGAACGCATAGGCGTAGACATAAAAAGGCGAATGGATAAAATGCGAAATATAGCTCCAGTAATAGCGGTATTCGCTGTCGAACCGGAAGGCATCGCCGAGGCTTTCGCGCTGCACGGCAAGCCACAGGTCGCAGATGGCGTCCAGCGATAGCTCGCCCTCCTGACGCGCATCGTGCAGGCGGCGCTCAAACTCGCAAAACGCCACCTGACGCACCACGGTATTGAGCATATCCTCTACCTTCGCGGCGAGCATCGCCCGTTTGAGGACAGGATTGGTTTCGCGCTTCAGCATTGCCTGAAAGGTGAGTTGCTCGCCAAACACGGAGGCGGTTTCGGCGAGTGTCAGCGGCGTATCGGCCATCAACGCGCCCTGCCCGGCGGACAGGAGTTGATGCACGCCGTGTCCCAACTCATGGGCGAGGGTCATCACATCGCGCAGTTTCCCCTGAAAATTAAGCAGCAGATAGGGGTGCGCGGAAGGCACGGTGGGATGGGCGAAGGCGCCCGGTGCTTTCCCGGCACGGGCGGGGACATCGATCCATGCATTGTCGAAGAATTGCTGCCCAAGCGCCCGCATCTCCGGCGAAAAATCACCGTAGGCCGTGAGCACCGTTTCCACTGCCTCGTCCCAGCTAAAGGAGCGATCCCCCGCTTCCAGAAGGGGGGCGTTACGGTCCCAGTAATTGAGTTTCTCCTGTCCCAGCCACTTCGCTTTGAGCTTATAATAGCGATGGGAGAGGGCGGGGTAGCTGGTTTTGACAGCGCCAATCAGCGCATCCACCACCTCGTCTTCCACCTGATTCGCCACGTTTCGGCTGGAGATGGGACGGGCGAATTTCCGCCACCTGTCCTCAATGGCCTTATCCTTGGCGAGGATGTTGGTGACGAGGGTAAAGGTCTTGGCATGGGTTTCCAGTGCCGCTCCCACGGCTTTGGCGGCTTGTTTGCGGTCGGCCTCTTTCTCCCATGAGAGACGGTCGAGTACCTGCTCCAGCGGCAGGATTTCCTCGCCCACTTGTGCGGTGATACCGGCGAGGGTCTCGTCAAACAACCGGCACCAGGCGGCTGAACCGGTCACGGATTTTTCATGCAGCAGCGTTTCCAGCTCGTCGCTGAGTTGATAGGGCTGGAAGCTACGCACCCGGTCCAGCCACGGCTTGTAGCGGGCGAGCGTCGGCGAAGCGGCGATCCACCCCGCCACCAGCGATTCCGGCAGTTTGGTGAGGGTGAGGGTGAAAAACAGCAATTCCGCGCTGATATCGGTAATGCCCTCCAGCGTGTTCTGGTAGAAGGTGCTGCGCGCCGCGTCGGTCATGTTTTCTGCGAAGACCAGTTGCGCGTAACTGCCGAGTTTGCCGAGCAATTCCTCCAGCCGCTCATAGGCTTGCACGGCCTCTGCCACGGCATCACCGGAGAGGGATTCCAGCTTCCCCTCATAGGCAGCGCGGAAGGTTGCGGCCTGCGCGCGCGCCGTTTCCAGATCGGCGGCGATTTCCGGCGCATCCATGCCGGGATAGAGGTCGGAAAGATTCCAGGTGGGGAGAGTGGTCATGCTGAGTTACCGATCAAATGAGATGTGAAGCCTGTGGCCGGTTGCTCTGGCAAACCGGAAGAGTGTGCGGGTAGAGGGGCTGACTTTCCCCGATTCCAGACGCGCAATGAAGGATTGAGAGGTATGCATCCGCTCCGCCAGTTGTTCCTGCGTAAGACCCGACTGTGTGCGCGCCGCCAGAAACGCGTGCGCCAGCGCGAATTCTTCCTCCAGCGCGTCGTAAGCTTCCTGATAGGTAGGGTCGTGTTGCCATGTCTGGTGTAGCTCATCAACGGTTTTCATCGGCATTCCTTTGCCCGATGGCGGGCGATTTCCAGTTCTTTCGCAGGCGTTTTCTGTGTTTTTTTCTCAAACACGCGTAACACCACGATACGCTTTCCTGTGGCGGTGATGTAGACGGCTCGCGCAATGCCATCTGGTCCTTTCATCCGTATTTCCCACAATTTATCTTCTAAATGCTTAACGTAAGGTTCTCTGACGTTTTCCAGTCCCAGCGCTTCAATCAACTGCACCGTGTGGGTGAAGCGGGCGCGCAAACCTGCGGGAAGTGCCTAAAGTTCTGCCTCCACCCGTGCATCCAGTAACACCACTTTCCACATCTTTATACCATAAAGGATATATTACGGCAATACCCGCTCAGGATGCCACCGTTTCGTTGCACATGCAATGCTTGCCCTCCTGACTGTTAGTGTGTATATTATACACATGGATAGCAGAGAGATCATTCGCCGGTTGCGGGAGGATGGCTGGGTGCATGTGGCAACGCGAGGCTCCCATATGCAGTTCAAGCATCCGGAAAAACCCGGCCGGGTGACGGTACCGCATCCCAAACGGGATATTCCGAAAGGCACGTTGCGGAGCATCGAAACACAAGCGGGGTGGAGAGCCTAACATGCATTATGTCGCCTATATTCATCAGGAGCAGGGTTCCGATTACGGGGTGTCGTTCCCGGATTTTCCGGGATGCATTACCGCAGGGCATACGCTCGAAGAAGCGCTGCTCATGGCTCGTGAGGCATTGGAATTCCATATTGAAGGATTGTTGGAAGAGGGGCTTCCCTTGCCCGATGGACAGCATACGCACCACACACCACCGGAAGATGCCAGGCTGGCACTGATTGAGGTGGCACTCCCCGAGGCGGCAAAACGCATCAATATCACGCTGGATGGGGGATTGCTGAAACGGGTGGATGCAGCGGTAGCCCGGCACCAATACAGCTCGCGCTCGGCGTTTTTGGCCGAAGCGGCGCGGAGAGAGCTTGCGGGGTTGCGTCACACACCGCTGGATTAAGGTATATTTGTTACACTGTTGACTGTGTAGGAGCATCTGATATCGTCTCAACGATTAGCTGCAAGAACTGGAGGAGAGGTATGACTGTTGTTATTGATGTCAATTCTAAGGAGGGAAGCTCTACCGCACAGATAAAGTTGGCAGTAGAGGAGGTGATGGCTGATCGGTGGGGTCCGGGGGCGTATGAGATTCAGGAGGTCTTTGGTACGGTGCGCGTGTATCCGCCTGAGGGGCGTATCTCGCAAGAGGCAGTTGCGGAGATTATTGAGAATGGACTCCGGAATGTCTCGCCGAGGGGAGAGGTTCACCTTAGGTAATATCAGTTGGCGACCTTTTTGTCGCCTTCTACCCACCCCTGATACCACTCCACAAACTTTGGGATTCCCTCGGCGATGGAGGTGCGGGGGGTGAATCCCAGCTCTGTTTGCGCGAGGGTGATGTCGGCAAACGTATCCTTCACATCGCCGGGTTGGATAGGCGAATATTCCAATTTGGCTTGTTTGCCGGTGGCGGCTTCCAGCAGGCGAATCACCTCTGGCAGTGCCTCGCTGCGATGGTTGCCGAGGTTAAACACCCGGTGGGCAGGAGTGTCGGTGGGGGGGTGATCCAGCGCGGCGATCACACCCGCCACAATATCGTCGATAAAGGTGAAATCGCGCCGCATCGCGCCATGGTTATAGAGTTCGATGGTTTCGCCCGCATAGAGGGCGCGGGTGAATGTCCACAACCCCATATCAGGGCGTCCCCACGGGCCGTAGACCGTAAAAAAACGCAACCCCGTCGCCGGAATGCCGTAGAGATGGCTATAGGTATAAGACATCAATTCGCCCGCCCGCTTGGTGGCGGCATAGAGCGAGACCGGATGATCCACCGCGTCGCTCTCGCGGAAGGGGAGGGTGGTATTCGCTCCATAGACCGAGCTGGAACTGGCATAGACCAGATGCCGCAGCCCCGGCAGGTGGCGCGCATATTCCAGCACTGCCAGATGCCCGGTGATGTTGGCCTCCGTATAGGTGAAGGGATGCTCCAAACTATACCGCACCCCCGGTTGCGCGGCCAGATGCACGATATGGGTGATGTCGGCATGTTCCGCCTGCCAGCGGGCGAGCGTTTCGGGACGGGCAATATCCTCGCGGTAAAAGCGAAAGCCGGGGAGGGGGGCGAGTTGCGCCAGCCGGGCCTCTTTAAGCCGCGTATCGTAATAGGGGGTGAGGGCATCCACCCCCACCACCTCCGCGCCACGCGTCAGCAGCGCCTGCGCGACATGCATGCCGATAAACCCCGCGCAACCTGTGACAAGCACTTTCATGCAATCTTCATAAAGGGCTGGTAGGATGGATGCAAGCGAGGAGGGGGGGATGGTCGATATGGAGGCGCAGGCTGCAGCTTGGGAAGTACTTGAGAGTGCGGTGACCGATTTTCGTCGCTACATCATATCGCGCAGGGATGAAGTGGACATAGAAAAGGTAGTGCTATGGCCATGGTCTTCTCCCGAATCGGGGGTGGTAAAAAATACGGCGGTGAGTCTGATTGGAAACTATTGTGGGTTCGATGCCGCAGCAATGCAGGAGAGCACGCATCCAGTTTTCACGAGTGGTAGCAATCCGGAGCAGCTATCTCAGATGTGGCAGAGCCTTCCGGTGGAAGAGCGGGAGGTGTTTCTAACCAAATTGGTGGCTGTGCTGGATGCGGCCGCACCGGGTATCGCACAACCCTGTACGCTGCACGATTCCGTGCAATACGCAGCCAAACTACTCAATGAGACGGATACTTCCATTCAGCATTACCTGCAAAGCGCACGCAATCCCAATCAGGGCATGGCCCGCTAACCCTGCTCCGCCACATGCGCCACGAGTTTCTCAAACGCACGGTTTTCGATCTGGCGCACGCGCTCGCGGGAGATGCTGTAGCGCTGGCTGAGTTCCTCCAGCGTCACCGCCGGTTCCTGAAGGCGGCGGGCCTGAAGAATTGCCCTTTCCCGTTCGTTTAGGCTACCAAGTGCGGTTTTCATCAACTCGCGTTTGTGGCGGGATTCGTCATGCTCAATCAGCAGGGTTTCCTGCGTGGGGCCTGATTCTGCAATCGTATCCTGAAGCTCGGTATCGCCCTCCAGCCCCACCCGCATATTCAGAGAGGGGTCGTGCGCCATCATGCGGCGATCCATCGCCACCACTTCCTCGGCATCGGCATCCAGCTCGCGGGCGATGATGGCCACCTGCTCTGGCGTCAGGTCGCCGTGATCGGCGGCATCCAGCCGGTGGCGGAGTTTTTTCAGGTTGAAGAACAGGCGTTTTTGCGTGGCGCTGCTGCCAACCTTCACCAACGACCAGGAACGCAACACATATTCCTGCATGGAGGCTTTGATCCACCACATGGCGTAGGTGGCGAGGCGAAACCCCTTGTCCGGATCAAACCGCTTGACCGCCTGCATGAGGCCGATGGTGCCTTCGGAAATGAGTTCCGCAACCGGCAGCCCATAACCGCGGAAGCCCTGCGCCATTTTGACCACCAAGCGCAAATGGCTGGTCACCATGCGGTGCGCGGCGGACATGTCCTGATGCGCCTGCCAGCGTTTGGCGAGCATGAATTCCTCTGCCTCATCCAGCATGGGGAATTTCTGCACTTCGCTAATATACCGCTCAATCGACCCGCCGGGAAGCAGGGTCGGCAGCGGCGATTTGGGAGCGGGGAGTGTGTGTGCCATGGTGATGCGCCGCACTATACCTCATTTTCCCTTCACCCGCAAGAGGTGCAGAAGCTGCTGCATGTCCTCTGGAAGCGGGCACTCAAACGCCATTTCCTCGTCGGTTTCCGGATGGATCAACACCAGCTCGGTGGCATGGAGCGCCTGACGCGGAAACTGGCGTAAGGCGACCCATTCCTCCTCGGAAAGTGCGGATGCGCGGGCACGGGTGCGGCCATAGAGCGGGTCCCCCACCAGCGGATAGCCGTAATGGGAGGCATGGACGCGAATCTGATGCGTGCGCCCCGTATCCAGATCGCAGCGCAGCAGGCTCAGCGCCCCATGGCCCAGCACCTGCTCAATCCGGTAATGGGTGCGGGCCTCCTTACCGTGATCCACCACCGCCATTTTGTGCCGGTTATGCGGGCTGCGTCCAATATCGCCCTCCCATGTGCCATGCGCGGGATTGGGAATCCCCCATACCAGCGCGGTGTAGGTGCGCGACAGGCTGCGATCCTTCAACTGCGCGGAGAGATACTGATGGGCGCGATCATGCTTGGCGACCACCATCAACCCGCTGGTATCCTTATCCAGCCGGTGGACGATGCCGGGGCGCATCACCCCGCCGATGCCGGAAAGCGAGGTGCCGCAATGCGCCAGCAGCGCGTGCACCAACGTACCGGAATGGTGGCCGGGGGCTGGATGCACCGCCATCCCGGCGGGTTTGTTGATGACCATTAGCGCGCTGTCTTCATAGAGAATAGTCAGCGGAATCGCTTCCGGGATCAGCTCCATGGGAATTGGCGCGGGCAGGGTAAGGGTGTAGCATTCCCCGGCTTTCACGGCGCGGGCGCTATCACTGATGGGCTGCTCGCCTAAGCGCACATGACCCTGTGCGATCAGATTTTGAGCGCGGCTGCGGGAAATCTCGATCTCAGGCTGCATGGCGAGCCATTTATCCAGACGGGTGCCTGCGGAATCTTCGGGAACAATCAGCGCAATCAAGAGGGTACCTGTGTGGTCGGGGTGAGGGAAGGCCAGATGGACAATCCACGGATGGCGAGGGTATGCTATTCACAGATCATCTGCAATGCGCTTCCAGAGTGAGGGGCGGAAAGGCAGACAATCACTGCTACGCGTTTCCTTAATATAATTGTCATACAATGCGCGTAGACTGACGGAGTCATGCGCGCCAGAGACGCGCCACGCATCATGAAACAGAGGAGAAGGTTATGCCCGGGAAAGACACACTGGCCGATATTCTGGCGATTTGGGGAGCCACCCGTACACAACCAGGAACAGATAAACAGGGCAAACCTCTTGCCGGAGCCGCTCCAATTGATTTCCAGCAGTCATATGGAGACCGGTACGTTGTGTTCGCCGGAAAGGACCTGGCAAACACCCAGAACAGTAAAAACCCATTGGATATTTCTGGCGAAGTGTGGACCAATGTAACGCAAGGCATTTACTTCCTACTAGATAAAGATAGCGGAATCGTCACCACTATTATCGAACCACTGAGCGAGTCATACAACGATAATGGTTTGCGAATCTCGGTTCCCTCACCCTCTCTGGGGGCACTGTGCAACGCACATCTGGAGCTGCTCCAGAAGCTTAAAGACCAACTTCGGGAGGACGGCATAAACGTCGAAGAACTGCGTTTTGCAAATCTTTCGGTGGATTTTAATGTCTCTAAAGACGGCACATCTGTGCCATATGCGCAAGCACTGGCATACACCAGTGATGATATTTCATATGATCCCTTCGCACTTAATGTAGCTCGCAACAACGATGGAACATATACATATCAGGTGCAGGGAGCATCCACACCAGTTATTATTAGCGCCGAGGAAATGACGGCAGCGTGGGATCGGTTAGGCATTGCATCCATTCGCCAACAAAACGGGTTACCAGAAGAAAGCCCTGTATTTGCTCCACAACGGCCACCAGTGCAAGTATACGGCACTGCTCGCACCTTTCCCGGTAGTATTGAAAACGTGCCACCAGCAAACTGGAACCCCGCACTTAATCAACTCTTTATAGCAGACGGTATTTCGCCCACCGCCTCGCAGACCGAAACCTCCCTTCCCCTACAAGAAACACCCACACCTCCCGCTCCGGGCGGCTCAAGCCCTATTCCTACCCCCGATGGAAATGGAACGCAAAACCCCATTACACCGGTTGTCGGGAACCCCCAACCACTGCCAACCGTTGCCGCTGATCCTCAGCCACTGCCAACGCAGGCAGCCAATCCTGCCCCCATCTTTGCACCCGGCATTCAGGCATTTGGTATGGCGATTATCAGTATTTTTGCCGAACAGGCGGGTATTGAGAGCCTTCCCATCACCTATGGCGAAGCACAGAAGATGGTGGAAGGACTAACAAACGGCAAAATGACGGCAGCCGATCTCAACACCTTGCTGGGTGCTCTTCCGGCGAATGGGCAGGTTTCAGTAGAGCAGGCAGCAGGAATCCATCAGGCAGTCCTGAAAAAATACATCGACATAACGGGTGCGTCCGCTCCACAAGCTGAAGCTCTCGTTGCTTCTACCATGCAGGTTCTGGTCAACGGCAATCCTGCCCTTGATCAATCAATCAAAGCGCAATTCCAGAAATTCGCTCAGGACCTGACAACGGCTGCCGGTTATCCAGGAACGCATTGCAGCACACAAACGCTGACAGAAGCAGGCGAAACATTGATGAATTTCTTTCTGGACATACAAGACGGCAAGAAGGATGGAGCATACGACTTCGATTACACTCCCTATGCCGCAGCAGAATGCAAGGTAACTAACACGCCGAAATCCCGCTAGTACGCATCGCGCAGTGGAGCATACCCCTCCCTTCGGGGAGGGGCATGCCCTCACCCCACCACCTTTGCCAGCGCCGCTTCCACCGAAAGCTCCTGACGTTCGCCGCTGCGGCGGTGTTTGAGTTCTACCACTCCAGCGGCCACGCCTTTGGGGCCGAGGATGATCTGCCAGGGCACGCCAATCAGATCCATCCGGGCGAATTTCTCGCCCGCCCGCGCCTCGGTATCGTCGTAGAGCACTTCCACGCCGCGCTCCTGCAATTGCTGGTAGAGCGCCCCCGCCGCTGCATCGCAGGCGGCATCCCCCTGTTTCAGGTTGAGGATCGCCACCTTGAAGGGTGCCACTTCCTCTGGCCAGCAGATGCCGTTTGCATCGTGATAGGCCTCAATGATCGCCCCCACCAGACGCGACACGCCAATGCCGTAGGATCCCATCTCCACCGGGCGCAGCTCGCCATCCGGATGGGTGACGCTCGCCCCCAGCGGCTCGGAATATTTGGTGCCGAAATAGAAAATATGCCCGACCTCAATCCCGCGAGCCACGCGCAGATCGGCTTCCGCCAGCGGGCAGGTAGCGGGATCATGCTGCTCATCGGCGGCGGCGTAAAGCTGTTGGATTTCCTCGATGGAGAGCGACAGCGTTCCCTCGCGCACGGCGTCCAGACGTTTATCGTAATAGAGCGTACTTTCGCCGGTTTCCGCGACAATCTGGAATTCATGGCTCAGCGTGCCGCCAATCGCCCCCGTCACCGCCTGCACGGGCACGGCGGTCAACCCCATGCGCTGGAAGGTACGCAAATAGGTTTCATACATCAGGAAGTAGGATTTCCGTGCATCTTCAGGAGTGAGATCGAAAGAATAATTATCCTTCATCAGGAACTCGCGCCCCCGCATCACCCCAAAACGCGGGCGGATTTCGTCGCGGAACTTCCACTGAATCTGGTACAGATGCTGCGGCAGATCGCGGTAGCTTTTGATGTAAGCTGCAAAGACTTCGGTAATCACTTCCTCGTTGGTGGGGCCAAACAGCAATTCGCGGTCGTGGCGGTCCTTATAGCGCAGCAGCTCCTTGCCATAGGCCTCGTACCGCCCGGAACGCTGCCAGAGTTCCGCAGGCTGGTTGCAGGACATCAGCACCTCATGGCACCCGGCGCGGTTCATTTCCTCGCGGATGATCTGCTCCACCTTGCGCAGCACGGTCAGACCCAGCGGCAGCCAGGTATAAATGCCGGAAGTGAGCTGGCGGATCATGCCCGCCCGCAACATCAGCTGATGGGAGATAATCTGCGCCTCAGCGGGCGATTCCTTGAGCGTCGGCAGAAAAAAACGGGAAAGTTGCATGAATCAGGGTTCCTCACGATGGATCATCCGGCTACACAAATCGCAGCATGTCCCCCTTCTACCGAAGCGGGAGAACGGATACAATGGCTTTTGTCCGCCCGCCCCAACCATCCTGCCTTTACCCCTTTACCGTCCGCGCCTGCACAAAACTGAGGGGCATGACGGTAACGGGGAGGCGGTTTCCGCGCACTTCCACCTGCAATGCTGTGTCTGGTTTGGCATAGGCGGTGGCTACATACCCTTGGCCGATCCCGTAGGAAAGGCTGGGGCTGAACCCGCCGCTGGTGAGGGTGCCCACCGCTTCGCCCGCCGCATTCAGCAGCGCCGCGCCAGAACGGGCAATGCCTTCGCTCACCCGAATCCCCACCCGTTTGCGCGTAATGCCTTCCGCCCGCTCGCGCCGGATGCGATCTGCGCCGTAATAGCTGTCGCGCTCCTTGCCAATCACCCAGCCAAGCGCGGCTTCTACGGGCGAGGTGCCGGTATCTATATCCTGCCCGTAGAGCGGATAGCCCATCTCCAGCCGCAAACTATCGCGTGCACCAAGCCCAATCGCATGGACCTGCGGATTGGCGAGTAGCGTCTTCCAGAAACTTTCTGCCCGTTCCCCCGGCAGGCTGATTTCAAACCCGTCCTCTCCTGTATAACCGGTGCGGCTGATGAGGATGTCTGTGCCGTTGGTCAATTGCGTTTCCCGCGCCTGCATATAGGGCAGGGTGGCAAGATCCAGCGTCAGATGGGGTTGCAGGGAAGCGGCGGCTTCCGGCCCCTGAAGGGCAATCAGCGCCTGAGTTTCCAGATAGTCCATCTGCTGCGCGGGTGAGAGATGTTCCCGAATCCACGCCATATCTCCGGTTTTACGCCCGGCATTCACCACTACAAAAAATCGCTCCTCGCCCATGCGGGTGACGATGAGATCATCCAGAATCCCGCCCTCCGGCGAGAGTAGCACCGTGTATTTGGCCGTACCCACCGGCAGGCTCGCAAAGGCGGAAGGCGTCAATTGCTCCAGCAACGTCACCATGCCGGGGCCTTCCAGCCACAATTGCCCCATATGCGAGACATCAAACAACCCGGCCGAGGCACGCACCCATAAGTGCTCTTTCAGGATGCCTTCAGGGTATTGAATGGGCATCTCATATCCGGCGAAGAGGCACAGCTTGGCCCCCATGGCAAGGTGGGTCGCATGAAGTGGGGTGCGTAGCAGCATGGCGGGTATCCTTGTTGGTTGCTGGATGATGCGGATATCCAGTCATCCTCCCTCATACCGCAGATTTTCCTTTACGCGCAACCCTCTCTCACGCTAGGGAAGGGTATGCCTCGTGTTTTAATACTCTCCGCCGAATTTTACCCCCACATCAGCGCGTTGCTGAAGGCGGGAGCACTGGCGGCGCTGGAACTGGCGGGCGCCGAGACAGAGGAAGTGCAGGTACCCGGCGCATTCGAGATTCCAGCGGCGATTGCCATGGCCCATGCGAGTGGCCGTTATGACGGCTATGTGGCGCTGGGTTGCGTGATTCGGGGGGAAACCACCCATTACGATTATGTCTGCGGCGAAAGCGCCCGTGGTATCAACGAGCTGGCGATCAAGCATCGTCTGGCGATCGGTTACGGCATCCTGACGGTGGAGCATGAGGCGCAAGCCCTTCACCGCGCCGATCCCGCCAAGGGCAATAAAGGAGCCGCCGCCGTGGAAGCCTGCCTCGCCATGTTGAAACTCAAAACGCATTGGGGGGTGGCATGAGGGCGGATACCGTCATTGCGAGGAGGCATAGCCGACGAAGCAATCCAGCAAAGCAGCTGTTTTCTGGATTGCCACGCTCGCGTTGCTCGCTCGCAATGACGAACCTCTATGGGAGAGGGAGGGTGGCGTGAAAGAAAAATTCAACCCCACCGCCCGTGCGGCAGCCCGGCTGGGCGCTGTGCAGATTCTCTACAGCTTTGAGGCAACAGGGCAGGAGAAATCCGCCGAAATCCTGCTCGCCCATTACGGCCAGACCTTGCTGGACGAAACCTCGCATCCTGCGCCGGAGGAGACGCTCGCTATCCGTCCGGACCTGCGTTACCTGCGCCGGTTGGTGGAGGGGACGCTCTCCCAATTGGAGGCGGTGGATGCGGCGATGTATGCCGCGCTCTCCGACCGCTGGAAGCCGGAGCGGCTCAACGATACGGTGAAGGCCATCCTTCGTAGCGGCATTTATGAAATGACCGAGCTAACGGATACTCCCGCCCGTGTGATCCTAAACGAATATACCGACCTGACGCGGGAGCTGTGTGATGCGTCCGATGTCGGGTTTGTCAACGCGGTGCTGGAGTCGCTGGCAAACGGGCGCCGCGAGTGAAGTAGGAACAGGAATTAAATGCCTGCCTGAGGTCCTGTTCTTTGAGGATCTGCTATTCTTTGAAGAATAGGGGCTACATCATTAGCTCTCTCCGTCAACGCATCTATGTCCAACACTGGCGCACCAGCAACCTGGTCTGCAAACTCTTGAATGCTGCTTACAACGCCATATTCACGGAGTTTGCTTAATGTCTGCAGCCCTCCCTTAAAGGGATTTCCTTGTCCGTTGTTTTGCATGTGCTTTTCCTTGGTTCCGAGCGTAACTCCGTAAAGTTTAGGAAGAGTAAGAGGCAAGCATATGACAAAATGGTGATTTTTTTGTTACAGCCCATTAAGATACGCCACCGTTTCCGGGCTATCCCACAGAAAATCCCCGCCGACGATTTTCCGTACCATCCGGCCTTGCGGGTCGATGATGATGCTTTCCGGATAGCGCAGGGTCTGGAACACATCCTGCGTGACGCGGTGGTTTTCGTCCCACACCATCCGCAATTGCGGGTGCGCCAGCGGGCGTTTCTGCGTGGCCGCATACTTGGCGAGGAACGGGGCGATATCCTCCCGCCGCGCATCGTTGGAGAGCGCCACCAACACCACCCGATCGCCGGTTTGATCCAGCAGTGACAGCAGTCGTGGAAACTCCGCAATGCAGGGGGGGCACCAGGTCGCCCAGAAATTCACAATCACCACCTTGCCGCGCAAATCCTTCAGCGTGAAGGCCTGACCTTCCAGCGTCACCAGCGAGAGATCCGGCGCGGGTTTTGCCGGAAGCGCCTGCACTTCCATCGGGGGAGGGGCCGCCGTCACCGGGACACCGGGGGGCGATGGCATCCTGTCCCAGCCAAAGGCCAGCAGGCCGATCAGGGCGATGCTCGCCACCAGTATCACTCGGGTTTTTTGTTCGCGATCCATCCTGCACTGCCTCCGATGAGTAGTATTTCCAACCCAATAAACACGCCAAGATTCCACGCCGCATGCTGGGTGAACCCATAGGAATGCAGCCCCACGCTGAGCAGATTCACCCCAAACCATGCCAGCGCTACCATGATACCGGAAAGCCCCATCCCCACGGCCACGCCCAGCTCGTGCAGGTGACCGCTCAGCCGCCCGTGAATGACCCAGGCCAGCCACAGGACCACCAGCAGGGCACCGTTTTCTTTGGGGTCCCATCCCCAGAACCGTCCCCAGGACTGATCCGCCCAGATGCCGCCCAGAATGGTGCCAAGCGCGGAGAAAAACAAGGCAACCAACGCCATGCCGCGCATGTTTTTGAACAACCCCTGTGCCAGCTCCGTATGATCGGGGCGGAACAGGCCGCACCACAGATACAGATGCGCCATTGCACATCCCGCGATGGTAGAGGCGTAGCCGATGGTAATCGCCACCACATGGGTGGAAAGCCAGAAATTGGTGTCGAGCACCGCCACCAGCACTTGCAGCGTGTCGCCGTCTCCCTCGTACCGGTGTGCAACCGTCAGCAGCAGCGTGCCGATCAGCGAGGCAAGCAGCACCCCCAATCCATCGCGGCGACGGCGTTCCAGCACCCATCCCCAGCAGACAGAAGCAAGGGAGACGAACAGAATCGATTCATACAGGCTGGTGACGGGCGGGCGTCCCATAATCAGCATCCGCATCAGCAATCCAAGCCCATGCAGCCCCATCCCCAGCAGCAGGGTGAGCATTGCGAGCCGAATGCCGGTGCGGCGAGCGGAGGGGGCGGAAAGCCGCAGGCTGATGAGCATGGCAAACCCCGTCAGCGCGTAGCAGGCAATACCCCAGAAGAAGGGATCCCATTGATGAAAGCGGGTTTCCAGCATCAGCCTGAAGGCCGATCCGTGCGGGCCAGCCAGACGCAATGACTGCTCCAAGAGCCGCTGCGAAGCCTGATTCCATTCCGGCGCATTTCCCGCCTGATACAGATCGCGCAGATGGCTCCATGCGTTCAGCAAGGCAGCGGTTTCCGGGGAGCCATAGCCGGAGAGGGTGATGCTCCACAGCGAATCCCAGCGATCCGGTGCATCGTTCCATTGGGGCGGAACCACCGAAAGGGCATGGGTGGAGGCATCCACGCCGATTTCCTCCATCAGGCGCAGCAGGGTTGCGGCGGTGCCATTCGGCTCGCGGGATGCCTGAGACTCCAGCTTCTCGCGGTGCTTGCGCAGGAGCAGATAGGTGATCTCCGTCCCCTGAGGGAGTGCGAGGGTTTTCTCAAGCGCGGGGCTGTTGACGGTCAGCACCGGCAGGGTCAGACTCAGCGAGCGGGAGAGATCGGAAAAACGCCCCGCCAGCGTAAAGAGCGTCAGGCTGTGGCGTTGTGCTTCGGTCAGTTCGGCTTCCGGTTTGCTGGCCAGCGATTGCAGCAGCGGGAGCTGGGTGCGTAGCGCTGCAGAGACTTCGATAAAGCTATAACGATGGGTGTCGCGTGCTTCCAGCCCCAACGCAAAGACGGTATCGGGCGAGGCGATCTTGAAAATGGGACGACGGTAGGCCCGTTCCGGGGCAAACAGCAATTCCGCCATCCAAGCGGTTGCGGAGAGGTCTGGTAAATGGTCGCGGCCATGGATCAGCTTCAGATAGGTGCGGGCGACACTGTCCAGCGGTTTCACCCGTCCTTCGTCCAGTATCGGAATCCGCCCAAACGCAGTCATGTTGTAGGCCGGTGCCGAGGCCCATGCCGGATGCGCCATCAGCAGACCCACCATCCCGATCAGGCAGAGCGACGGGGTGCTCCGGCGGATCAGGCGGGGCAGTTGCAGCATCAGATGCAGTAGCAATCCCACGCACATCAGCCCGCTGGCCAGATAGGGAAACAGGCGTCCCGTATTGTGCACCACGGCCAGCACCGAGGCCTGTTTGCCCTCTATTTCCACAAACGATGCCTGATACAGCGTGTAGCCCTTATAGCGCAGCGGTTGATTCATGGAAATGTCGCTTTTCCACGGAGGGCTCCCCCCCGCACGGTCGCGAATCAGCACTTCCGAGGCATAGGCGCGGGCGATTTCGGTACCGGGATGGTATTCCGCCCTGAACCGCACCAGTTCCACCTCAAAGGGCAGTTCGGTGCGCCGTTTACGCAGTTGCAGATGGTAGGTTTTACCCTGCACCGGCAGGGCGATGGTTTCGGGCAGGAAATCGAAGGAGAGATAGGTCCCGTCCCGATCACTCCCGGTGCCTTTCACGGTGAGTGTCACCCCGGATTTATTGGCTTCGTCTTCCATTTCCAGTCTATCGGGGAGAATCTCCATCCGTGCGGCATAGCCATGGCGTGGTGTTGTGGAGGGGGCAGGCGCGCCCGGCACCATGCGGCAATTGCGGCACAGGGATTCCAGCGTGAGGGTCAGCCCCGCTTCCGGAAGGGTCATCCGGGCATTGGGGTGCAGCGTTTCCCATGGGCGGCGCAGTAGCACCTGTTCCTGCGTGCCGTCTTGCGTAAACACCACCAGCTCCCGTGCATGGTAGTCATACATGCCGCTGCCGCGCTGTCCTTCAAACAGGGGCAGATTGCCTTCCTCGCTCCACAGGGCGGTGAGGAATCCGCCGATCAGCAGGCACAACACCCCCAGATGCGAGATCAGCGTGCCCGCCCGTTCCCGGCTCCAGGGGCTGCACAGAAACAGCTTCACGGTGAGGTTTACCGTCAGCAATGCCAGCGTGGTATAACCGCCGGGGAGGGGGAGCGGCCCTGCCCACAGAATCCAGGACGAAAAGAAGCTTTTCTGTGCGACATAAAGCCCCACATATTTCTGGGCGATGGTTCCGGCAACCAGAAGCCCCATCAACCATGGGAGGATGAAAAACAGCAAATCCGGACGCCCCAGACGGCGTATCCAGCGCATCAAAGGGGCGGATGTTGCTTGCACTTTAGGTTCGCACCCCTATCCGCTTGATTTCCCAGTCGAGCCAGACGCCAGAGGTGGAGTGGACACGCCTGCGCACTTCCTCGCCTAAATCCTCCAGATCGGCGGCCGTTGCGGTACCGGTATTGATGAGGAAATTACAATGCAGCTCCGAAACCTGCGCGCCACCGAGCGTGAGGCCCCGGCATCCGGCGCGGTCAATCAATTCCCAGGCTTTCATCCCGTCCGGGTTCTGGAAGGTGCTGCCGCCGGTACGCAGTCGCACCGGCTGGGTGGTTTCGCGCATCTGGCCAATTTCCTGCATCCGGGCGGCGATTGTGGCGGGGTCGCCGGGTTGTGCGGCAAACCATCCGGCGGTGAAGATCACGGGAGTGTGCAGGTTGCAATGCCGATAACTGTAGAGGAGTTCATCCACCTGGTAGCGGCGAATCTCGCCTGTCAGCGTCACCGCTTCCACTTCTACCAGCACGCAGGCGACATCGCTGCCATAGGCCCCGGCATTCATGGCAAGCGCCCCGCCGATACTCCCCGGCACGCCGGAGAGGAATTCCAGCCCCGTGAGCCCGGCTTGCAGCGCGGCATCGGAAAGCTGGGCGCAGAGCAATCCTGCACCGGCGCGGATGAAGGGACCCTCGCTTTTGAGATCCAGAAAGCCTTTCCCCAAGCGCACCACCACGCCGGGAATCCCGCCATCGCGGATGATCAGATTGGAACCGACCCCCAGCACGGTGACGGGAACCTCACGCGGCAGGGCGCGCAGGAAAGCGGCGAGGTCGTCGGTATCGCCGGGGCGGAACAGCACCTCCGCCGGGCCGCCGACGCGAAACCAGTTGGTGGCGGAGAGATCGGCATCCAGACGGATTTTCCCGCGTACGGGGGGGAGGTGGTGTCGCCAGTCGGAGGGGGAGGGGTGCATGGGCATGTCATGTTAGAGGGTGTTCTTCCCTCTCCTGCTTGCGGGGGAATTCGTGTTATTGCGAGAAGGCGCAGCCGTTTCCCTCCCCCTGAATGGGGGAGGGGTAGGGAGGGGGTGATTCCTTACACTGTGCCACCCTCCCCCTGTCCCCCTCCCATCAAGGGAGGGGGGGACCGGACTGAACTGTCGCGCTTGCGTTGCTCGTTCGCAATGGCGTCTTGTTCCCTCATCCTCTATTTTTCCGCACACTGCAACCCCTCAAACAATGCCTGAAACATTGCGTGGGTTTGCGTGTGGTGCGCGAAGGGGAAGCCTGAGGCTTTTTCTTCCGCCACCAGCGCGTCCGGGCCGTAGAGAATGGCGGTGAGTCCGGCATTCTGTGCGCATTCGAGGTCGGTGACGCTATCGCCCACCAGCCAGACAGCGGGGGAGGGGGGCAGGCCCCCCACTGCCAGCGCCATGAGGGCGGGTTCGGCGGCGGGCTTGTCGCGGGCGGCGTCGGTAGCACCCACCAGTGCGCTGAAATAGCGATCCCACCCCAGCGCCGCGACTTCCTTTCGCAAAAATCCACCGGTTTTGTTGCTCACCACCGCGCAGAAAATCCCTGCATCCTGAATGCGCTTCAGGGTTTCTTCCGCCTGTGGCAGGGCTTTGAGCCACTCCAGATGCCGCGAGGCAAAGGCGTTGCGGTAGAGATTGGACGCTTCCTCGCATTGATCGCCGAAAATCGCCGGGAAGGCATCGCGCAGGGAAAGCCGTGACTTCACCCGTACTTCCTCCATGGTCCACGGGGTACGCCCCATGGTCACAAACGTATCGTGCAGCGACTGGTGGATGGTGTCCCAGCTATCCACGAGGGTGTTGTCCCAGTCGAAGAGGATGGCTCGTGGGCAGGATTCAGGATTCAGGATTCGGGATTCAGTCCCAAGTACCCCCTCCCTATCCCTCCCCCGCTTTGCGGGAGAGGGGACCGGAGGAGTGGCCTCTCGTTCAAATAGGCGCTGATGATTAGGCGCGTTGTGGCATCCGGTCCCCTCTCCCGCTTGCGGGGGAGGGATAGGGAGGGGGCTTTCTGAACCCTGCTCCCTGGCAACCGCCGTATCGTCAAACGGATGCACCTCATCCCCTATAATCTGGCCGGTTTCATGGCCTTTGCCGGCAATGAGCAGCGCATCTCCGCTTCGTAAGCTCCGGATGGCGGTCTGGATTGCCTCTTTCCGGTCGGCGATTTCGATAGCGCCCGGCGCGGCCGCAAGAATCTGCTGGCGGATGGTCGCGGCATCCTCATGGCGGGGGTTGTCGTCGGTGACGATCACCCGATCCGCAAGTTGAGAGGCGATGCGCCCCATCTCCGGGCGTTTACCCGCATCGCGGTTGCCGCCGCAGCCAAACACCACATGCAGCGCACCCGTGACATGGGGGCGTAAGGAGCGTAACACATTGGCAAGCGCGTTGGGGGTATGCGCGTAATCAACATACACTCCGGCAGAAACGCGTTCCATCCGCCCGCGCACGCCGGGGATTTGCTCCCATAGCGGGAGGATGCGTTCGGGTGATTCCCCGCAGGCGATGAGCAAACCCGTGGCGGTGAGTAGGTTCCAGAGTTGAAATTGCCCGACCAGCGGCACGGCAAGGGTGGCGCGATGCCCCATCGCCTCCACCTCGCAGGCAATGCCTTCCGGGGTCGGGCGGGAGGAGAGGAGGCGGATATCCGCCGGGTTCCCCTCGCGGCTGAAGGTGAGGATGCGGCGTGTACCGCAGGCAGCGCGGAAGGCATCAAACGCGGCATCTTCCACCGGCAGCACGGCAGTGCCATCCGTAGGCAGCAGGCGGTGGAATAGTGTTAATTTGGCGTCGCGGTAATGCTCGGCATCGCCATGATAATCCAGATGGTCGCGGGTGAGGTTGGTCAGCGCCGCTGCGCGAATGGTGACGGCATCCATCCGGTGCTGGTCGAGGCCAATGCTGGAAGATTCCATCGCTGCATGGGTGACATGGCGCTGCGCAAGCATCTGAAGGGCGCGATGCAGCGCCACCGGATCGGGTGTGGTATGCGATAGCGGCAGGTGATCGTCGCCCACTACCACGCCGAGCGTGCCGAGGCTTGCGGCGTTGTGGCCTAGCTTTCGCCACAATTCACGGCAAAAATGCGCCACCGAGGTTTTGCCGTCGGTGCCGGTAATCGCCACCATAGTTTCCGGCTGTTCAGGGAAGAAAGATCGCGCCAGCTCCGAGAGCGCCAGCCGAGGATTGGGATGGTGGATGAGGGCACAGTCCCCCCTCCTGCTTGCGGGAGAGGAATCTTCCGCGGTCACCACCGCCACCGCACCCTTGGCGATGGCATCAGCAATATAGCGGTTGCCGTCGGTTTGGGTGCCGGAAAGTGCCACAAACACCATCCCCGGCTTCACCTCACGCGAATCGGCGGTGACTCCGGTGGCCGCAATCCCCGCCAGTTCAGTCTGCCACATGTTCGGCTCCTACGACGGGGAGAGGGGGAAGTGGATGCGGCGCCACTCCCAGCAGCGGCCCAATGCGGCTGATGATCCGACCGGCAACCGGGGCCGTGGTATAACCGGCGGTGGCATAGCCGTAGGTTTCCTTGGTGCCGACCGGTTCATCCATCACGGTGACAACCAGATAGCGCGGATCCTGCATCGGGAACACCCCGACAAACGAGGTCAGCAATTTGTTGTGGGCATAGCGTCCCCCTACCACTTTTTCGGAGGTGCCGGTTTTGCCGCCAATCGCATAGGCTTTGGAACTCGCTTTGCGTGCCGTTCCCTGCTCCACCACCAGCCGCATCAGGTAGCGCATGGACTCCGAGGTTGCGGCGGTAATCACCTGTTCACCTTCCGGTTCATTGCCATTGACACCTTTCAGCAATGTCACCGGCAGCAGCTTGCCACCATTCACGAGCGCGGCGGTGGCACGCGCCAGATGCACCGGTGTGACCGAAATCCCATGCCCAAAGGAGGCTGTGATGCTGCGAATCCCCCCCCATTGGTTGGGGATAATCGGTGCGCCGATTTCCGGCAGTTCCAGCTCAATCGGTTTGAGCATCCCCATGCGGCCCAGAAATTCCTTCTGGTGATCCATCCCCGTTTGCATCAGCACCCGCGCCGTGGCGATGTTGGAGGAATACATGTAGCTTTCCGCAACATTCAGCCAGCGGCTTTTGGGATGCGAATCATGGATGGTGTGGCTGGCATATTGCAGGGGATGACTGGCATCGAAGCTATCAGCCATCTTCACCCGGCCGCTATCCAGTGCCATGGCAAAGGTGAAGCTCTTGAAGGTGGAGCCGAGTTCATACACACCGAGCGTATTGCGGTTGAAACGTGCATCGGCATCCACGGACATCGGATGATGCGGGTCAAAATCCGGCAGGCTCGCCATGGCGATCAGCTCCCCGGTTTTCACATCCAGCACCAGACCGGCCCCGCCCTTGGCCTGAAACACCTCCATATTTTCCTGCAACTGCTGGATCAGGATCTCCTGCACCCGCACATCCAGCGAAAGCTGCAAGGGTTCGGCATCACTTTCGGTGTCGTCCAGAAAGCTCTCAAAGGATTTCTCCATCCCCGCTACACCGTCATTATCCACATCCACATAACCAAGCACATGCGAGAATAAATGCCCCTGCGGGTAGATGCGCCGCTCTTCACGCCGGTAGTCGATGCCCGCAATCCCCAACTGATTCAGCGCAAATTGCTCGCGGGGGGTGATGTTGCGTTTGATCCATACAAAGCGCTGTTTGCTGGAAAGCCGTGATTGCAAATAGGAACGGCTGAGGTCCGGGAACACGCTTTGCAATTTATGGATGGTGTCTGGCAGGTCGCGCACCTGTTGTGGATCGGCAAAGACCGAGGCTACGGACACATTGGTGGCCAGCACCAGCCCGTTGCGGTCCACAATGTCGCGCCGTGTGATGCCGGGCAGCGGTTTGGCGCGGTGCAGCGCATAGGAGCGGGTTTCCTCACCCTGAAAGGAGGACACCACGACCAGCCGCACGGCAATCGCCAGATACACGCAGATAAACGCCGCCATCGCCCAGGTGAGGCGCAGCCATAGGCGTTCGATAAAGGGGGTAATCTCGTGGCGCGGCACAAAATAGGCGACCGGCTCGTCGGTCAATCGGCCCGCGCTCACCAGATTAGCGTTCATAGCCCACCTGAAGCGCAGGAGTGGCGGGGGCGGCTCCCATGGGAGCGGCATCGGTGAGGGGGGCGTTTTCCGGCGGCGGAGGCGGGTAGGGGATCGCCGATACCGTGACGATTTTATCCACCGATGCAGGGGTCATCTGCTGCATATCCACCATCAGTTCCGAAAGCCGTTGCGGGCGGGTGAGGTACGCCCATTCCGCTTTCAGGATATGCATCATTTCTTCTTCTTCGGCAATCTCCCGTTCGATGTCGGCGAGGGTATTTTCCATCGCCTGCGCCTGCAATTTTACCTGATACAGCACGAACAGGGCAGCAAAGACCAGAATCAGACCGTAAAAATGGCGGGAGATCATAAGTATCCTCCTCTTCTGAGGAGGATACAGGGTTCAGGGTTCAGGATTCGGGATTCAGGGGTTGATGGGTCGTTATGACAAGTCAGTTCAGGGTGCGTCATTGCGAGAAGGCGAAGCCGACGACCCGCTGCGCCAGCGCGCCAGCGCGGCGAGAGCAATCCATTCTGGTTTTTCTGGATTGCCGCGCTCGCGTTGCTCGCTCGCAATGACGGGATGGCATTACTGAATCCTGAATCCTGAACCCTGACCCCTCTCCTCATACCACCTCCACCGCACGGAGTTTCGCCGATCGTGCACGGGGATTGTCCCGCATCTCCTGCTCGGAAGGGGTAATGGCCTTGCGGGTCAGGTTGCGGAACCGGTAGGGCAGGGCGGGCGCATCGGAGGCCAGTGGAATATGCCGCGACGGAGAGGTCTGACGTTGCGTATCGTAACGCTGGCAGAAACGCTTCACCACCCGATCCTCCAGTGAGTGGAACGACACCACCACCATCCGCCCTTTGGGTTTCAGCAGCGATGCTGCGGCGGCCAGTCCCTCTTCCAGCTCTTCCAGCTCGCGGTTGACCGCAATGCGTAACGCCTGAAATACCTGCGTGGCTGGATGGATGTGCTTTTCGCGGCGGCGTACAATGCGAGCCACCAGTTCGGCCAGTTGGGTGGTGGTGGTGAAGGGGGTGGTGGCGCGGTCCACCACAATGGCGCGGGCGATGCGGCGGGATTCCGGCTCTTCTCCCAGACGGAAGAAAAGCTCCATCAGGGTGGCCTCCGACCGGGTGTTGAGGATTTCTGCTGCCGTCGTTTCGCAGCCTTCGCCCATGCGCATGTCCAGCGGCGCGTCGAAACGGAACGAAAACCCACGTTCCGGCGTATCCAGTTGCATCGACGACACTCCCACATCAAACATCACCCCATCCACGCCCTCCGGATCCAGCGGGCGCAGCACCCGTTCCATCTGGCTATACCGGATGTTGTGCCAGGTGAGGCGTCCCGGAAAATCCCGTTGCAGGGCTTCCACATGCGTTGCCACGGAAGGATCACGGTCAAACGCCGCCACCCGGCACCGCGCATGTTCCAGCACCGCACGGCTATAGCCGCCCGCGCCAAAGGTGGCATCCACATAGCAACCCCCGTCACGTGGCGCAAGCTGCGTTAACACTTCGTCGCGCATCACGGGCAGGTGGCTCATACGGTGCCCCCCTGCGAGGCGTTGAGCAGAGGTGCGCGGAGTAAATCCCGTTTGGCGAAGGCAAGCGCTTTGGCCTCCTTTGCATGGGCGGCGAAGGCGTCCGGATGCCAGATTTCAAAGGTGGAGCCTTTTCCGGCGAATAAAAGCTGCTCTGTGGTGCCAAGCGGGGCCAGCAATGCGTCCGGAACCACCACCCGCCCGTCGCCATCAAACGGCACCGGCACCGATTCGGTGAGGATCGCGGCGGCGAAGGCATGGCGCTCTTCCGAGAAGGGATCCAGTTGCTCAATGCCGTGGGCGAGCACTTCCATGCGCTTCAGGCTGCAGGCTTCAATGCAGGGGTGGAGGAAGGAGGGGTAGGCCACAAATCCTGAAAATCCAGAGGCTTCCAGCAACAGGCGGAACGGAGCCGGCACCGACACCCGGCCCTTTTTGTCCAGCTTATTACAATAGGTGGAAAGGAAAACCGTCATCTGTGTTTCTATGTTTCCGGATAGACAGGTGTTTGCTATAAATGGTATATGGTGGGATTGTATGGGATGCAATGGGAAATTAACGGATTCCGGTGGGCGCGTCAATGCTGATGCATCCACGTCACAGCAAAAAACCAAAAGTAAATAGGAGCATGTGTTCTGCAGAGCATGACACGAGCTTGTAACAATCCTCTGCTAAGCGCGAGATACCATGTTTGATGAAAATATTTTTGAAGCCATGGAGCGCTTAGCGGTGCAGCTGGCCGATCACCCGGAATATGTCTGGGCGATGGACCATATCTACCGGTTTGCCTGGTTGGTAGAGGCCCGGCAGAAACCCGACGGCACGGTGATGATTGAACCCTCGCATGCCGAGGCAGCGGTGTTTTCGGTGGGGTTTATCTATCTGGATGAATTGATGGAAGAAGCCAATGCGCGGCGCATGTATCGGCTCTCGGCCTTTCTGGCGACGCTGCATCAGCTGGCGATCTTCTTCGATTATCGCAGCGTGCCGGTGCCGCATGCCAACGACCGCGAATCGATTGTAGTAACCGATATTCGTGATTTAACGAATGTCTCATTAGAGGGAGCATAGGGATGGAAAAGCCCATTACACCGACCATTACAATTATTGGGGGCGATAGGGTAGACCGACATGTGGAAGCAAGGGAGATACGTGAGGGGGCAGGAGATGGCGGCGTGCAGCAAGTTACGCATGAAGGTGTCTCCACCACAGTCGAGCTAACCGATGCGGGTATGAAAGGTGTTCACGGGGTAAGAGGCGGCTTTGTTCGGCCAGCCTGAACAACGCTCCTGCTGACCCTAAAACAGTGCTTTGTTGGCGACTGGTTTCCGGCTGCTGCGAGCATCGCAAAAGACAGGAGCCGTGCGTTGCTGCCGGGTCCATGTCTCCAAAGCTTACGTCTATAACGGCTTAACCCACGACTTCTGTTGTTCCTGGCACCTGCCACATGCGTTCCAGATCGTAGAAGCTACGGGTTTCGGGTTTGAACAGGTGAATCACCACGTCCAAGGCATCCACCAGCACCCATTCGCCCTGCGTTTTGCCTTCCACCGCGAATTCACCGAAGCCGTCGCGTTTCAGGCGGTCGAGCACGTTATCGGCCAAAGAGGCCACATGGCGGCTGGAGGTGCCGCTGGCGACGACCATGAAATCGGTGAAATCGCTCTGTGAGCGGAGATCAAGGGTGACAATCCCCTCTGCTTTGCGTGCGTTTAACTCGTCGAGTACGCAATCGCGAAGCCGGGTAGAGTACAGTGAAGTATCAATGGTGATACGACCCTCCACAGTTGCTATATTCGTATTATGCATCATTTTGCGGTATTCTCCAAGTATTTTTGCGGATGAGGGTAGAAGAAATCGCCCATTTCCGCTGAAAGACGTAGCACCATTGCGGGGCATCTGCATGTTTCAGGCGGGCGGGGTGATGGGTGCGATAGGGTTGTAGCAGGGTCGCGGCCTGCCCACGCAGCACGCGATGGCTGTGCGGGGCGCGGTCGAAAACGGCAATCGGCACCCGTTTGGTGAGTGTTTTCCACTGTTTCCAGCGCGGAAGCTGGGCCAGATTATCCGCGCCCATCAGCCATACAAAGCGGACCCTTGGGTAGCGCTGGCGCAGGCGCGTCAGGCTGTCCACGGTGTAGCGGGTGCGAAACCGCGCCTCATCACGGCAGATGCGGATACGCGGATGGCGGGAGATCTGTGCCGCCTCCCGGCAGCGCGTGGCAAAATCGGCGGTCTCACGCGTGGATTTAAGCGGGTTCTGCGGCGAAATCAGCCACCAGACGGCATCGAGTTCCAGCCGTTTGAGTGCCTCCAGGCTCAGGGCGCGGTGGCCGCTATGGGCCGGATTGAACGAGCCGCCGAGTAATCCGACATGCCTCATGCGGTGGGTGCTTCCGCAGAGCTGGGTTCAGCATGGGCGGCGCGGTATTCCAGAATGCGTTGCCACAGATCGCGCAGCACGGCTTCCACCCCCTTGCCCGCGACGGCGGAAATCGCCATCAGTTCGCCCGGCACCACTGCCTGCAACGCCTCACGTTTGGTGGCGAGCTCTTCCTCACTCATGGCGTCGGTTTTGGTGATGGCGACCACCTCTTGCTTGTCCTCCAGGCCGTAGCCATAGGCGGCTAACTCGTTGCGGATGGTGAGGTAATCCGCCGCCGGATCGGGCTGGGTGCCGTCGATCAGGTGCAGCAGCACGCCGCAGCGTTCCACATGTTTCAGGAAACGATCGCCCAGTCCCTTACCCTCATGCGCGCCTTCGATGAGTCCCGGAATGTCGGCGAGCACAAATTCTTTGCCGTCCACTTTTACCACGCCCAGTTGCGGCGACAGGGTGGTGAAAGGGTAATCGGCGATTTTGGGGCGAGCATTGGAAACCGTGGCGAGAAAAGTGGATTTTCCGGCATTTGGCAATCCCACCAGCCCGGCATCGGAGAGGAGCTTCAGTTGCAGCCACACCCAGGCTTCCTCGCCTGCCTCGCCGGGCTGCGCGTAGCGCGGCGCACGGTTGATTGAGCTTTTATAGGAGAGGTTCCCGCGCCCGCCGCGCCCGCCTTGCAGCAGGGTAATCTCGGCGTCGTGCTCTGAGAGATCGGCCAGCACCACTTCCTGCGTTTCATCCAGAATCAGCGTGCCGGTGGGGACGTAAATCACGCAGGTGTCGCCGCCCGCACCGCTGCGGTGACTGCCCTCGCCGTGAAGGCCTTTCCCGGCCTTGAAATGTTGCTGAAAACGGAAATCAATCAGGGTGTTAAGATCGGAGGTGGCGCGGAAAATCACATGTCCGCCATCGCCACCATCGCCGCCATTGGGACCGCCAAAGGGGATGTTGCGCTCACGACGGAAGCTCACGCAGCCGGGGCCACCGTCTCCGGCTTTGATGTAGATTTTTGCTTCGTCGAGAAATTGCATGGGAAAGGTGAGTGGCTAGTGGTTAGTGAAAAGTGATGAGAGCGAGCGGGTATCGCGGTTCATCATGGCGTTGGTATTCTGTCTTACCTCATCGAGTTACCCCCCCCCTCCCTATCCCTCCCCCGCTAAAGCGAGAGAGGGGACCGGATGCACCATCGCGCGTTACGATCGGCGTCCTGTTGAGAGGAGAGGCTGTCCCTCCGGTCCCCTCTCCCCGAAGGGGGGAGGGATAGGGAGGGGGTATCTTTCCTGATCATCACAAAGCGGGCCTACATGTTGCGTATCACGCGACTCTTGCTTAGCCACAAAGCAAAAGGGCACTGCCGTGGCAGCACCCTTTTAGGCTTGTCGATCCATCGTGCCTGAACTACAGCACCGACACATACATGCGACCGCCGGATTTAGCGGCGAATTGCACGCGTCCTGCCTCCAGCGCAAAGAGGGTATGGTCTTTGCCGATGCCGACATTCTTACCGGGCCACACGCGGGTGCCGCGTTGACGGACGATGATATTACCGGCATCCACTTCCTGACCGCCGTATTTTTTCACGCCCAAGCGGCGGCCTTCGGAATCACGACCGTTACGCGAGCTACCACCGGATTTTTTATGTGCCATGGGAGGTGATCCTTACGAATAGATTAGGCTTTAGCAGCGGGCTTTTTGGCCGCCGCAGGTTTTTTAGGAGCAGCAGCCTTCTTCTCGGCGCTTTCGGCTGCGGGCGCTTCAGCCTTCGCAGCGGCTTCCGCTTTAGCGGCCTTGGCGGCGGCGGCATCATAGCTGCCAATCACCTTGCCACCCACCGAGACAGACATCACGCGCAGCACGGTAATGCACTGACGATGCCCACGCAGGCGACGGTAATTATGACGGCGCTTCTTTTTGAAAATCAGCACCTTATCGCCTTTAGTCTGCTCCAGCACTTCGGCCACCACTTCGGCACCGGACACCCAGGGGGCGCCGATCGAGAGGGCTTTTCCGTCATGCACCGCAGCAACCTGCGCGATGGTAACTTTTTCTCCGGCTTCCACTTCCAGCTTTTCGGCTTTCACGATGGTTCCGGGAACGACTTTATATTGTTTTCCGCCGGTGGCGATCACTGCAAACATAGTTTTTCCATTCCGAAAATAGGGGTGGAACTTATACGGGGTTTTTCACGCCTGTCAACAGGCTTGGCCGGTTTTTCGACGGGTTCCGCACATCGCTTTGACTTTTGCCTGAAAGAAGGGTAGTCTCGGCTCCCCTTGTAAGGAATATGCGATGTTTATTCAAACCGAGACCACGCCCAACCCACAAACCCTCAAATTCCTGCCCGGTCTGGCGGTGATGCCCTCTGGCACCGCCGATTTCCGCAGCCGG
>JBIPLF010000033.1:0-23314 GCA_044368015.1 Rickettsiales bacterium
GAGTGTTTCTGGGGTCGGATTTTGTCACCGTCACCAAAGGCGATGCCACGGATTGGAGCATCCTCAAGCCGGCGCTGCTCACCACCATTATGGAGCATTTCGTGGCCGGCCTGCCGGTGATCGGCGAGGTGGCCGCCAGTAGCGCCAACGAGGACGACTCCCCACTGGTGGCGCAGATCAAGGAATTGCTGGAAACCCGCGTGCGCCCGGCCGTGGCGATGGATGGCGGCGACATCATCTTCCGCAGCTTTGAGGATGGCATTGTGAAACTGGCGCTGCATGGCTCCTGCTCTGGCTGCCCCAGCTCCACCATTACCCTTAAAAACGGGGTGGAAAACATGCTCAAACATTATGTACCGGAAGTGGTGGCGGTGGAGGCGGTTGACTGATGCGTACTGCTGAAATCCACCGCGAAACCAAGGAAACCAATGTCCGCGTGCGGCTGAATCTGGACGGCACCGGGCAATATCGTGTCTCTACCGGCGTCGGGTTTCTGGATCATATGATGGAGCAGCTCTCGCGCCATAGCCTGATTGACCTCGAAATCGCGGCGGTGGGGGACCTGCATATCGACTACCACCATATCACCGAGGATGTCGGGATTGTGGTTGGGCAGGCGGTGGCGATGGCGCTCGCCGATCGGAAAGGCATCAGCCGCTACGGCCATGCGCTGATTCCCATGGACGAAACCCTCTCCCGCGTGGCGATTGACCTCTCCGGTCGCGCCTATCTGGTGTGGAAGGTGGCGTTTTCCACCGACAAGCTGGGCGATATGGATACCGAACTCTTCAAGGAATGGTTTCAGGCCTTCGCGCAAGGCGCGGGCGCGACCCTGCATGTGGAGACGCTCTACAGCGAAAACAACCACCATCGCGTGGAATCCTGCTACAAGGCCCTTGCGCGGGCACTGCGCGATGCGGTAACGCTGGATCCGCGACGTTTGCAGGATGTCCCTTCCACCAAAGGAGTGTTAGGCGGATGAAAACCTATACGGTCTACACCAAACCCGGCCCTTCGCGCCTCAGCGAGCGCGCTGTGTTTGTGAAGGACGGCTTCGATCTCTTTGCCTTCGCGTTTTTTGGCCTGTGGGCGCTCTATCAGCGCTTATGGCTCACCGGGGTGCTGCTCATCATGCTGAGTGTGGTGCTGGTGTTGTTGCAGGAACAGGGGGTGATTGCCCTCTCCACCGCTATGGCGTGCGACATCGCAACCCGGTTGATGGTGGGGTTCCTCAGCCCCGATCTGCAAGCCTGGCGGTTGCAGCGGAAAGGCTATGTGCTGACCGACGTCGTGACCGGGTTTAACCATGTCCATGCCAAGCAGCGGTTCTTTGACCGCTATCTGGAGCAAAATCCCCTGCTGAAGATGGGACATTAGAGCGCTGTGTCCTATATCATTATCTTAGATTACGGTGCGGGAAACCTTCAATCGGCGGCGAAGGCGGTGGAGCAGGTGGCTTCCGCTTCCGACCATGTGCAGGTGACATCCGACCCCGAAGCGGTTGCCAGTGCCTCGCACATCATCCTGCCGGGGGTGGGGGCTTTTGCCGATTGCATGGCGGGGTTGCAGGCGCTTCCCGGTATGGTGGATGCGTTGAAGGAAGCGGTGCTGGTGAAGCAAAAGCCTTTCTTAGGTATTTGCGTGGGGATGCAGTTGCTGGCCAGCAAAGGTTATGAGCACGGTGTGCATGAGGGGCTTTCCTGGCTGGATGCTGAAGTCCATCCGCTGGTTTCCACCGATCCGGAGATCAAAATTCCGCATATGGGGTGGAACACGCTGCATCTACGAACACGCAATCACCCGTTGCTGAAAGACATCCCGGACGAATCCCACGCCTATTTCGTGCATAGCTACGCCATGCGCTGCAAAGACAAATCCAACATATTGGCCACGACCGATCATGGTCAGGAGATTGTTGCGGTGGTAGGGAAAGGGAATATTTTCGGCACCCAGTTCCATCCCGAAAAGAGCCAGGAGATGGGGCTTAAACTCCTGAGTAATTTCATTTGGTTGTAGTGGTTGGGGGTGTTCTTCACATCGTCGCGTGTCTCACCTCCCCCTTGATGGGGGAGGTCGGCGAGCGGCGTGAGCGTAGCGAATCGCCAGCGAGACCGGGAGGGGGGGGACGTATCAGAATCACCCTCCCCCGGAATCGCAAACGATTCCGACCCCTCCCATTCAGGGAGGGGTGCTGGAGGAGAGGTCTGATGACAAGCAGACACAAAGATACAAATAGGAACCCTTATGACCACCACTCCCAGCGTTACCGTACAGGCCATCACCCGGTTTCGGCGGTCGGACCTGGAGGATATCTGTCAGGCGACCGAGGACGCGATCCGCGATGGGATCGGCTTCAACTGGCAGCTCCCTCCGGCGCGTGAGATGCTGGAAGCCTATTGGAAGGGCGTGCTGCTGGTGCCGGAGCGCGAGCTGATTGTCGGCAAGCTGGACGAAACCATCGTCGCGGCGATTCAGCTATTCAAGCCATCCTTCAGTCGGCAAACCACCTCCTTCATCGCCACCATCGAAACGCATTTTGTGGCTCCCTGGGCGCGGGGGCACGGACTCGCCAAGGATTTACTCCGTGCGGCAGAGCGTTCCGCCATCCGTCAGGGATACACGGTGCTGCGGCTGGATGTGCGTGCGAGCCAAAAGGCGGCGATCCAGCTTTACGAAAGCTGCGATTACCGCTGCTGGGGCATACTGGATGAGTACGAAGTGGTGGGCGGCGCGATGGTGCCGGGGCATTTCTTCGTCAAGGATTTACGTCAGGATGCGAAGCTCCTCGCGGGGGGGTAGGGCGCATTACCGCCCCTCAAAATCAATGCGTGGGTCGATGAACACATACATCATATCGCCGAGGATGTTGGTGATGAGTCCGAGCGCCGTAAACAAAAACAGCGTACCAAACACCACCGGATAATCGCGTTGCATGGCGGCTTCAAACCCCAGCAGCCCCAGCCCGTCGAGCGAGAAAATCACCTCCATCAGCAGGTTGGAGGTGAAGAGAATCCCGAGAAGCGCGCTGGGGAATCCGGCAATCACCACCAGCATGGCGTTGCGGAACACATGCCCCAGCAGCACGCGGCGCTCGCCCAGCCCCTTGGCGCGGGCGGTGAGCACATATTGCTTGGAGATTTCATCTAGAAAGCAGTTTTTCGTGAGCATGGTGAGGCTGGCAAACCCGCTGATGACCATGGCCGTCACCGGCAGCACCAGATGCCATAAATAATCGCGGATCTGCCCCATGCGCGAGAGCTGATCGAAATTCTCAGAGGTCAGCCCGCGCAAGGGGAACCAATCCCAGTAACTCCCGCCTGCGAAGAGGATAATCAGCAGAATCGCAAATAAAAAGCTGGGGATGGCATAGCCAATCACAATCACCGCGCTGCTCCACACATCGAACGCCGAGCCGTCGCGCACCGATTTCATAATCCCCAGCGGAATGGAAATGCAATAGACGAGCAGCGTGGTCCACAACCCCAGCGAAATCGACACCGGCAGTTTTTCGAGCACCAGATCGGTGACGCGGGCGCTGCGGAAGAAGCTCTCACCGAAATCGAGCGTGGCGTAATCTCCGATCATCTGGAGGAAACGCTCATGCGCAGGTTTGTCGAACCCGTACATGGTGTTGAGCCGCTCCATCAACTCCGGCGGTAGCCCGTGGGTGTTAGTGGCGTGGCTGCCGACCGTGGCGCTGGCGCTTCCTGCCTCACCAATCTGGCCGAAGCGCGCCGTGGCGTCGGATCCATGGCCTTTCAACTGTGCGATCATCCGCTCCACCGGCCCGCCGGGAGCGGCCTGCACAATCACAAAATTGAGGAGCATCACGCCCAGCAGCGTGGGGATAATAAACAACAAGCGGCGGAGGAGGTAACGGCCCATGCTATTCCATACCGGTTAGGAGGGAGAGGCAAAGTTCCCTCTCCCGCTTGCGGGGGAGGGGTAGGGAGGGGGGGGGTCTAGAAACAAGACACATAGATTGACACCCCCCTCCTAACCTCCCCCCGCAGGCGGGGGGAGGAATTAAGCTATCGCAGATACTCCGTCAGCGCGGCAATCACCGCCTCGTTTTCCGCGTCCAGCCCAATGCTGATGCGAAGGCTCGCGGGCAGACCATAGGCCGCTACTGCTCGCACGATGATGCCGTGCTTCAGCAGATGGGCGTTGGCTTTTTCAGCCTGATCCTTGCCGCCGGGGAAGGTGACGAGCAGGAAATTCCCGACACTCGGATGCACGGTTAGCCCAAGAGCGGTGAGCGCCCCGGAAAGTTTCCCCAGCCATGCATTGTTATGAGCACGAGCCTTTGCCACAAACTCCGGGTCCTGCAAGGCGGCGATCCCCGCGATCTGCGCCGCAGTAGAGACATTAAACGGGCTGCGGGCACGTTGCAGCACATCGGCGATGCGGGGAGGGGCATAGGCCCAGCCCAGTCGCAGCGCGGGGATGCCATGGATTTTGGAGAAGGTGCGCAGCATCACGGTGTTTTCGGTGGCGGCAACCAACTCCTCGCCACTGGTATAATCGGGTTGCTCCACATATTCGGCGTAGGCGGCATCCACCATCAGCAGAATGTGTGCGGGGAGGCGCTCCCGCAAATAATGGAGTTCTTCCCGCGTGGTGTAGCTGCCGGTGGGGTTGTTGGGGTTGGCCACACACACGACTTTCGTACGTGGCGTGACGACCTTCAGCAGCGCTTCGACATCGGTGCGCAGCCCCGTTTCCGGAGCCGTGACGGGGGTAGCGTTCGCGCTCTGGCTGTAGATGCGGTACATCAAAAATCCGTGCTCGCTGAACAGCACCTCGTCACCTGTGCCCGCATAGGCATGGATGAGCAGGCCGATCAACTCGTCCGACCCGGCGCCGCAGAGGATTTGATCCACTGGTAGGCGGTGGGCATCGGCGATCGCCTGCCGCACGGCCACTGCCCCGCCATCGGGGTAGCGGTGGAGCTTTTCGGGCAGGCCGCGCAGCGCCTCCACCACCTTGGGGCTGGCCCCAAACGGATTTTCGTTGGAGGAGAGCTTGCAGATGCGGCTCACCCCTTCAATGTTCGACTTACCGCCGACATAAGCGGCGATGTCCAGAATCCCCGGTTTGGGGGTGGGAAAGGAGCTGTTCATACCCCGTTTGTAGAGCAGAGCAACAGGAGAGGCAAGACGGAACCTGTCATGGCGGGGAGGTGCAGCCGAGAAGCAATCCACGAGCGTTCCCCCTTCTGCTTGCGGGTTTGGGGCACTGCCATAAAGGACGGGGGAGGGTGTCCTGTAAAGAATGCCTCCCACCTAACCTCCTCCCGTAAACAGGAGGAGGGACTTTGGATTACCGCGCTCACGTGGCTCGCTCGCAATGAGGGCAACGCCATGTTACCGGTGTTTGTCACATAACCATAACTTGTTAACGGATTGTTAGATGGTAGAATGCTAGGGTATAGGAAATTCTCAAAACGGTAGAAAGAGGGAGTGAGGGTATGGTGACGGGGCCAGTGAATGGAGTGTGGGATATTGCTGCGGATATTTCATCTTTGCAGGGTAGCGGCACTGTTTCCACGAGTGTAGATGTGGAAGGGTTTGAGCATTTTATAGCCGACACTTCGGAGTTACCACTGGATGCCTCTGAGGCAACGATTCTGCTGTCGGATAGTGCCAAGATCTATGCTGCGTTGCAAACAGCAGGTATTGATCCCTCTTCCGTGACCGGGCAAATAAATGACATCATCGGGCACGAAACACTGCCATTGAGTCTTATTGCGAACAATGCAAATGCTCTGGAATTTATTACCCAGAACATTGCAAATTATGGCAGATGGAACAATGCCCTTTCGGAAGATCTGGTAAAACATATCGTGCTTGAGGGTGCTCTGACTGCAAATGAATCTGTTCCCGCGCTGGATATAGATGCCGCGGACCTCCTCACCCTAAAATCTGGCGTATCGCGTGGCAACACACTGCGTGATCTTGTCGCCCATCTGGTCTTGGAGCAAGGTCTGACCGTTGAGCAGGCAATTGCCTTAATGCCCGTGGCCAATGAATTGGAAAATCGTGGGTTTAGTCGTGCGAATTATCAGGGCCATCTGGCAGAAGCGGTCAAGCAAAATGCTTTGGATGTGAATGCAATCCACGAGATGCTGCCCCTGATAACAGGTGACGGGAGCGACCCGGCGTACGTAGGTCCGATTGAAAAAACCCTGAATCACAGCAGCTATAATAGCTGGACTGGCAATGACCCTAAGGCATTTGGGGCCGATTACACTCAAATCGTCCAAGGGTTTGACGCCGATATCCTCTATTGGGCCAAGGATGCTGGACTGGGGTGGGAAGTGGCTCGCGCTATGGGAGCGGTAGGCGAAGCATTACGCGGGCAAGGCATTCCTTCAGCGGATTATCGTGAACATCTGCTGGCGGCGGTACAGAATGGGGACAATAGACTGGATGTTGAGGCGCTCAACGCGCTGGCTGGTGATTCTGCTTCTATCCAGAAGATTGCAGCGGCGCTGAAGGTAGATAGATTACAGGATGCGTTGGACAATCTTTCTTCCTGGACAATCGGATGGGGAACCGATGAGCGGTCACATTACAACTCCTTCCTCGCAGGTGGGTGGGGCGATAATGAGCAAGCCTTTGCACGAGACTACCAGACGATTAAAGCCGCAGCAACGGTTGACGAAGCTGCCTCTGTCACAAGCTACAGCCAGCAAGTGTATGACGTGTTGAATGCTGGGAGTGTCAAGCCACCTATGCACAAGCTATACGGCTTTGAAGAAACGAGCGAAGCACTGCTTACCGCCTATCCGGATGCAGATAAGGCCAAAATCGCGGCGGTTTGCTATCTCTTCCATGCGGCCAATGAAACCACAAACATCACCGGAGAAAGCATCGGAGCATCGATACCTTATCTTGAGACATTACTGGTGAGTAGTGGCATCACGACCGATCAGATTTATGTCCTTGCAAATGATCCTGCGAAAGCGGGGGAAGTTTCCAGTCTATTGCCTAATAGTGCGGTAGTGAAAGGAACGACTAACTTTGTATTGGGGGCATTGGGAATGGTAGGGGTCGGAGGTGGAGCTTACGATCCAACCTGGTTCCTCGGCGAAGTGCAGAAACTTGCCGGCCCGGCACCTGCTGCTCCCACGAATGGTAATCTTGGGGTTACCGGCGGAGACGACGTTCCACATCCCTCCGCGCCTGCTGCAACGCCTCAGGGGCCGGTTGCTGCGGTGACGAGTTGGCTTGGGTTTGGCGGCTGATTCTTCGCGATGACCCACCCAAAAGGGAGCCATGTTGGCTCCGGAGAGAGGGCCGTCATCCTGAGCCGAAGGCGAAGGATCTCCCCGCTTGTGCACCCTATCCGCGTTCTGCAAACGGAGTGATCCTTCGGGGGCAAGCCCCTCAGGATGACGCCTCTCCCACTGGGACTCTCAGAGCGATTCGTTACCACGCACTCAGATGCTTGCTTTGTGGGGCGTCATCGGATGGGGCCGTGGGCATGGCATAGGAGGTCGGCATGGCGGCAGCGGATGGCATACTGCCACCGGCTTTCCACTGATTGAGTTGCAGCCGCATATTGCCTTCGCTATCGGACTGCGAGAGTGCGACGTCCTCGCTGATCTCGCCCTTCATTACCAGTTCCACCAGCGCATGGTCGAAGGTCTGCATGCCCATATCGCGGTTTTTTTCCATCGCGTCTTTAATTTCGCGCACCCTGCCTTCCTCAATCAGTCGGGTGATGATCCCCTCATTCTGCATCGATTCCACCACCAGCGACCGCCCGCCGCGCAGGTTTGGCACCAGCCGCTGCGAAATCACCCCCGCCAGATTCAGTGATAGGTTGTACAAAAGCGGCGGATGCTCTTCATGCGGGAACAGGTGGATAATCCGCTCAATCGCCTGAGAGGCATTGCGCGCATGGATGGTCGCCACGCACAAATGCCCGCTTTCGGTAAAGTGAATGGCGTGCTCCATGGTTTCGCGCTCGCGGATTTCGCCGATCAGCACCACGTCGGGACGCTGGCGTAACGCATTTTTCAGCGCATCGTGATAGGAATGGGTGTCGATGCCGATCTCACGCTGCGTGATGATGCAGCCCTTATGTTCATGCACAAATTCAATCGGGTCTTCGATGGTGATAATATGCCCGCTGGAATGGCGGTTGCGATGGTCGAGCATTGCGGCGAGCGAGGTCGATTTCCCGGAACCGGTCGCCCCTACCACCAGAATCAGCCCGCGATGCCGCATAATCAGAGAGGTGAACACGGCAGGCAGACCAATTTCCTCGGCACTGGGGATCACCGTATTGATGCGCCGGATCACCATCCCCGGATGCTGCTGCTGGGTAAAGACATTCACCCGGAAGCGTCCCTTCTCCGGCGTGGTAAGCGAGCAATTATATTCCAGTTTCTCGGTATATTCGGCCAGTTGTTCCGGGTTGAGCATCTCCCGGATGAGTGCGTGGATGGCTTCGTCCGTCAGTGGTTCCCCCATGGAGAGCAACCCGTCGGAGAGGCGAATCTGCGCGGCAAGCCCCACCGTGAGATAGAGGTCGGAGGCTTCCTCAGCCACCATCTTCTGTAAATATTCGCGGAAGCGTTGGGAGAGTGCCATCTAAAACCCTCCCGATAGCCCGGTGCGGGGGCCACGTGGTCCCATGGGAGCCTGTTGTGGTCCGGTTGTCGCCGCCTGCTGGTTATTGGCATTGGTTTGCGATTCCTCTTCCGAGCCGCTCACCAGCACTTTTTTGGCTTCCTCGTCGCTGATGATATTGTCTTTCAGCAGGCCGTGTACGGCGTCTTTCATGGTTTGCATCCCGTATTTACTACCGATCTGCATCATGGAGGGGAGTTGGTGGATTTTATCCTCGCGGATCAGGTTGCGGATGGCGGGGGTTGCTACCAGAATCTCATGCGCTGCCACTCGCCCGCCTTCGCGTTTTTTGATCAGCGATTGCGTAATCACGGCCTCAATGGAGGCGGCGAGCATGGCGCGGATCACGCCTTTACTGTTCTCCGGAAACACGTCGATGATCCGGTCTACGGTTTTAGGGGCAGAGCTGGTATGCAGTGTCCCCATCACCAAATGGCCCGTTTCGGCGGCGGTAAGGGCTAGCTGGATGGTTTCCAGATCCCGCATCTCCCCTACCAGAATGATGTCGGGATCCTCCCGGAGGGCGCTCTTCAGCGCGTTGGCGAAACCGAGGGTGCTTTTGCCGACCTCGCGCTGATTGATGAGCGATTTCTTGGAGGTATGCAGAAACTCAATCGGGTCTTCCACGGTGAGGATGTGCGCCTCGCGGGTTTCATTCGCGTGGTTGAGGATGGCGGCAAGGGTGGTGGATTTCCCCGATCCTGTGGGACCAGTGACCAGCACTAACCCTTTATGGAGTCCAGCCAGACGTTTGAACATGTCCGGCGCTTTGAGCTCTTCCAGCGATTTGACTTTCACCGGAATGCTCCGCAACACGGCGGCTGGTCCACTGATGGTATTAAAGGCATTCACCCGGAAACGGGCGTCATTTCCCATGGTGATGGCAAAATCCAGTTCCAGATCGCGCTCATATTCCGAACGCTGATGGTCGGTCATGAGTCCGTAAATCAGATGCTTCACCTGATCGCTGGTGAAGGGCTGAAGCTGCATCGGCTTCATGTCGCCATTGATGCGCAGATAGGGGGAATTCCCCGTGGTAATGTGAAGGTCGGACGCCCCATTCTTCAGGGCCGTTACCATCAGTTGCATCATGTCCATTGAAGTTACTCCCGGTTGCTGCTCCGGAACATGGAATCGCCGGGCAGGTTACGAAGCCAATTTAGACTCCAGAAACGTTAACCTTCGGTGAATAACATCCTCCGGTGCCGGAAGGGTAAGCGAGTTGCGTTCGGCGGCACTCAGCAGCTCGCGGTACATCTTGGCTGCTTGCGCGTAATGCTGCGAGCGATCCAGAATAATCGCCAGATTATAGCGGTAGAGCAGGTTGTCCGGAGCCAGACGGATGGCTTTTGCCATGTATTTTACCGCTTCATCCGGCTTACCCAGCTTGTTGAGGATCATTGCCATTTGTGCTGGGATCGGGCTGAAATCGGGGTTGCGTTGCGCAAGCATCGCCAATTCTTCCAGCGTTTGCTGCGGGGATTCCTCACTGGCCAGCACCAGCAGGTTATTGAGGGCGTCGCGATGGGTGGGCTGAATCGCCAGTAATTGCTGGTAATAGTCACGTGCTTCGTCGCGTCTACCATCCTTCTGATAGGTGGTGGCCAGACCAAACAAGGCATGGATATTCTTCGCGTCGGCTTTCAAAATGGTGCGATACAGCGCCGCCGCACTCTCTCGTTGCCCGGCCATCAGTGCGTCATAGGCTTTTTGCAGCGTTTCATAGGTGGAGATTTCATCGCTTCTCACCTCCACTACACTGCCCAGAGTCTCACCGGCCGCGGGTTTGGGGGCATTGGGGTCAAAATAGGACAGATGTTCCGTTGCCCGCTGAATCCCAATGGGCACATGTGACGTTTCCGGGACGGTATCAAGGGCCGCGGGAATATTTTTGAACAGCGCTTTGGTGGTGGCGCTTAAATGTGCTTCGCCGGGAGGTGCAGTCAGCCCCAGCACCGGAATAACAGGGGAAAGAAGCGGGTCTTTCGTGTCGGATGCTGCGATCACCACCGGAGAACGTGCCACCTTGGAAAGGATCGTTTGTTCATCCAGCATGGCAACGGGATCGGCAGGCTTCGGCGAAAGGGCAGCGGGCTGCACCTCACTGGCAGCCGGAAATTTATTCAAATCCTCCAGCGGAAATTTCGGCAACACCACTCGCTTTGCCAACTGTTCCTCCAGCGTCGAAACGGCATCGAGCACATGGGTGGCAGGACCCACTTCCGGCGTGGTTTCTGCGGGCAGTGGAATGGCATCCAGCACCGGAGGCACGGCGGTGGCGGCACGATAGGAAGAAGGCGTTTCTGCTACGGGAGCCTTCAACCGGTCGGGCAGGCGAAGTGGTTGCACCGTATCGCCCAATGTGGCGTCCGGTGCGGGCGACAGAGAGGCAACCGGTTGAGCAGGCAGTGGCTGCGGTTGTTCTGCGGCCTGCGTCTGCTCAACAATTCGCGCGGCTTTGGCGGCGGCAGGCGGAGGAGAGGGGGCTTGAGGTTCAGCAACCCGTTCCGGTGTCTCACGGGGGGGGGGTGTTGCCGCGGGTTCTGGCAGCGTTTCGGCGGTTTTCGATGACGGAGGCAGCGGTTCCAGTGTGTCGATCGCCATAGGGCTTGGCGCTTGGATATCATTGAGCAGATCGGTGACTTCCGCGTCCGATGCTGCTCCCGCAGGGGGGGGCGTTTCGCTGGCCAGCGGGGTTTCTTCGGCTGGAGGCTCTGTCGCAGGTGCAGATGCATCCGCAGGTGCGTGCACCTCCTTTGGAGAGCCGAACAGCCCGTCCAGCACGCCACCCACACTACCAACGACTTCTCCCAGATCGCCTACCTCATTGGCTGGCTCTGTCGCCGAGAGGTTTCCGGCCAACAACGAGAGGCAGATTCCGGCCGCAATCCCCCTTTTCCACTCGGTGCGAGCGGAACGGACTTCCGTCAAGGGAACGCGTGAGATTACGAACATATCAAGATATTGTGGGTCCACTCAAAGACTGCTACAGCATGTGTTTAGCAGTCCCCTAACCGATGAGCAATAGCTTTATGCAATCCATGACCTCTCTTGCGACGCGTTTTCTTCATCTGTTGCCGCCGGAGGCGTCGCACCGGTGGGCGGTCCATGCCTGCGGGGCCTATGGCCGCTCACCGGTATGCTGTCCGGTGCCCAAGGCCTCGCCCATGCTGGCGCAAAAGCTATGGGGGCTGAGTTTTCCCCATCCGCTCGGCATGGCGGCGGGGTTTGATAAAAATGCGCAGTGCGTGGATGGATTACTACGATTAGGCTTTGCCTTTGTGGAAGCGGGAACCGTCACCCCGCATCCACAGCCGGGGAATCCCTCGCCCCGCCTGTTCCGGCTGACGGAGGACGCGGCGATCATCAACCGTCTGGGGTTTAACAATCACGGGATCGACGCCTTCTGCGCCAACCTAGAGCGCGCCCGTAAACCGGGGGTTGTGGGTGCCAATATCGGTAAAAATAAGGAATCGCAGGACGCCATTGAGGATTACCGCATCGGTCTGGAGCGCTGCTACCCCCATGCCGATTACATCACGCTGAATGTTTCCTCGCCCAATACGCCGGGATTACGCAACCTCCAGCATGGCGGGGCGCTCAAGGAGTTACTCACCGCCCTGCAGGAGCGCCGCGAGCAGCTGGTGGCGGAAACGCACCTCACCCGTCCGATGCTGCTGAAAATCGCGCCCGATATGGGGCTGGATGAGCTGGAATTGCTGATCGCCACGGCTCGGCCTTTTGTGGATGGGGTAATCATCAGCAACACCACCATCGCCCGGCCATCCAGCCTGCGTAGTTGTTACGCTGCGGAAACCGGAGGACTCAGCGGTACGCCGCTGTTTGAGGCCTCCACCGCCTTGCTCGCCCATGCCTATCGCATGACGGAGGGGCAGTTGCCATTGATTGGGGTGGGGGGCATTGCTTCCGCCGAGGATGCCTATCGCAAAATCCGTGCCGGAGCCTCACTGTTACAGCTCTACACGGCCTTTATTTATCAGGGGCCGGGCGTGGTGAGTCGCATCCTCTCTGGGCTGCCGGAGTTGCTGCGCCGGGATGGGTTTGCGAGTATCGGGGATGCGGTGGGGGCGAGTCTACCTTGTGCGGCCTAAATTTTATGTATTTGTAATAAAACGGACATCTTAGCGTCATCGTCGTGTCGTCTATGTCTTTCTCGGTTCACTCTAAAACTTGAAAGGAAAGACAATGGTGAAGCGTTGGTCGGAATGGAATACACCTAGGCAGGATGAAGCTCAGACTGAGTATGTGCAAGCTTTGGCCGCGTATCTCAATGATCACCATATAAATGGTCCCGGTTACGAGACGGAGGCGTCATATGAGGCGAAGAAGGCTTTGGGGGCCATGGGAGCCACTGGCGAACTGGGGCTGGGTGGGTTCGCTGGTGAGTATGCCGAAGCTGCTATAGATTATCAATCGGGCTCCACGTACGGTGAATTTGACAAGTTGAGCTTGGTGGAGAAAGGAAAAAGATTGGCACGTGGTCTGGCTCATAAGCCGTAATAATAATTACAATCCTGTTTGGAGGAGGGGCGCGGCCTCTCCTCCACTTCCCCTTTGACATTCGCGTTTAAATCGGTCAAGAAGCGCGCCAATGGTGCAATGCACAAACGGAGCGTGGATGCGGTAGTGTTTTCGCTTTATGCTCGCACGAGGAGTGCGAGGTGAAGCAAATTCCAGCGTAGGCTTTCTACGTGAATTTGGTGAATCCGATGCAGGACAAAGTGCGGGGATAAATGGGAAATACTATACTGGTTTTTCTGCTTGCAGGCTGCGGATTCTGGCTGGGCTACCGTCGGGCTTCGGCGCTGGCCCGGCTGCCGGATGTCGCGGGGCGGATGCATTCCCTGCCCCGGCATCACGGCATGTTCGTTGCGGTGTGGAGTGCGCTGCCCGCGCTATTGGTGTGGGCGGGGCTTCTGGCTCTGGGTGTGACGAGCGCTGTTTCTCTGCCGCTGATTGCCACTTCCGGTCTCGTGGGGCTGGTGTGGAGCGGTGGGCGCATCACGCGGGCCTTTCCCGCCCGTGACCATGTGGACCGGATGCTGCGTCTGGGGATTTTCGCCACCGCCTTGCTTTCCATTGCCATTACCGCTGCGATTGTGCTTTCCGTGGCGTTTGAGGCGTTTCGGTTCTTCACCCATGTGCCCTTCTGGGAGTTTCTGTTTGGTACGCAGTGGAGCCCGCAAACCGCACTTAGGGCCGATCAGGCGGGGAGCAGCGGTGCTTTCGGTGCGGTGCCGCTGTTTGCCGGTACGCTGCTGATTACGGTCATTGCCATGTGCGTGTCGCTGCCGGTGGGGCTGATGACCGCGATTTACCTTTCCGAGTACGCTTCCAAACCCTTACGGGCGATAGCTAAACCATCGCTTGAGATTTTGGCGGGCATCCCCACCGTAGTCTATGGTTATTTTGCTGCGCTGGTGGTGGCACCTTTCCTGCGCGATGCCGGGATGTCGCTTGGCGTGACCGTGGATGCCGAAAGCGCGCTCGCGGCGGGATTGGTGATGGGGGTGATGATTGTGCCGTTCGTTTCCTCGCTCTCCGACGATGTCATCCATGCCGTGCCGCAGGCGCTCCGCGACGCCTCGCTGGGGCTGGGGGCCACGCAATCGGAAACCATCAAGCAGGTGGTGTTGCCCGCAGCACTTCCCGGCATTATCGGCGCGGTGCTGCTGGCCGTGTCGCGGGCGGTGGGCGAAACCATGATCGTGGTGATGGCAGCGGGACTGGCGGCCAACCTCACCCTTAATCCGCTCGAATCGGTGACCACCGTCACGGTGCAGATTGTCTCGCTGCTGGTGGGGGATCAGGAGTTTGACAGTCCCAAAACGCTGGCGGCCTTTGCACTGGGCTTTACGTTGTTTTTCATTACGTTATTCCCGAATCTTCTCGCGCAACGTTTTGTGCAGCGCTATCGGAGGCGATATGGGGGCTAGGGTGCAGCGTGCGGCGGTGAGTATGCCCGTGGTGGTGGATGTGCCACCTGCAAGTGCTGAGTGCTGTGTGCTGAGTGTTGCGCAGACTCCCACACCTCAGGATGGGCTGCATCAGGAGCGTTTCCTCCGCCGTCGGCACCGCAAGGAGCAACGGTTCCGCTGGTATGGACGGACGGCGGTGCTGTTTGCCTGCCTGCTGTTGGTTTTGCTGCTGGGGAGTATCACCTCGCGGGCGATTCCCGGCTTTTACCGCCATGTGCTGGTGATGGAGGTGATGCTGGACCCGGAGCTTCTGCCCGCAGATGCCCTTTCAGATGCCGATTACGCCAAGCTTGCCAAGCGCAGTATAAAAGCGCTTTTTCCAGAGGTTACCAGCCGTTCTGAGCAGCGCACATTAACAGGACTCATCAGCGCGTCCGCAGCCGATACCCTGCGCGAGCAGGTGATGCTGCATCCCGATTGGGTGGGGAGCAGCAAGTCTTTCCGCCTGCCGGTGGGGGCGGATGCCGATTTGTATCTGAAGGGGAAAATCGACCGTTCCTTACCGGAATCCGAACGGAAGGTGAGCGATCAACAGATCGGCTGGTTGGAGAGTCTACGCGCCAAAGGGATGGTGGAACGCGAGCTGGATACGGGGTTTTTCCGCCGCACCGACTCGCGGGAACCGGAACAGGCGGGGATGCTGGGGAGTATCGTTGGCTCGCTCTTTACCATTCTCGTTTGCATTCTGCTCGCCTTCCCGACCGGGGTGTTGACAGCGGTGTATCTGGAATCCTTCGCGCCGCAAAACCGGCTGACGCAGTGGATCGAGATCAATATCAATAACCTGGCCGCCGTGCCGTCGATCATTTTCGGGTTGTTGGGGCTGTCGTTGTATATCAACGTTTTCGCATTGCCGCGTTCCTCGGCGCTGGTGGGGGGGATGACCCTCGCCTTGATGATCCTGCCGGTGATTATTGTCACCACGCGGGCGTCATTGCGCTCGGTGCCCGCGACCATCCGCGACGCCGCGCTGGGGCTGGGGGCATCCCCCGTGCAGGTGGTGCTGCATCACGCCATTCCGCTGGCGCTGCCCGGCATCATGACCGGCACCATTCTGGGGATTGCGCGGGCGCTGGGCGAAACCGCGCCGCTGTTGATGATCGGCATGGTGGCGTTTGTTGCCGATATTCCCGGCAACGTGCTGCAACCGGCGAGCGCCATGCCGGTGCAGATTTTCCTCTGGGCCGATAGTCCGGAACTGGGCTTTGCCGAAAAAACATCAGCGGCGATTCTGGTGCTGCTGGCGTTTCTGGTGGCGATCAATGCGCTGGCCGTATACATACGCATGCGCGCTGAAAAACGGTGGTAGAAGGGTGTTGTGAGGCCGTTTCCCCCCTCCCTTGATGGGAGGGGGATAGGGGGAGGGTGGCACAATGAAGGATCACCCCCTCCCTAACCCTCCCCCATTCAGGGGGAGGGGAACCGTAATGTTTAGGTGATAGGTTATGACGAATCCGAAACTCAGTACCTCGCAGGTCAACGTCTTCTACGGTGAGAAGCAGGCGTTGTTTGACGTCACGCTGGCTGTGGAAGAAAAACAGGTGACGGCTCTCATCGGCCCGTCTGGTTGTGGCAAATCCACCTTTATCCGTTGCATCAACCGCATGAACGATACGGTGCAGGGGTGCAGGGTGGAGGGGAGCATCCGGCTGGATGAGACGGAAATCAATGCGCCGAACCTCGATGTGGTGAAGCTGCGGGCGCGGATTGGCATGGTGTTTCAAAAACCCAACCCCTTTCCCAAAAGCATTTACGATAACGTGGCTTACGGCCCGCGCATCCACGGACTCACGCGCAGCAAGGCCGAGCTGGACGAACGGGTGGAGCGCTGCTTGACGCAGGCGGGTCTGTGGGCGGAGGTGAAAGACCGCCTGAACGAAATGGGTACGAGCCTCTCCGGTGGGCAGCAGCAGCGGTTGTGCATTGCGCGGGCGATTGCGGTGAGTCCCGAAGTGATTCTGATGGACGAACCCTGCTCGGCGCTTGACCCCATCGCCACGGCGCGGGTGGAACAGCTAATCGACGAACTCCGGCAGGATTACACGATTCTCATCGTCACCCACTCCATGCAGCAGGCGGCGCGGGTGTCGCAGCGCACGGCGTTTTTCCATCTGGGCAAGGTGGTGGAATACGACGCCACCAGCAAAATTTTCACCAATCCCCGCCACCAGCAAACGCAGGATTATATTACGGGCAGGTATGGTTGATCGGGGGGCAGGATTCGGGATTCAGGGGTCAGGATTCAGGGTTTCGCAACAGTCTTGTCTCCGTCATTGCGAGCGAGCAACGCGAGCGCGGCAATCCAGTTAATTGACAAGGACTGGATTGCTCTCGCCGCGCTAGCGCTGGCGCAGCGGGTCGTCGGCTTCGCCTTCCTCGCAATGACGACGCGCATGATGCGGGCCGTCAGAGTTCAGAAAACGCATCACTGACCCCTGAATCCCGAATCCTGAACCCTGCGCTACCCCCGCCCCCGATACCCTGCCACTCCCTGATCGGGAATCCACAACCCTTTTGGCGGTTCGCCGGAGGCAAAAAACACGTCAATCGGCATGCCGCCGCGAGGGTACCAATAGCCGCCAATGCGTAGCCAGAGGGGTTCAATCGCCGCGATGATCCGCTTGCCGATTGCCACCGTGCAGGCCTCGTGAAAGGCGCCATGGTTGCGGAAGGAACCGAGGAACAGCTTCAGCGATTTGCTTTCCACAATCCAGTCACGCGGGGCGTAGTCAATCATCAGATGCGCGAAATCCGGCTGCTGCGTGATGGGGCACAGCGACGTAAATTCCGGCGCGGTGAAGCGGATCAGATAGGGCGCATCCGGGTGCGGATTGCCCACGCGCTCCAGCACCGCCACTTCCGGCGAGGCGGGGAGTCCGACCTGTGTTCCGAGTTGGGTGAGGGTCATAATGAGAGCCTATGCCATTTACCGCCGGATGCAACCATGAATCTGCCCTATCCCCAGCCTTTCCTCATAAAAACCGCGTAATTCCTCCTGCGCCGCGCTTGCATCGGTGATCTGATTAAAGCGGTGGCGGAATTCGGCGGAGGCGCGCAGCCCCTTCGTGTACCAGCCGATATGTTTGCGCGCCACGCGCACGCCTTCGATGGTTCCATAAAGCGAGAGCATGGCGTCGTAATGCTCAGCGACGGTGGCGTATTGCTCGGAGAGCGGCGGATCGGGCAGGCGGGTGCCGCTGCGGGCATATTCCATCGCCTGCGCGAGAAACCACGGGCGGCCATAGCTGCCGCGCCCGATCATCACCCCGTCGGCACCGGAATCGCTGAGCGCCTGATCAATATCCTCGAAGGTGGTAATATCGCCATTGGCGATGACGGGTAGCTTCACCGCATCCTTGATGCTGCGGATGAACGGCCAGTCGGCATGTCCATTATACATCTGGCAGCGGGTGCGCCCATGCACGGTAATCATCCGGATGCCGCAATTTTCGGCGTGTTTGGCGATCACCGCCGCATTGCGGTTGCTGTGGTCCCACCCCGTCCGCATTTTGAGGGTGACGGGAATCTTCACCGCTTTGGCGACCGCTTCCAGAATCCGCCCGGCGAGTGGTTCGTCGCGCAGCAGCGCGGAACCGGCATAGCTGCCCACAACCTTTTTCACCGGGCAGCCGAAATTGATGTCAATCACCTGCGCGCCGCGATCCTCGTTGAGTTTGGCGGCCTCGGCCATCACGTCCGGGTCGCAGCCCGCCAGTTGCACGGCGAAGGGAAATTCCGACGGGCAGAAAGCGGCCATGCGAATCGCGTTGCGGGTTTCCAGAATCACCGCCTTGCTCGCGATCATTTCCGAGACGACTAAACTCACACCAAATCGCTTCACCAACCGCCGGAAGGGCAGGTCGGAAACCCCCGTCATGGGGGCGAGGATCACCGGCGTTTCAAGCTTTATCGGCCCGATATGGATGGGGGAAAGGGGAGGGCGGCGGAGGGGAGAATGATGAAAAGTCTGATTCATATCATGTACTGTTTGAGTGGTTTCCCCCTCCCTATCCCTCCCCCGCTAAAGCGGGAGAGGGAACCGGATGCATCATCGCGCCTGATGGTCGGCGTGCGTCGGGAGGAGAGGCCCTCCCTCCGGTCCCCTCTCCCCGAAGGGGGGAGGGATAGGGAGGGGGCATACTTGCCTTACGTTATTTTTATTTCCATCACGCGCCCTTCTCCCACGCGCCTTTGTCGTTCTGTTTCCAGTAGGTGAGGGGGTGCCCCTGCTCCTTATACTGTTTCCAGCGTTGGCGGGCGCTTTGTAGTTGTGCGGCATCGGTGCCGTCGAACATATCCACCAGACGGGCATAGGCGGCGATGCTTTCCGGCGTGCGGCCATCGGTCACCACCAGCGCATCGGCTTTGTTGGAGTTTTCCTCCATCACCGAGAGGTAAATCGGTTGCTCCTCGGCAAATCCGTCGCGGGCGCTGCCATGGGGGAGGAAGCGTTGCGGATGGTAGGTCCAGAAGCTGTGGTTGAGGGCTTCCACCCGCTCCTCCGATTCGCCCAGCACCACCACGCGATGCCCTTTTTCCAGCATCTTTTCCAGCAGACGCGGCAGGGTGCGCTCCAGTGGCGCGGCCGAGAGGTGGTAAAATCCGATTTCCGTTTGCATGAGAGCATTTCCCATTTTCGTTTACGCGGTGTCGCGTTTCACCTCGTGTAGGTTTACTACACGTCGTCTCACGCTCCTAGCCTAAACAAAAAGCGGAAACGCTCCATCCGCTCCCCCCGTAAGCAGGGGAGAGAACCAAACCAGCGACGTCTCTATGCCACACCGGGTTTAAGATGCAAGCTTCTTTGCAAGCAATGCACTACTCCCCAGCGCCAACGTCCAGCCGAGCGACCCATGCCCCGCATGGAGCCACAGGTTGGGCTGCACCTCCCGCATCACCGGCAGGGCGCTGGCGGTCATCGGGCGCAGGCCGGTCCAGAATTCCGGGCGCGCATCCCCTACCCAGGGGAACCAGGTGGCGACATCGCGTTGTAATTGCCGGAAACGGTCGGCCTGTGTGGCGTTGGTCGTGAGGCCAATATCGCCATATCCGGCAACGCGCAACCGATTGCCCAACCGGCTATAGACGAGCTTCCGCGCCGGATCGGTGATCGCCCCCTGAAGCGCCGATTCCGTGCCGATCTCGGTGGTGAGGCTATACCCCCGCACCGGGACAATCCCCGTCCGGATGCCAAGCGGGGCGAGGAGGGGGCCGCTCCCCGCTCCCCCTGCCACCACCACCGCGTCGGCTGTATAGGCTGTGCCTTGTGAATCGGTGACGCGCCACCCCTTGCCCTCGTGGGCGAGGGCGGTTACCGCACTGCCATAGCGGAATCCCACTCCCGCCTTGCCAAGATGCGTGGCGAGCGCTTCCGTGAAGGCGCATGCATCGCCCATGGCATCGTCCGGGAAATAGAGTCCACCCGCCAGATGGGATGCCTCCGCAAGGCCCGGTTCCCGCTCGCGGCAGGCCGTGGAGGAGAGCGGCTGCACCCGGCATCCCAGCCGCTCCATCGCCTGTGCCTGTTGGGTTGCGCGGGCCAGACTGGCGGCATCACGAAACAAATGCAGCGTCCCGGACGCGGCATAGTCAAAGGAGAGGCTGTGGTGCAATGCCTGCATCTGCGCTCGGCTTTCGCAGGCCAGTTCCCATAATTGTTGGGTGGCGCGTACTTGCCGGGCAGGGGAGAGGGCCTGGCGCATCCACCCCATGCCGAACATCATTTCGGGCAGGTTCAGCGGCAGATGCAGCCGGATCGGCGCATCGGGCCGCACCAACCCCCGCAGCAGCGTGGTGAGTAGGGAGCGATTCGCCCAAGGCTCGGCATGGCCGTAACTGAGCTGGCCGCCATTGGCATGGCTGGTACCTTGCGCGGGAGCACGCTCCGCCTCCAGTACCGTGACGGCATGGCCCGCCTCCGCCAGCGCATGGGCTGTGCTGACGCCGATCACTCCCGCCCCAATCACGATGATGTGCATAAGGGGAGGGATTAGGGGGTGGGAGGGATTGGCGCAATTGGAATAAAAGGTCATTTGCGCTTCAATAATCTATCAAAACACAGGGGGTGCGGTGGGTGATGGCACGCGTTTTGCTTAAAATGAGGGGGTTTTTTATCTAAATTCGAGGAGGTGTGTTTATGCAGATCGGTCATCATTCAAATTTTTCTCATTCTATTTTAGCTGCTAAGCAGGCATCAAGTCCCATCGCTTCATCGTCAGCCAGCCCTATTGCATGCCCCTCCAAGCAAGCAGAACCCAATCCGCCCTATTTTGATGAGTGGATCAACTGCCGCACGGTTGAAGAGTTGGTGCATACCGCGAATGCTGCACTCAAAGATGCGCAAGGCCTGTTGGATACGCTCTGTGCCGAGGCCGGAGTCACTGTCCCACCGCCTGTTGATTTGTCTTTTGATGATAAAGTGAGGCTCGCGGTGGGGGATCATCCACAGAAGGAAGCATTGCAAAAAGCATTGGAGGCGCACCCTGAAGAGCTGCGAACTATCCATCACGCATTGTGTATGAAGGAGAACGCTACCGTATGGCAAGTGGGTTCTGCTTTTGATACCGCGTATCGTTATGTTTACGATACACAGGGGGCGTCTGCCGCAGATAGCCTGTACCAGCGTTATATGGCTATTCACCAATCATCGCCGACGCTGCGCTATGATACGTCTGGCGCTACGGTCCATTTTAATGGAAAGTCCAATGATGAGTATATCGCTTCTATTGTGCGCAATTTTGATCTTCCTCCGGGATTTAAGGTAGATGGTGTTGCGTAGGCCCTAAAAAATCCCTGATGCATTGCGTGCCGCCTCATGCTAGAGGAATCGCATATATCGCATCAGGGAGTCATGAAGATGGCAGACATTCGTTCCGTATTGGTATTGGGGCTCGGCAAGGTCGGGTCACTGGTGGCCCTGCTGCTGAAAGAGCAGGGGTTTGACGTGCTGGCGGTGGATCAGCGCGTGCCGGAGGGGCTGGGCGTCCCCACGCAGGCGGTGAATGCCAGCGACGTGGCGGTGGTGAGCAAGCTGCTGGAAGGTCGGGATGCGATCATCTCCTGCCTGCCCTATCATTTGAATTTGCCGATCGCGCAGGCTGCGCACAGGCTCGGCAAACATTATTTCGACCTGACGGAAGACGTCCCCACCACCAATGCCATTCGTAAAATGGCGGAAACGGCAAAGGGTGTCATGGCGCCGCAATGCGGCCTCGCTCCCGGGTTCATCGGCATTGTGGGGGCAAGCCTCACCACCGGGTTTGAGAAGCTCCGCAGTATCGAATTGCGCGTGGGCGCCCTGCCGCGTCACCCTAAGGGCATGATGGGCTATGCGTTTAACTGGTCGCCGGAAGGGGTGGTGAACGAATACCTCAACGATTGCGAGGTGATCCGCGAGGGCGAAGTGAAAATGGTTCCCGCCATGCAGGACCTGGAAACGATCGTAATCAACGGGTTGAAGCTGGAAGCCTTTTCCACCTCCGGGGGGCTTGGCACCATGTGCGAAACCTTTGCGGGCAAGGTGGACGAACTCAATTACAAATCCATGCGCTATCCCGGTCATTGCAAGCTGATGCGGTTTTTCTTCCACGAACTGCTGATGAAGGCCGATCGCAAACAGGCCGGGGATATTCTGGTCAACGCCAAACCGCCGGTGAATGAGGATGTGGTGTATGTCCATGCGGCGGTGGAGGGGTGGAAATCCGGCAAGCTGACGCGGGACGAATTCGTGCGCGCTTACTTCCCCGTGGAGGTGGCGGGCGAGCTGTGGCGGGCGATCTCCTGGACGACCGCCGCTTCCATCGTCGCGGTGGTGGAGATGGTGAAGGCGGGCACGCTCCCCGCCACAGGCTTCATCAAGCAGGAGGAAATTCCCCTCAGCGATTTTCTGGCCACCGGTACGGGGCGGCTGTACGCGTAACGGGGCAGGGGGGGGGCGTCATCCTGAGGGGACTTGCCCCCGAAGGGTCTCTCTGTTTACGAGACGCGGATAGGTTCACGCAAGTAGCGAGATGCTTCACTCCGTTCAGAGCATGACGCGCTACCACTGCCCGTGCCTGTCACCAAACATTCTGTGATTTGTCATGAAACGGTAATGCTGGGTTAGTATGAACGGATGGCCTTTCAAACCTAACTCATGATACACGGAGATATAAGATGACCGGGACTGAGACCACGACTACTCCTCCTCTAACTGGACCAGACGAAACTGGTACTAGGCCGAATCCGGATGTACAACAACCACCATCTAACGGGCATCTCTCTGCCGTAGCTGCGGTTGCAAAGGCTGCGAACGCCCGCATCGCCTAATCCTTCCCGCCCCTCCGGCTTGCAGTTGCACCGGAGGGGCGTGTTGTTTGTTCGCCGATGCCGTTTGCAGGCCAACATCCATCAAGATATCCCGCGAAGTCGATCAAGAATACCGCCTCAGGCGTGTATCTCCCTTATACCGATAACACTAACGGTACCGACAGCCCTCTAACCTACACCGCAATGCCCCATTTGCTGGAAAGGTATTTGAGAATCTGCCCCCGCGCCTGCGCACTCGCCGACTGGGTGTAGAACAGGCATTCGCCGATATACCCGCCGAAGGGGTCGCTGCTACCATCCCGTGCACCGAGGTAAAAGGGCGAGGTTCCGTTGAACACGGTGGTAGCGGAAGTCGTCACCGGCGTA
>JBIPLF010000041.1:0-16324 GCA_044368015.1 Rickettsiales bacterium
CCATCGAAGCTCGCATCCAGTAGATAGGGTGTGCCCACCACCATCGTCCCCGCATTGGCACTGATGATGGTGCTGCTGCCATCGGCTGAGGTGGAAAACTGCGCCAGATCCGCGCCGGAAGTGGTGAGAAGCCTGAACTCCCGTTGATTGGCGGGCGAGGAAGCCGCATATTTCCCCACCAGATGCTCGGAATTGTTGATGTCGCTGGCGCGTTTCATCACCACAAACAGGCTGAAACGGGTGTAGTCCATGCTGGCGCTATCGGGTGCGCTGAGCAGCTTCGCCGTACCGCCGACATAAAACTGCACCGCCGGGCGGGAGTTGATGGCATTTTCCACCCAGCTGGGCTGGAGGGAACCGGTCGCCTGCGCGGCGTGGTTTCCCTTGCCGCTCCGATCCATCCACTGGCTCACCTTGCCCGATGCATCGCGGGTGACGCAGCTTGGCAGGGTGGCATCCAGCCACAAGGCGAGGCCCGGAATACGGCGCGGCGAAAAATGCTGCCGCAGAAAATGAATGCTACTAGGCACGAGATATCCCCTTTCATCTTGCGGGACACCCCTCTTAACCCTACTTTGACTTCAAATCTGCTTGCAATGGAGCCTCCTCAAAAAAGCATGTACCCGATGTACACTGGCTTTTTCTCGGTATCCATTGCTTCGCGCTTTTTTGCCAAAGCGGGTTACGAGGGGTGCCCTTGTGTTTTCTTTCTATTTTGGGCAAAGCTGAGGGCAGGAGGAAGGGTGTTTCCGTGGAACGGCATATTCTGATCATCGACGACGACGCCCGGCTGCGTACACTGCTGATCCGCTATGTGCAGGAGCAGGGCTATTTCGCCACCGGCGTAAGCGATGCCGCCTCGGCGCGGGCCGTGCTGGCCGTGCTCCGGTTTGACCTGATGGTGCTGGATTGCATGATGCCGGGCGAGGACGGAATTTCGCTCGCCGCATCGCTGCGTGCAGCGGGGAACACCACGCCGATCCTGATGCTCACGGCGCGCACGGAAGCGGGCGACCGTATCGCCGGGCTGGAGGCGGGGGTGGACGACTACCTCACCAAACCCTTTGAGCCACGCGAATTGATGCTGCGCATGGATGCGATCCTCCGCCGCGCCGTGCCGCTTCAGGCGAGTGGGAGCGCTCCGCTGCTGCTCGGATATGGCTATCGGTGGGACGGACAATCCTCGCAGTTGCAGCACCGCGACGCGCCGATTTACCTTACCGCGCAGGAATTGGCACTGCTGTCGCGGCTGGCCTCGCGGCCGGGGGAGATCGTCCCGCGTGAAGCGCTGATGCTGGAAGGCGGCGATAGCGCCAGCCGCACGGTGGATGTGCAGATCACCCGCCTGCGCCGCAAGATCGCCGTACCGGAAGGCCAGCCCCACCCCATCCAGAGCGTGCGCGGTCAGGGCTATGTGCTGCGGCCCGTGGGGCGGTGAGCACCCCACCGGCCGCGCTATCTATCTGAAGAATGAGGATATGATTGATCTAAACAGTTTGGCGAACAGCATGAATGGTCTGTCTGATGTCAGTGAATTCCGGCCTTGTAATCGATTGCTGGCCAAGGCCTGACGTTCCAAAAGCCTTGTCCGCTTCTTTATTCCGTTCCGCAGCCAGCTCCTCAGGCGAGAGCTGTTGTTGATCCTGTTGTTGATTCTGTTGTGTTGCCATCTTGCGTTTCCTTGCGTTGGGGTGAATGGGAAGGTCGTGTACTTACAATGCTCCCCCAACCGAGTACAACATTAATTTGTGAATATTTTGTGAAATCATGACCGGTTCAGGTTGCGGAACGTCTGTATCACTCCCCCTCTCGCTCCTTGAAGTGCCCCCCTCGCTATATCCTCTGGCTTGCCACCCTGTCTGGTAGCTTGCACAATCCCTTCATAGACCGACGGCCCAATCTCCTGACCCGGCAGCGACAGCGCTCCCCCTTTGGAACCGGCGCTGCTGGCACCCACGCGCAGCACACGGCCGGAGGAGGTGATCTCCTGCGCCAGATCGGGCACGATGCTTAAAAACTCCAGTGTCACGAAATCGATGAGCAAACCTGCTACTACCAGCACATAGAGCTTCTCCAGACCCGCCTCGGAGTTGCTGTTTGACTTCCAGTTATAGTCGAAGGCCGTTACCGTACTTTCACCGCATTCGGGTGGAGCATGGGTGGGTTCAAAGAAAATCTGCGGGAGGTTGGCATTGATCACCGAATTCCCAACCATCATATTATCCACACCGTCGATTTTAAAACAGACCATCAGGGAGTGAAACTGAGACAGGTCAAACCCGATCGTTTCCTTCACGCCGTTCAAGTAGCGCTCCATCATCACAATATAGGCAAAAATAATGATCGGCTGGAGGGCAAAAGAGGTAATGGTATCCAGCCAGTTCCAGAAGAACCTTCGGGTTACCCCAAACAAGGCCAGAGAGATGAAAATCGGGCTGAGTGTTAGCAGAAAGGTCATTGCCGTGATGGAAATCAGGTAGGAAAGCACCGTCCGGCAAAACACGAAAAACGTAAACGCGCCTTCGGCAAACAGGGCTGACCCCAGCATCACTCCTCCCGGCACCGACGAAACCAATGCAAACACAGAGGCGATAATGGTCACCATTTCGTCTTCCGGGCCGCTGAATAAATCGCCCGCTACGATGTCCAGATTATACATGATCTGCTCAACGCTCTGTGCACCGCCATAGGATGGGCTTCCGGGAAGGCTTGGTCCCCAGGAAAAGACGATGTACAGCCCTTCCTTCAGCAAGGTCATGTAGAAGGTGAACATCAGGTCGAGCGCCAGCTCGGCCTTGGTGACGAATCCCCAAACCAGCAACGCTAGAATGGTACGGTATGCCAGATCCGGTAAGCTCAGGCGCATCAGTCCGGTGGCATATCCAAGCCCCAGAATGGCAATGTACAGAATGAGCAGTGCCGAAAGCGGTTCCAGCATGTAAGCGCTCACCTGACACCACATGTTCCCGAACACATCGGTGACGATTTCCTCTACCTTACAGACGGTGGAGGAAAAGACTTTGGCAACCAGACGGTCCACCCCCATATTGAAGGCATCTTTTTCGTAGAGTGCGTGGTCCACCTCGTCGCACTGCACGTTATAGAGCATCTGGCAACCGTTAAAGGTGACCTCAGCCGCATCCACTCCAAACCCCGTAGCCGCTGCCGCTGCCGAATGGCTGGTGGATTGCACAAACCAGCCGAGCATCAGGTTGAGCCATACCAGCGCCAGCACCCAGCGCCAGCTATAGGGTTTAGGAAGCGAAGAGGTTGTCATGTACCTGTTTCCTTTCCCCATGGGCCTGGAAATGGGGGAGCCATTCATCCGGATCGGCGCTGGTGGCGTGTATGGACGTTTCCATGCGGGTTAACACTTCTGCATCATTGCCCAGAATTTCCGTGACATCGTTGAGCAGTCCCAGATTTACAACGCCTGCAACCGATTCTCCGCCATGCTTGACGAGCACATGCCCTTTCTCGGGGCGCATGCGGGACAGCATGGCGTATTCTTCGCTCGTCAGCCCAAACACGGCATGATGGGCGACAGAAGGTGCGGCGTCCGGCATACAGATAAGGGTGCCGAGATGCTTGATTAACTCATGCGGAAGTGGTTGCTCTATCAGGTCATCCGTACACTCACCCACCATGAAGGCTATGGCGTTATTGGCGACCAGATTTTCAAGCCAGCGTGCGGTGCGGGGACCAAAGGTACTGTTTCCGAACAAGCGCCAGATGGCATCCAGCACCAGAATCGTTGGACGGCCATCCAGCAGTCCACGGATTTTCTGCATCAGATACAGCAGAACCGGAACGCACATATCCTCACGCGCATTGATCCCGGTAAGATCAATCCCGCAGAAATCATGATCCAGCAGCAGGGTGTCATGCGGATGGTCAAAAAACAGCGCGTGCGAGCCTCCGCCATGCCAGATCGATAACAGCTCCACCAGTTCATCGGCTTGCTGCTCCTGCCAGAAACGTGACACAGTGCTCAGTCTGCGTTGTGCTTCCGGAAGGCTATACAAATATTCTACTGCCGCATTGCAGAACTGGATTTCTTCTGGTCGCAGGGTGATATCCTGCACGGTGCATAGGGTCCGCAGCCAAAACGCCAGAAATTGGCGATTCTCGGAGGTATCCGGTAGCAGGCAGGGGTTGCAATGCACACGGCCGCTCTGCATGTCCCGCAGCAAGTTGATGTATTTACCTCCCAGTGCACGCAGCATGGTTTCACCACCTCGGTCGTCGTCGAGGATGAGGATACGCCCCTGAAATTTGGTGGCCTCCATGCACAGGAAATTACGGAATCGCATCCGATCGAGGTTGTTTGCTCCCAGCAGCAGCGTGTGCCCCACCTGTTCTCGGTGAAAGCTGAAGAAATATGGCGTGCCGGTTGCAGTAGGGAACACCGTAACCGCAGGCCCCCAATAGTTATAGCGCGCCTTGCCTGCCACATAATGATGCAGTGTTGAAAAGGCCGCAGCGCGCCGTGTTGGCAGTGGTCGCAAGCGTGTGAGAAATTCAAAATTGCCAGGAAGTTGTGCCCAATAGGCTTTCTCCAGATGCATATCCTCGCGTATGGCTATCAACCCCAGATTCTGGAATGCCCGCACCATCGCTGCCACTGCGGCATCCAGTTTCTCCATGCTGGGGGCCATGAGGGTAATGCTGGTTTGACTCTGGATGTAATCCACCGGTTTGTCACGACTGGCATTATAGAATTCATTCAGGCCTGTGGTTTTATGAATCTGCGTATCTTCTCCCAGACCGCCCCAGTATTTGGGTTCTTCAAATTCTTCGAGTGCCACTTCGCGTGGGATAAAATCCAGCGTTTGCGTAATGGTGAAAGGAATGGATAGCTGGAGGATATCGTCGATGGCTTTCGGTGATAATTCCTTGTGTTCTTTGAGGCTTAATACCGTGGCGAAGGTCTTTTCTCCTGCTTCATGCCGGAGCTCAAGCACGTTAAAACCCACGGCAAGTTTCCCATTCTGCAGGTAGGAAGAGAGGTCCTGCACCGGCATGGGCATGGGGACCTCGTGAAGATTCACCAAATCGCCCAAAAAGGTCAGTAACTCGGAATAATAGACGCCCTGATGGGAAATCATCCCCAGACGACGCGCTCCAAAATGCTGCAACCGCTCGCAGAAGGCTTGGATCATCCTCTCCATCTCTGCTTGAGCTTGCTCCAGATAGCGGTGCCGATGCCCTTTTTCTGCGCCAGGCAACAAGGCTCTGGAAAATTCCTGAAGTTCTCGGATGCGTGCCGATTGCCCTTCCCAGACCACAGTAATGGTCAGGTCATTGGTGAAGCTGCTATCCCAGGTGATAGTAGACTGCCAGCGATGGTGCGCATAGGCGGCAAACCCGTCCGGATGCTGCCCGGCGACCGAGAAATCGGAAGCGCGACGGGTGGTATGTATCCAAAAAGCCACACCAGAATCATTGGGTATCTCAAGCAGGGCCGCGCGTACTGCCGCACGCAGGTCATGCTCCTCTGGTTTGCTTCCCACAGCCTGAAATCCCTGCACGCGAATCATCTGAAGCAATTCACCATTCTTGGTGAGGATGGTGTGGGGGTCCACATGACAGGCATAGGGGATAAAATCCGCGACCTTAGGCTCGTAGCGCTTCTTTTTAGAGACGGCACGAACCGGCGGAGGATTTTCCGTCGACCGGGAAGCAGTACGTTGTGCGTGCGCGCGTTTTGGTTGTGCCATGGCTGTCGGACTCCTTACAGTCCAGATTTACCATAGCAGCCATATATTGCATAGGTGTTAAAGGCCGTGAGGTTTTTGTAGCCCCTCCATCTTTACGAAAACTTTATCTATTTGCCCGACCATGAAGGCGTGGGGTAGCGCCATGCTGCCCAAAATGCACATGTGTATGGGGCAAAAACATGTTGTTTATTATTGGGTTGATTGTGGTACTTGGCTCGGTGGCGGGCGGGTACACCATGCATGGAGGAAATCTGGGCATTCTGTGGCAGCCCACCGAATTTATCATCATCGGCGGCGCGGGGATTGGCTCATTCCTGATCAGTAATCCGGGGAAGGTGATTAAGGCCTCTATGAAAAGCCTGAAGAGCTTGTTCAAGGGGATTCCCTTTAAGAAATCCGACTATCAAGAGCTCATTATGGTGCTCTTCGTCACCTTCAAAATGATGCGGGCGAAAGGGATGCTCGCGGTGGAAGCGCATATTGAAAACCCGCATGCGAGTTCGCTTTTCTCTAAGTTTCCGAGCTTTGCCCATAACCATCATGCGGTGGATTTCTTATGCGATTATCTGCGCCTGATGACCATGGGGATTGAGGACCCCTACCAGATGGAAGATTTGATCAATGCCGAGCTGGAAACCCATCACCGGGAATCCCATGCGGCGACCGGTGCCATCGCCATTCTGGGGGATGCCTTTCCCGCGCTGGGGATTGTGGCCGCGGTGCTTGGGGTGATTGTGACGATGGGGAGTATCTCCGAGCCACCGGAAGTGCTGGGGCATTTGATCGGCGCGGCTTTGGTTGGAACCTTCTTCGGGATTCTGGTCTCCTACGGGATTGTGGGGCCGATGGCCAAATTCTGCGCGACCTGCGCGGAAAACGAGCATGTGTATTTTGAGTGCATCAAGGTGGCCATTCTCTCGCATCTCAAAGGCAATGCACCGCAGGTTTCCATCGAATATGCGCGGAAAATCATTCCGCATACCGAGCAGCCGAGCTTCAAGGAAATTGAGGAAGCCTGCAACAATGCGCCATCACCGGATTAGGAACGCATCGCCATGGCGAAAGATAACCAAACCATCATCATCAAGCGAATCAAGAAGGGCGGCCATGCCGCGCATGGCGGTGCCTGGAAGGTGGCCTATGCCGACTTCGTGACCGCGATGATGGCGTTCTTTCTGCTGTTATGGTTACTCTCCTCCGCCTCTGAGGAACAGAAGGAAGGCATCTCCGAATATTTTGCCCCAACCCAGGGGATTAAAGACGAAATGGGGATTGGTGTCGAAGGGGGAGAAAGCCCTTCGGTCGATGGCACCAAAAAATCCGACCTCTCGCCGGTGGGGATTATGTTTGGCGCACCTCCCGTGGGTGAATTGCAGAAAGACCCAACCCATGTGAGCGACGAAGAAGCGCAGAACGAGTCCAAAGCCTTCAAAAAGCTGGCAGAGGAACTGAAAAAAACCTTTGAAGAAGAACCCGAACTGCAAAAGTTTAAGGATAACATTATTATTGAGGAAACACCGGAGGGCCTGCGCATTCAGGTGGTGGATCAGGAAAATGAATCCATGTTTGAAAGCGATAGCGCGGTGCTGCTTCCCCACACCAAGAAAATTCTGGAAACCATCGCCCATATGGTGGTGCGGGTGCCCAACAACATCGCCATGACAGGGCATACCGATTCCGCCCAATATGGCGGGGGCACGATGGGCTATTCCAACTGGGAGCTTTCGGCCGATCGCGCCAATGCCAGCCGCCGCTTTATGATCACCACCGATGTGCCGGAAAAACGCATCGTGCGCATGATGGGAGCCGCCGATCGCGAGCATATCGATAAAGTCAATCCGCTGGCGGCTAAGAATCGGCGTATCAGTATGCTGTTGCTAAAGAAAGAAATTTCCCCTTACCCCGAAGCAGCCCGCGATGAGCTGCTGGCCCCGCCGAAACCAAAACCGGTGACAGAAACACCCAAAGAAGTAACGCCGAAACCCGATGCAGAGGCCACACCGGCGGAACAGGCGAAGGAACCCGCTCCTGCGGAGGAGCACCCCCCCGCCACGCCTGATGCCGCCACCGATCCGGAAGAACATGGCAACGCAGCGCCGGACGACACCACCCGCACCGCGCAAAAAGCAGAGGTAGAAGCTAAAGGAAGCATCAAAGGTTCCACCCCGCCGGATTTCGATAAGCCACAGCGCTTTAATGTGTTTTAGAGGACGATACCCGCGATCGCAACCTTGACCTGTAGCACGATTCTTTGCTACCGTCCCGCTACGCATCAATCGTGGGGAGATTCTATGAAACGCCTGTTTTCCTTAGCCGTCGCCTGTGTTGCCCTTCAGGGATTTGGCACCCCCGCCTTCGCAGCGCGGGAGGAAATCCGCGTGGTGGGGTCTTCCACGGTATTTCCCTTTATCGCGGCGGTGGCAGAGGATTTCGGTAAAAAGGGGCGCAAAACCCCGGTGATTGAATCCACCGGCACCGGTGGCGGCATGAAGCTGTTCTGCGGAGGGGTGGGCGACAAACACCCGGATGTCAGCGGTGCCTCGCGGGCGATTACCGCATCCGAAACTGCGCGATGCACGGAAAATGGCGTGACACAGGTGCTGGAAGTACCGCTCGGCTATGACGGCATTGTGCTGGCGAGCAGCAAGGAAGGCGCGAAATTTACCCTCACCGACCGCCAATTGTTTCTGGCGCTTGCCAAGCAGGTTCCGGCGAAAGGCAAGCTGATTGCCAACCCTTTCAAACGCTGGAATCAGATTGCGCCTACACTCCCCAATCAGCCGATTCTGGTGTACGGCCCGCCCCCGACCTCCGGTACGCGGGATGCGTTCGTGGAATTGCTGATGCATAAGGCCTGCGAGAAACTCCCCGTGTTCGTGAGTCTCTACGCCGATGCCAAGGAACGGCAACATGCCTGCCAGATGCTGCGCGAGGATGGGGTGTTTGTGGAAGCGGGTGAGAACGACAATCTCATCATCCAGAAGCTACTCGCCAACTCCCATGCGCTGGGGATTTTCGGCTACAGCTTTCTGGAGCAAAACCGCTCTACTATTCAGGCGGCGAGCGTGAATGGCTCGCTCCCCGATTTCGATACCATCGCCGATGGCAGCTACCCCATTGCCCGCCCGCTCTATGTGTATGTGAAGCAGGAGCACATGAAAACCGTGCCGGGGCTGGCCGATTTTGCGCGTGCGCTAGTGTCCGATGCCGCCGTGGGTGAGGAGGGCTACCTGCTGGACAAAGGACTGGTGCCACTGCCTGCGGATCAACTCACCGCCATTCGCGCCAAGCTCAAGGGGCTGTAGTTTTGGTGGTGGGGGACGTCATCCTGAGGGGATGCATCCCCGAAGGATCTCTCCTTTTACGAAACACAGATAGGTTGACGCAAGCGGAGAGATGCTTCACTCCGTTCAGCATGACACCCTCCCCCGGAATCGTGAGCAATTCCGAACCCTCCCATTCAGGGAGGAGGGGTAACGGAAGCACCTTGCGGCGCTACTTCTTCTCCCTCGGCTTCGCTTTGGCTTTTGCCTTGGGGCTGGGGGCGGCGCTGGCGCGTGCGGCGATCAGCTCCACCGCTTCTTCCAGCGTGATGCTTTCCGGGCTGCTGGTTTTGGGAATGGTGGCATTCACCGCGCCATGCTTCACATAGGGACCGTAGCGTCCGCTATAGACTGCGATATCGCCGCCTGCTTCCGGATGGGTGCCGAGCACGCGCAAGGGAGCGACGGTGGCCCCTCTGCCTCCCCGTGCGGGTTTAGCCGCTATTTTTGCAATCGCAGCGTCCAGCCCAATGTCAAGCGCTTCTGCGGTGCTGCCAAGCTGGGTATAGGCTCCGTCATAGAGCAGATAGGGTCCGTAGCGCCCTAGTCCCGCCACGACGTCCTTGCCGGTTTCCGGATGCGCTCCCAGTGTGCGGGGGAGGGAAAGCAGTGAGAGTGCACCTTGCAGGGTTAATCCTTCCAGCTCTACATCCTTGGGAATCGAGACGCGGGCCGGTTTGGCTTTGCCTTCGCCTGCCCGTTCCAGATAAATCCCGTAGGGGCCTTTTTTGAGGAGGATGTCTTTGCCGTCGGCATCCTGACCGATGGTTTTGGGGTATTCGCCCGCATCGCCATCCTGTGCGGCGCTACTGGCATCGCCCGATTCGCCCAACTGACGGGTGTAGCGGCATTCCGGATAGCCGGAACAGGCCAGAAACGCCCCGAATTTGCCGAGCTTCAGGCTGAGTTTACCATCCGCGCAGGAGGGGCAGCGATGCGGGTCGCTACCGTCACTGGTTTCCGGGAAAAAATGCGCGTCGAGTGCTGCCGACAGTTTTTCCAGAATATCAGAGCCTTTATATTCCTTCACCTCGTTGGTGCGGGCGTGGAAGGCTCCCCAGAAATCCGTCAGCAGCTTTTTCCACTCGGTTTTACCGGCGGAGATGTTGTCCAGCTCACCTTCCAGATTGGCGGTGAAATCATATTCCACATAGCGCGGAAAGAAATTTTCCAGGAATGCGGTGACCAGCCGTCCCCGTTCTTCCGGGGTGAAGCGTTTCTTTTCCAGATTCACATAGCCGCGATCCTGCAATACCGAGAGGATGGAGGCATAGGTAGAGGGGCGGCCAATGCCCAACTCTTCCAGTTTTTTGACCAGACTCGCCTCGCTGTAGCGTGGCGGCGGTTCGGTGACGTGACGGTCGGCGGTAACATCCTCGCAGGCGGGGGTATCGCCCTGCGTCAGTTTGGGGAGTTTGCGGTCTTCTTCGTCTTCCTCATCGTCGCGGCCTTCCAGATAAAGGCGCTTAAAACCGTCAAACTTCATCACCGATCCGGTGGCGTGGAAAATGGCGCTTTTGTCCTCAGAGGTGAGGTCAACGCTGGTTTGGTCCAGCACCATGCTGTTCATTTGGCTCGCCACCATGCGTTTCCAGATCAGCTCGTACAGCCGCGCCTGATCGGTATCGAGCTTGCCTTTCAGCGACTCCGGCGTGCGGGTGAGGTCGGTGGGGCGGATCGCTTCGTGCGCTTCCTGCGCGTTTTTGACTTTGGAGGCATAAAAACGCGGTTTCTCAGGCAGGTAGGCATCACCAAACTGCTTGCCAATCAGGGTGCGGGTTTGGGCGAGCGCTTCCTGCGCCACCGTCACGCCGTCGGTACGCATATAGGTGATCAACCCGGTGGTTTCCCCGCCGATGTCGATCCCCTCATAGAGTTTCTGTGCCACCTGCATGGTGCGCTTGGCGGCGAATCCCAGTTTGCGGGCGGCCTCCTGCTGAAGCGTAGAGGTAATAAAAGGTGGCTGCGGGTGGCGGCGGACTTCCTTCGCTTCTACCGAAGTGACGCGGTAGGAGAGGGTTCTGAGACGGTCCACCAGCCCGGCGGCCCGTGTGCCATCGCCAATGCTCAGCTTCTCCAGCTTTTCGCCTTCCACCACCGAGAGTTTCGCCTGAAACTTTTGTTTGGAATCGGTGAGGAAGCTGCCATGGATGCTCCAATATTCCTGACTGCGGAAGGCTTCGATTTCGCCCTCGCGCTTGCAGATGAGGCGCAGCGCCACCGATTGTACCCGTCCGGCGGAGCGGCTGCCGGGCAATTTGCGCCACAACACCGGCGAGAGGTTGAACCCCACCAGATAATCCAGCGCCCGCCGCGCCTGCTGGGCGTTGACCAGATGCATATCCAGCTCGCGGGGGTTGGCGATCCCCTCCAGCACGGCGCGCTTGGTGATTTCGTTAAACACCACCCGTTGCACCGGAGTGTTCGCTTTAATGGCTTTCTTCTCGCGCAGGGCTTCCAGCACATGCCAGGAAATCGCTTCCCCTTCGCGGTCAGGGTCGGTGGCGAGAATCAGGGAGTCAGCGGTCTTGGCTTCCCGTACGATCGCATCGACATGGCGCTTGGAATCGGCTTCCACCACATAGGTCATGGCGAAATCCTCCTCCGGGCGCACCGAACCATCCTTGGCCGGAAGGTCGCGGATATGGCCAAACGAGGCCAGCACCGTGTAGTCCTTGCCCAGATATTTGCTTAGCGTTTTGCATTTTGCGGGCGATTCCACAATCACCAGATGTGCCATGTGTGCGATACTCCCCGACGCTTTTTAAGTCTGCGCTGTATAGGGGAGCAGGCAGGCTTCTGGCAAGCACTATGCGCGTTGGGTTGTTGCCTGCGGGAGTTGGTGTAACCTGAACGAGCTGGCTTCCTCGGTGCAGGGAGAAGTTTCGCTGCATGGAGGCGAAGGGATATAGGCCGTGCATCCCTCTGGCATGGGATGGGTTTCCCAATGTTTCAATGTGGGAATGCCTGACTTTTGATACGCCTCAATTTGCAAACTCGACCAATTAACAGGCAGGTTGCCCCAGTTGAACAGGTTCTTGGCATCTTTTTCGATGTGGAGAATCTCCTGCTTGATGTTCTCTATCTTCTCCTTCAGGAAATCCGGGAGGCTGTCGAAGGGGATGTAATCTTCTTTTCCCGTGATGTAACGCGCGTGAAATTCCGGGATGGAAATGCCATGCTGTTCAATCTTGGCCATCAACAGGTTAGTTGCAAGCGCCCCGCGCATCTCGCGCTCTACATCCAGAAATAACCCTTGTATGTCATCCCAGCGGTGCCATGCCATGCCGTGGGCGTGAGCAGCAGGAAATAGGTCTTGCAACTCATTCCATGTAAGCGGTTTCCCCTCTTTTAGTGCTTCGGAGAAGGATGCATTCGGATGAAATATATGATGCAGCAGGGCATTCACCGTGAGCTGATAATGGGTGTGCTGTTCGGCGGCTGATTCGCGTATCCTTCCCAGAGTGTGAATGGAAGCTCCGTCATGATAGGTGTCCAGATACATCTGTTCTGCGTGTGCATCGCCGCAATGGATAATGGATTGTATATTAAATAAATAGATTAGCTCTCCGGCGCGGATTGTCCCATGCGCATCCAACTCCTGAATCAATGTTGCATCATCCGGGTGAGCAGCCAGATATTGCTTCAGAATGGGGAGGGGTTCCACGGTGTAACCGTCTTCGTTTGCGGTAAAGCGGATATCATCAAGCGAGGGAGTAAACGCTTTGCAGCGCGACGCATCGGCCCACGAATTCAGGTTACAGATCATGAGTCCCAGACGTTCCAACTCATGGCGGTGTGTGATCGTAAACCAGGCAGAGGCCGGATCCAGCGCATCGGCTTGATACAACACATTGATCGCCTGCCATGCCTTGCCTCCCAGTGTGTAGGGGGTTTCGGTGAAGGGCGTATAGAGGCGAGCAAGTTGAGTATAGAGTGAATTTAACATGCGAGGCATGCTAGCAAAGCTATATGGGAAGAATCTAGAGGATATTAGTTAAATTTTTATGACTTTGGGCGTGCTCTAAAAGTCGTCGTTATTGATGGCAAAGAGGATAAAAAGCGCCACCGCAGCACAAAATGCCGGAAGTACAAAGAGCGTGATATCGACATGCTGGCCGTTGATGAGTGCTTCGTAAGGGCGGGTGGTAATCTCTGAGGCGCGGAACAGGGCGCGCTTAACCGTTACCCCCTGATTGGTAAGCATCACAGCACCTATCAGAAACTGGATGCACACACCGAAGCACCAGCCGAAAATGATAGGATACACCACCCGATGCAGGAAGCCGCTGTTCTTGGAGGGAATGATATTCGCTGTCATGGTCGCATACATGGTCCATATTCTCCGTCAGGAGAATGTATAATGGCTAACTATTACATCTTCATGACAAAGCGGCCGCTGTCTATCAAAAACCCTAGAAAGAGGGTTTTTTAGTCTCTGCCGCACGTAATACATTCCTATACGCTGCCACATTCGCATTATGTTCTGCCAGAGTGCTTGCAAACCGGTGTCCTCCCTTGCCATCGGCGACAAAATACAATTCCTCGCCGGGGACGGGATGCAGCACTGCCTCCAGCGAGGCCTTGCCGGGATTGGCGATCGGACTGGGGGGAAGTCCACCGGTGGTATAGGTGTTGTAGGGGGATGGCATCGTCAAATCCGTACGGGTCAGCGGGCGATCCAGTCTGGTTTGCCCCTCCGTGAGGGCAAAGATGACGGTCGGATCGGATTGCAGCCGCATTCCCCGTTCCAGACGGTTGAAAAACACCCGCGCCACCCGCGGCCGCTCGCTGGCGAGTCCCGTTTCCTTTTCCACGATGGAGGCCAGTGTTATCGCCTGTTCCGGCGTGTGGATGAGTGGGTGAGGGGTGCGCTTTTCCCATGCTGCTTTCAGCCAGTGTTGCAGGCTGGTTTCCATGCGTTTCAGCACGGTGGCGCGGGTTTCTCCCAGACGGTAATAATAGGTTTCCGGCAACAGCGTTCCAGTGGGGAGATGCGTTGGCATGTCTCCTGTGAGTCCCGGTGTATCACGCAGCAGGGCGAGGATTTCCGGGGAGGTCAACCCCTCTGGAATGGTGAGCTTATGCACCACCACATCGCCCGCCCAGAGCTTGATGAGGATTTCTTCCGGTGACATGGCAGGGCTGAACGCATATTCACCCGCCTGAATGCTGCCACGGCTTTGCAGGGCGCGGGCGATACCGGCAAACAGCATCGGCCATTCGATGATACGTTTTTCTGCCAGTTGCAGGCTGATGGAGCGGATCCCCATCCCCCGCTCAATCACCAGTGTGGTAGGGGTGGTAAGCGGCCCCGGTTTCTGGAAATACTGCGTGTAGGCAGCGTATCCGGCCCCCACGGCACCCAGCACGGCAAGCACGCACAGGGTACCGAGGATTGCCAGCCACCTACGCATACGCCACCTTTCGTTTGGTGAGGCGGTCGGCAAAGCTGGCCAGTACCGCGCCGCACACGATGCATCCGGCGGCGAGTGGAATCTGGTTGGAATATGCTGTGATGCCAAACAGGGTGAGGAGGGCGGTGCCAATCAGCACACCGCAGTTGGAGCACACTCCCAGCAACACCACATTGCCGTGCCGCACGCCATAATCCCAAGTATAGAAGGCAATGCCCACCGGTCCCAGCCCCATGGCCAGAATCGCCAGTGTTTCGGTGAGGTTTGGTATCACCGTTGGTTCGGTGAAGGCATGCACCGTCCAGGCAAGCAGCGCGGTTCCCATGCAATAAGCCCCCACTGCGTGGGAGGGTATCTGCGCGGCCATCCGGCGGCTGAGGACCGAATAGCCCGACCAGATCACCGCGCAACCCAGTGCCGAGAGGTATCCCAGCCAATGGTCGGCGGAGAGATTCGGCATGCCGTTGCGGGTAACGATGAGGGTAACCCCCGTCAAACCCAACCCGGCGCCCACCAGATGCGGCCAGCGGAGGATGACCCCCAGCAGCGGCACCGAGAGCAGCACAATCAACATCGGCCACAGATTGATAATGAGCAGGGCTTCAATCGCCGGGGCATGGCGGAAGGCCAGAAAGTAAAAGGCGTGGAAGCCAAACAGTCCGGTGAGTCCCAGCAGCCACAGATTCCATGGCAAACGCAGGTTTTGCAGGATATGCTCCTCCCGCCAGCGCCAGTAGAGCAGGGTGATGCCAAAGGCGAGGGTAAAGGTCATGGCGGTGAGTTGAAACGGAGGAATCCGCACCGTCAGCGAGGCCAGTAGCGAGAAGGTCCCCCACATGCAGACGGCGGTGAGGCCAATCAGGGTTGGAAAGCGCATTTAAGATGTCACCTGAAGAGAGGTTGATGCGTCATTGCGAGCGAGCAACGCGAGCGCGGCAATCCAGAGTCCCTCCCCCCGTTTACGGGGGGAGGTTAGGTGGGGGGATTTCCTTAAAGAACACCCTCCCCCTTCCCCCTCCCGCAAGCGGGAGGGGAGAGATGTGGAGATACCGAGGTGCCATAATTCAGGAAACATCATAAAACCCATTCCTGTCGCATCTTAATCCTTCCGCTCCTCTATCCATGCCATTTGAATAGCCTCCAGGATTTTTTCGTTGCAGCCGTCCGGAGCACCCGTAAATCCGGGGAGTGTCAGCACCCACTGGCGCAGATCGGTAAAGCGCAGATTCAGGTTGTCGGCATCCGGGTGATGCTCTTCCAGAGCCTCAGCAATCCGATAGGTATCAGTCCAGCGCATGGGTGCTCTCCTTCTACCGCCCGCATAGCACAGAATGAGGGCGGAAAGAAGGGGAACTAGCTGTTGTTTTCTTATTGGCTTTGGCGAAATCGACAGAGCTATAACTTGGCCGCGATGGCGATAAACTCTCCACGCTTGATTTTGCCGATGCGCGGATCAAAAAACACGGGGCTGTAGTAGTTGTTTAGTCGCACTTTGTGATGGGATGGACTAACGATAAAAGGTTCTGGCTCTTTTTGCCCGCATTTGATGATGTACTCGTAGGGTGTGAGTCCTTGCAGGGTTTTTAGGCGTTTGGCGAAATTGTATAGTATTTTCCATTTATTCTTGAGGCACCTACCTTAGGCTCTGTTGTGGATTACTTTAACCATTGGAGTGTTGCGGCGAAGTGAATGAATGCGACGAAATGAGATGCGTATTTGTCGAATCGTGAGAATATCCTTCTGAAGCACTTGAGTTTTGAGATGGCGCACTCGACCTGATGGCGCTCTTTATAGAGCGCATAGTCGCAGTTTTGTGGAGTTTTTCGGTTTTTCTTGGGTGGGATTACCGCCTCGGCTCCCTCCC
>JBIPLF010000058.1:0-7834 GCA_044368015.1 Rickettsiales bacterium
ATGGTGCAAACGAACAGCCGCACAAATACAGGATCTGGAACGCAAAGCAGCCATCATTCCCGATCGCCCATGGCTTGTCCTCAATGAACCGGATAATGCATATGAGTGTGGAAAACATATGCCAACACCTGAGGACGCGGCTGGATACTACAACCAATATTACGATGCCATTATGCGTGGCTCACAAAACAAGGCTCGCATATTTGTTGGCGGCACCATGTATTCGCCGCTAGTAACGGGAATAGGTGGAGTAGGTCGAAACTGGTGGTATCGATTTGCAAGAGCGGTGGAGCGTCCCATTATGGGAGTACATATCCATGTATACGGCCACAATCCGGCAGAGAGCAGCCGCCATTGCACGATCTCATATGATCCTTCTCAAATTAAACAGGCGGCAGTTTGTTGGACCAACGAACTACGAGACATCAATAAGTTTTTCCGCGAAGATCCCACGGTCTCCATCAAAATTCCTGTAAAGACGGCGGATCTGGTATGGGTAACAGAAACAGGTATTCTGACCTCAAGCGATGGGATTTCGCATCGGGTGGTCCGGGATAACTGGATGAAGCCTCTGGTAGAGTTCTGGAAAAAACGGCCAGTAGGACTGGGTCGGCTCGCATGGTACACAGATTTTGAGCGCCCCCGTTGTTACAATAGTGCGGACAGAAGTTTCCCATGGTCGCGTTCCGCAGGAAATCTGCTCAATGTCAGCTATCCAACGCAAACCTGCGTTGCAGCCGATGCCGGGAAGCTTGCCACGCCGATCATTAACCCTGCCCCGGCGGACGTATCATTGAGTCCGCTTGGTGCAGAGTGGGCAATACACTAATCCTCCCACCATTCATCCCCCGAACAATCCGGATGCTTTCCGGGTTGTTCGGAGCTACTCCTCCTGCCGCCCCTACCGCAGTTCCGACGACCCCACGATCGTTAAAAACTCCGAGCGGGTGCGCGGATCGGAGCGGAAAATCCCCAACATCCGGCTGGTCACCGTAGTCGTGTCGGTTTTATGCACGCCACGCGTGGTCATGCATTGGTGGTGCGCGTCGATAATCACTGCCACGCCACGGGGTTTCAGCACCTCGTTCAGCGTATCGGCAATTTGCGCGGTCATGGTTTCCTGCGTTTGCAGCCGCTTGGCATAGACATCCACCAGACGCGCCAGCTTGCTGATCCCCACCACGCGTTTATCCGGGATATAACCGATATGCGCCCGTCCGATGATCGGCGCCATATGGTGTTCGCAATGGGATTCGAGCCGCATGTTTTTGAGAATTACCATTTCGTCATAGCCTTCGATCTCCTCAAAGGTGCGGGACAGAATCTCGCGGGGGTCCTCGTCATAGCCCGCGCAGTATTCCTTATAGGCATCCACCACGCGACGCGGCGTATCCAGCAGCCCTTCGCGGCGGGGATCATCGCCTACCCAGGCGAGCAGGGTGCGGATGGCGTTTTCGGCTTCCTCACGCGAGGGACGGGGGAAATCATGGCGATGGGGCATGGTGCGTTTCCTTCTTGAGATTTCATCTTTATATCGCTAATCCCTGCATGGAAAGGATTTTATGATGGAGGCCCTCCTCGCGCAGATACGCTTCAACGCCGACGGGCTGGTGCCCGCGATCGCGCAATGCATGCACAGCAAAGACGTGTTGATGATGGCGTGGATGAATGCGGACGCCTTCACCCGGACACTCGCCACGGGTGAGGTGCATTACTGGTCGCGCTCGCGCCAATCGCTGTGGCGCAAGGGAGAGACCTCCGGCCACACCCAGCATCTGGTGGCGATGCATCTGGATTGCGATGGCGATACGCTCCTGCTACAGGTAGAGCAGAAAGGCCCCGCCTGCCACACCAACCGTCGCCAGTGTTTTTTTTACCGGCCCGTGGATGCGCAGTGGGTGATTGCAGAGGAAACGCCGTAATGCCCATGGATGCGACCACGCTTGAGACCCTGATCCGCGCCGCGCTGCCGGATGCAGAGGTGATCCTTACCGACCTCGCGGGCGATAATGAACACTACGCCGTCACCGTGCGTTCGGCGCAATTCGCAGGTAAAAACCGCGTGACGCAGCATCAGATGGTGTATAATGCCCTTGGCGGCGGCATGGGTACGACCCTCCATGCGTTAGCGGTAAAAACGGAAGCAGTATAACGAAAAGGATGCATGCAATGACCTCCCCCACTTTTGATACCATCCAACACACCATCGACACCCATGACGTGGTACTGTTCATGAAGGGTACAGCCTCCTTCCCGCAATGCGGGTTCTCGGCGGCGGTGGCGGGTCTGTTGCAGCAGCTCGGCGTGTCGTTTCAGGATGTGAACGTGCTGCTGGACGCCGAACTGCGCGAGGGGATCAAGCAATTCACCAACTGGCCGACCATCCCGCAACTCTATGTGAAGGGTGAATTCATCGGCGGCTGCGACATCGTGCGCGAGATGTTTGAAACCGGCGAATTACAGGCATTGCTGAAGGAAAAAGGCGTCAAAGCAGCAGCCTAGGCGCTAGGCCTGTTGTTAAATTGATTTTGCAGGATATTTTGAGGGATTTTTGAGCGAAAAAAGCAGGATGATTTGCAGATATAGCCAACCTATTTCAAAAATGATCCTGCTTTTTGCAGCCAAGAAGAGCCAAAATAGAGCCAAAACTGAATCTAACAACAGTGCCTACACAGCGCCTAATGCACGTGGCACGGCTCCAGATCGTGCTGACGGGCGGTGAAATAGGCGGCGTCCCGCGTGGGGAAGATGGCAAGCTGGGTGCCGTCCGCGAGACAGATGGCAAAGCCGGATTCCTTCTCGTTGATCACATAGGTCACATAGGCGGTATTCGGCGTCTCCACAAAGGGATTGCACGATACGATCGACTCTAGCTGTGTCAGAAACGGCTGCATTGCACCTCCAGTTGAATAAGCTCATCATAGCGTAATCCGATGACAATTTTATGACATACTGCGGCCGATGGTGAAATATTACCAAATTTAGATATCCTCTCTTCTAACGCACCATGATCCGACCGTCAGGACATCACCTCCTTCACCTTTGTTGCAAGCTGCTGTAGCGTATAGGGCTTTGGCAGAAAATACGTGTTGGCGTGCTGGGTGAGATCCCGCAGAAAATCCTCCTCGGCGTAGCCGGACATAAAAATTACCCCAAGCGACGGGAAGCGCTCGCGGATGGTCGCAACCATCGCGGGGCCGTTCATGCCCGGCATCACCACATCGCTAATGATGAGATCAATCGTCTCTCCCTGCTCAGCGATGATCTCCAACGCCGATTCTGCACAATCGGCCTCCAGCACCTGATAGCCTTTGTTGCGCAAGGCCCGCACACTGAAACTCCGCACCGCCGCTTCATCTTCGACAATCAACAAGGTACCGCGTCCGGTTAAATCCACCACCTGTGGTTTTTCTTCCTCCACCGGTTCTCCATCCGAAACCGCGACTTCATAGCGTGGGAGATAAAGCAGGAAGCAGGTCCCTTCACCCGCGACGGTATCCACATAAATATTCCCGCCGCTCTGTTTAATAATACCATACACGGTGGCCAGCCCCAACCCGGTTCCGGCTCCTACTTCCTTGGTAGAGAAGAAGGGTTCAAAGATTTTGGAGAGTAATTCACGCGGAATCCCTGTGCCGGTATCGCGCACCTCAATCACCACATAGCTGCCTGCAGCCAGCGGTTCATCCTCGGCGGGGGTGAAATAGCGGTCGGGGATGGAATGCACACCCGCCACCTCCTCCACCCGCGTGTGCAGGGAAAGCTTGCCGCCACCATGCATGGCATCCCGCGCATTCACCGCCAGATTGATGAGCACCTGCTCTAACTGCCCCTGATCGGCTTTGATCCATCCGAGATCCCGCCCATGGGTAATGGAAAGTGATACGCCTTCCCCGATCAATCGACTGATAAGGTTACTCAAATCGCTGAGCACATCGGTGACATCCAAAAACTTCGCCTGCAACGTCTGGCGACGGGAGAACGCCAGCAACTGCCGCACCAGATTCGCGGCACGGTTGGCGTTTTGCTTGATCTGCATGATATCCACAAACGAGGCATCGCCCGCCGGGTGACGCATCAGCAGCAGATCGCAAAACCCGATCATCGCCGTCAGGAGATTGTTAAAGTCATGAGCGATGCCGCCAGCAAGCTGACCCACCGCCTGCATTTTCTGCGAATGGGCGTAACGCACTTCCAACTCTTTGGTGTCGGTGACATTCACGCAGAAGAGCAGCAGTTGCCGCCCCTGCGCAGTTGTCATGCGGCTAAAAAACACCGACAGCGTGGTGGAGTGGTCGCCCGCCAGATTCAAGGTTACACTACCATCGGATGTGTCGCCCTTCAGGCAGGCCTGCAAATGATGCTCTGCCGTTCCGCGATCTTGCTTGTCGAGCATTTCCAGAAAGGAGCGACCGATGGTTTCGTTGGGGGAGAGGCGCTGCCATTCACTGTAGCGCGCATTGCACGCAGCCACCCGTAGACTGGTATCGAGCACCAGCCCAGGCAGCGGCGAGGCATCCAGCAGGGTGGCAATACCCGATGAATCGTCGTTTAGCGACGCGGCGCGGGAGGCATCAGGCTTTTTTTTTCTGCGGACACGTCAATCAGCATCGCCTGATAGCCAATCGGATGGCCTTCCGCACTACGCAGCAGGCTATGATGGATTGCGGCTTCCCGTACGTCTCCTTGTTGAGACGTAAACTGCACGGCACCGTGATGTTCCTCCGCAATGCCGTGATCGGTCAGGAATCCGTCCGACTGCGACAGTAGGTTATACAACGACATCCGCCGACGCAGCACTTCGCCCGATTCATAGCCAAGCCATTGTTCAAGAACGGCATTCACATAGAGTAACTCGCCCTGAAGGCTGGCGACATAGGCTCCCACGGGTGCATAGTCATAGAGGCTTGCCACGCTGTCCATGGCGGCTTGCAGCTGCCCATCCTCGTCCTGACGGCTTCCCCGCCGTTCAGTATCCGACACACTAATTAGAAAAAACCCCTTGGGGCGCGGCAGCGGATAGACCGAAAAGCGCAGATACTCCTCCCCCTGACTGGGATGAAAAATACTGCTCACCAACGTCACCGGTTCCCGTGCGGTCAAGGCATTGCGGAGGTGATCGGCATCTTCCTGCGAAATACGTTCGGGTGTTAGGAAGCTATCCAGATGCGTCAGGTTTTTGATATCCTGACTGCGTGCCAGCTCCATATATCCCGGACTGTAATAGCTGATGGCACCATCGGCCCGTACAATCAGGTTAAACCGCGCACGCAGCCCCGCGACAGATGAAAAAAGCGTGTTCTGAAATTCCGTAGCCGTAATGGTATCGTGATTGCGGCGCGTCACAACCACATGGTAGGTTCCTGCTGCCGCCATCAAGATCACCAATGCAATCGCCAACAGCATGGTGTTGCCATAAGCGGCAATCAGCAACACGAGCGCGGTCGCCAATACCAGCACCAACACAATCAGCCACAAATCTGGCCCGCGTTTGCGGGGAACAAAATCGCGACCGCCCATCTGGGTTTCGGTATCGGCAATACGGGACATAAAACACCTCTCCTGAAGGAGGCGAGATTATCGCCCTTCGCCTCCATACTCAATACCGACCTGCAGTTTAGACCTTCTTTCGCTTCAGACGGTACACATAACTGATGATTTCTGCCACAGCTTGGTAATGATCGATGGGGATTTCATCCTCCAGCTCCACGCTGTCATGCAGAGCGCGGGCAAGCGGCGGATTCTCCATAATCGGCACCTTGTGCTCCTCGGCGATCTCGCGAATACGCAGCGCCACGCGGTCCAGCCCCTTGGCCACCACCTTGGGTGCCTGCATTTTTTTCGTATCATACTGAAGCGCCACGGCATAATGGGTTGGGTTGGTGATGACCACGTCGGCATGGGGAACTTCCGCCATCATGCGTTTGCGCGCCCGCTCCATGCGAATCTGCCGCAGCTTGCCTTTAATATGCGGATCCCCCTCCTGCTGTTTGAATTCCTCCTTCAACTCCTGACGGCTCATGCGCAGGTTTTTGCGGAAGGAGAAAAACTGGTACAGGTAATCGAGCATGGCGATCAGAAACATAATCGCGCAGATGCCTATCAGCATTTTGGCGGCGGCGGCTCCGGTGAAGCGCAGAATATCGGTAATATCCTGCGCGGGCATCAGCTCTAACTGCGGAATAAAGGGCGCGCAGGTGGTGTAGGCCACCACACCCACCACCACCAGCTTGGCGAGGCTTTTGATAAATTCCATCACCGATCGCATGGAAAACAGGCGCTTGAAGCCCTTGAGTGGAGAAATACGCTCCAGTTTCGGTTTGACTGGATCGGAGGAAAGCACCGGGCGATGTTGCAATGTTCCCGCGGCAAGCCCTACCGCCATCGCAAGCCCAATGGGGAGTACCAGCAGCAGCGACAAGGTACGCAAGGACTCCCAGAAAAGCTGCTGCATGCTGCCGAAATCGCCGGTGAAGGCATCCGGATCGGTCAGTAGGGCGATAAAAGCCTGCGATCCCTCCCGCAGCGTATAGGGCAGCACAATCACCACATTAGCGGTCAGTGCCAGTAATATAAGGAAATTGCTGACCTCGCGTGAGGTCACCACCTGCCCTTTCTTATGAGCATCCTCCAGCCTTCGGTGACTGGGTTCCTCTGTCTTTTCCTGATCTTCAGACATGGTTGCGATCCTTAGACACTGTGGCTACATTCATTTTGTAGGATATTTTGAGGGATTTTTGAGCGAAAAAAGCGGGATGATTTGCAGACATAGCCGACCTATTTCAAAAATCAGCCCGCTTTTTGCGGTTAACAAGACCCAAAATAGAGCCAAAACGGAATGTAATTACAGTGTCAAGGCACCGAATCACGCTACCCTATCCGGAGTGACAGGGGCACGGCAAGCGACTTCCTTACAAAACCCAGAAATCATGGTTGCAAAGCACGAAAACGCGGCTATAGTGCCGCCCTCAGATCGTGTGGGGCCATAGCTCAGCTGGGAGAGCGCAACGCTGGCAGTGTTGAGGTCATCGGTTCGATCCCGATTGGCTCCACCAAACCGGACTTGGAGTCCGAAAAATCCCGTAAAACCGAGAATGGGAGCGAGAGAGCGGGAGTTCGATAACCCTCTTTTCGATGGTATGCCAGCGGCCGTGCAAAAGTCGCTTTTAGTACCGTTCTTTTCTTCATCAAGTCGGCGGAAGCCCAGTATTCATGCGGCTTTTGGAGGAATTTCAAAAAAGTTCGACTGACCTTTCCAAAGTTCTCATCCACCTTACCGCATTTTTTAATTTTTTCGTCGATGACGATCCTTCTTTCCTCCAGCTGTTTGATCTGGCGTTCGTAGGTTGAGATGATGATTGAGCTATTGGCGGCAACGATCCGATCCACCAGTTGTTCAATCTTTTGCTCGATAAGCTGCTTTTCCCGGCGAAGGCTTTCGGCGATTGCCTGAAAATTACCCAATCGGGCTTCCTTTGCCTCCTCAATCAGCTGTAGCATCAGATCAATGGTTCCGCTGGCCGGAGTTAGCTTTTTAAGTAATTCCTCGAAATCTTCTTCGGCCTTATCCCGTTTGATCGACTTTCCATAGAGCGCACAACCCGGTGTGTGGCACAGGTAATATGGATACCTGCCATAAGCCCCCTTCGACCAGCATGAGGTCATCGGCTCACCGCAACAATCGCAAAGCAAAAAGCCCCGTAGCACAAAATCCTGATTCAGGTCTTTGCGTGCCGGAGCTTTTGCCCTGCCATGCAGTTTGTCCTGAATAAGCGTATATGTCTCAAAGCTGATGATTGGGTCGTGCTTTCCCTTCATCAGCGCAATATCCCAT
>JBIPLF010000028.1:0-25521 GCA_044368015.1 Rickettsiales bacterium
CGAAAACCACACGCAGCTAAAGGAGCATCTCTACAACTTCGTGAATGCCTATAGTGTTTTCGCTTTATTTTTGCACGAGGAGTGCGAGGTGAAGCAAATTCCAGCGTAAGCTTTCTACGTGAATTTGATGAATCCGATGCAGGACGAAGTGCGAGAATAAAGCGAAAATACGATACAATTTCGCCAAACGCCTAAAAACCCTGCAAGGACTCACACCTTATGAATACATCATCAAATGCGGGCAAAAAGAGCCAGATTCTAACGCACAGAATCGCCCAGATCTGGAGTCTATCCCTAATTAGCATTCTCGCAAGCAATACAGTGACAGCACTCTCTAAACCGTAACCGCCGCCACCTGATGCCTCCAGCGATGCGTGCGGGAGAGTTCCGGAATGGGAGCGATCTCCCACCACCAGCTTTCCTGTATGGCGGGAAGGGTGGCGCCGTGCAGTGCGTCCTGCTCCTCCACGATGTTTCCTGCCCGGTCCAGGCATTGACGCAACCGGTCGGTGATCAGCAACCGCGTGCCGGGGGCCTGTTGCAGCCGTTGCAGATGCGCCTCAATCACGGCCCGTGCATTGGGTGTGGGTGCTCCCCCTCCGCATAGCGGCAATTGCGAGAGCAGATTCACGGAGACGATAAAATCCGCCCCTTCGCTTTCCGGGAGGGGGGCGTGTGACGTTCCTCCCAGATCGGCCTCCACCAGCCGGATATTCGGGAAGCCCCGCGCCTGTCTGCGTGTAGAAAGCGGATGCACGATATCCACCAGACACACTTCCGCAAAGGCTTGCGCCAACGCCGGAAGCGGCACATCCAGCAATGCGCCGGAGCCGAGTATAACAGCCTTCCCCCCACCCGGCGGCATGTGCTGCACCATCTGCTGTCGGCACCGCTCCAGATGCGGTTGCCATGCCTTGCGACAACGGCGATACCGCGCTTCGATCGCAAGCGACTCCCGCAGGTAGGCCCCGGTTTCAGGCGTATGGGGGGTCAGCAGGTAAGTCAGCCACTCACGCAGCATCGGCAGGCTCCTTATCAGATGCTATTAATGGCAATCATGCTTCTCCTCCTTCACCCCTCCCTGAATGGGAGGGGTCGGAATCGTTTACGATTCCGGGGGAGGGTGAATTGCCTCTACGCCACCCCCTCCCGGTCTCGCTGGCGATTCGCTACGCTCACGCCGCTCGCCGACCTCCCCCATCAAGGGGGAGGTGAAGGACCGATCAAACAGGAAAATGACCATACATCGCTTGACAGGACGCAGAAAGCTTTTACCATGCGATTCATGTTTTTGACGTTTTGTTCGCCGTTTCTCCTATGGTAGCCGTCACCTTGCCGGATGGCTCGGTACGGCGGTTTGAATCCCCCGTGACGGGTAGTGAAGTCGCTGCGTCGATTGGCGCGGGACTGGCCAAGGCCGCTCTTGCCTGGGAAGTGGATGGCGTGGAGCGCGATCTGAGCTTCCGACTGGAAGCCGATGCGCGCATCAGCATCCTCACCCCCACCACGCCGCAAGGGCTGGAGATTATCCGCCACGACGCCGCCCATCTGATGGCCGAGGCGGTGAAGGAACTGTTCCCGGAAACACAGGTGACCATCGGTCCCGCGATCGAAAACGGCTTCTACTACGATTTTGCGCGGGAGACGCCCTTCACGCCGGATGATCTCACCGCCATCGAAACCAAAATGCGCGAGATATCCGCCCGCAACGAACCCATCACCCGCGAGGAGTGGGATCGCGACGAAGCCGTGCGTTTTTTCGAGTCGCAGGGCGAGCAATATAAAGCCGAAATCATCCGCGACATCCCCGCCGGGCAGGTGATCAGCCTCTACCGGCAAGGCAATTTCATTGATCTGTGCCGTGGGCCGCATGCCCCTTCCACCGGGCATGTCAAAGCATTCAAGCTGATGAAACTCGCCGGAGCCTATTGGCGGGGCGATAGCCGCAACCCTATGCTGCAACGGATTTACGGCACGGCCTGGGCGACGGAAAAAGAATTGCAAGCCTATCTCCACCAGTTGGAGGAAGCCGAAAAACGCGACCACCGCAAGCTCGGCCCGGCGCTGGGTCTGTTCCATATTCAGGAAGAAGCGGTGGGGCAAGTGTTCTGGCACGACAAGGGCTGGACGCTCTACCGCACGGTGGAAGACTATATCCGCCGCCGCATTCAGGCCTGCGATTATCAGGAAGTCAAAACGCCGATTCTGGTAGATCGTGCGCTGTGGGAGGCCTCCGGCCACTGGGATAAATTCCGCCAGAACATGTTTACGGCAGAATCCGAAGAGCGGATTCTGGCGCTCAAACCCATGAACTGCCCCTGCCATATCCAGATTTTCAAGCAAGGCACGGTGAGCTACCGCGACCTTCCCTTGCGGATGGCAGAGTTTGGTTCCTGTCACCGCAACGAGCCTTCGGGTGCGCTGCACGGGTTGATGCGGGTGCGCGGATTCACGCAGGACGACGCTCATATCTTCTGCATGGAATCGCAAATCACCGAGGAAACGATAGCCTTTTGCGACCTGCTCCGCAGCGTGTATCAGGATTTCGGTTTTACCGAGATCATGGTCAAATTCTCCGACCGCCCGGAAGTGCGTGCCGGTACCGACGCCACCTGGGACAAAGCCGAAACCGCGCTGAAAGAAGCCGTGAGTGCCGCCGGACTGCCCACCACCCTCAATCCCGGCGAGGGCGCGTTCTACGGTCCCAAGCTGGAATTCGTGTTGCGCGACGCGCTGGGCCGCGACTGGCAATGCGGCACCTTGCAGGTGGATTTTGTGCTTCCGGAGCGTCTGGGTGCCACCTATATTGGTTCTGACGGTGCCAAGCACCATCCGGTGATGCTTCACCGTGCGATTCTTGGATCGTTGGAGCGCTTCATCGGCATTCTGATCGAGCAACATGCGGGTACGTTCCCGGTATGGCTGGCCCCCGTTCAGGTGGCGGTGCTGACCATCACCAACGAGATCGACACCTACGGCGCAGAGGTGCTGGCCGCGCTGAAAGCGGCGGGGATTCGCGCCATCCTCGACACTTCCAGCGAGAAGATCGGCTATAAAATCCGCCACCATGTGCATCAACGCATCCCCGTGATGCTCGCCCTTGGTAAGAAGGAAATGGAGCAGAAAACCGTCTCCATCCGCCGCCTTGGCTCCGAGCAGCAGGATTCCATGACACTCACGCAGGCTGTGCAGCATATCGCAGAGCTTGCCACGCAGATTGACGAAGCGCCTCCTGTTCAACCAGAACGGATCGTAGCGTAACATTTTGTCAATAAAACTGATTTACACTGACCCTAGGATCAATAACAGAAGGCATTACCCCACCCTATGAGTATTCCTCAAAAGCCCTCAAAAAGTAACGAACCCCGCTCCAATACCGACATCACTGTGCCGAAGGTACGTCTGGTGGGAGCCGATGGCGAAATGGTTGGCGTGGTCAACACGCGTGAGGCACTCCAGATGGCACGCGATGCCGGGCTGGATTTGGTGGAGGTCTCTCCCAATGCCGAGCCGCCGGTGTGTAAAATTCTGGATATTGGCAAGTACAAATACGAATTACAAAAACGCACCAATGCGGCGCGCAAAAAACAGAAAATCGTGCAGATTAAAGAGATCAAGCTGCGTCCGAATATCGACGAGCATGATTACGAAATCAAACTCCGCAACGCCAAACGCTTCATCGCGGAAGGCGATAAGGTGAAAGTCTCCTTACGTTTCCGTGGCCGCGAGATGGACCATCAGGATATCGGCCGCGCCCTGCTAGTGCGCATGGAAGAAGCCATGATGGAAGAAGCCAAGGTGGAAGCCCGTGCCCGCATGGAAGGCCGCCAGATGGTCATGGTACTGGGACCGAAGTAGACCTCTCTCCGGGTGCTAGCACGGGGAAACGTCTGGTTGGTGCGTTTTTGGGTGGGTTATCTTTCCAATTCAATATTGAGGATCAACTGCGAAACCCCCGGCAATTGGGCAATCTTGTCTGCAATTTCGCCCCTTTCGACACGAACACCAATGCCAAGTACCCCCTGAGAGGTTACCTCAGCACCCAGTTCCTGCACAGCCAAGATGATGGTTTGCACTCGCTCGGCTGCAAGCTCGGATGTTTCTCGGCGATCTCCCTGCTCCCCCACACGCTCGGGAATAACCAGATGCGTTGCTTCTTTCGCCATCACCCTCTCCTCTTCACGATATAGGGTTTTTTGTTCTGCGATTCAAAATAAGTGCGCATCATCAGTTCCGCCAGAAAACCGGTGGTGATGAATTGCACAGAGAGGAACAACAACAAAATCCCAATATAAAACAATGGGCGCTGACCAATGTCTTCCCCCATCAGCTTGCAGACCAGTAAATAGGCCTCTATCGCCCCGCCAATGAGGAAGGTGACCAGACCAATACTACCGAATAGATGCATCGGTTTCTGGCGGTATTTCATGAAGAAGAGCATCAGCAGCAGGTCGCTCACCACGCGCAGGGTGCGTCCCAAACCGTATTTGGACACCCCAAACCGCCGCGCATGGTGACGCACATCCATTTCCGCCACGCGCGCGCCCTGCATCGCCGCGAGTACGGGGATAAAGCGATGCAGCTCGCCATATAAATCCAGCCCCTTGGCAATCTCGCGGCGATAGACTTTCAGCGTACAGCCATAATCGCTGATATACACCCCCGTCGAGCGGCGGATCAGGTGATTGGCAATCCGGCTCGGCAATTTGCGGAGCAGCGCGCCATCCTGCCGGTTATGCCGTCTGCCCATCACAATATCGAGGTTTTCAGCTTCCAGACGCGCAATCATCAGCGGAATATCGGCGGGGTCGTTCTGCAAATCGCCGTCGAGCGTGGCAATGTAATCGCCCTCTGCCGCGTCGATCCCCGCCGACATGGCGGAGGTCTGTCCGAAATTGCGCGCAAAACTCACCAACCGCACGCGAGGGTCGGCAAGCGCCAGAATCCGCTCCACCGTGGCATCACTGGAACCGTCATCGACAAAAATCAGCTCGAAAGATTCCCCCGGAAGCGCCTCCGCAATCGCCGCAAACAAGGGGGCGATGTTTTCCTCCTCGTTATACACCGGCACCACGAGTGACAGGCGAGGGGTCATAGATACCCCCTCCCTATCCCTCCCCCGCTAAAGCGGGAGAGGGAACCGGATGCACCATCGCGCATACACCCAACCTGTTTGGTTAGAGAAGCCTTCCCTCCGGTCCCCTCTCCCGCAAGGCGGGGGAGGGATAGGGAGGGGGTACTCACTAATAACACCACAACATCTCTCATCCGAGCACCCGATGCAAGAACGCAGTTCCCAATTCCAGCCCGACATTATCAATGCTGTGCGGCAAGCGTGGCCGCAGGTGCAGCTCTGTGGGCACACCGAGACTTTCCAGCATTTGGGCTGCTTGCTTACTGGCATCCACCGGCACCACGGGGTCGGCCTCGCCATGGATGAGGCACACGGGCGGCTTGTGGGTGAGTTGTGCCGCCAGATGCTCGCTGCCGATCAACGCGCCGGAATAGCCCAGCACGCCTGCGCAGGCACGCCGTAGCCCCAGATGCAGACTCAGCATCGCCCCTTGCGAAAATCCGCCAAGCACCAGCTTTTCAGCGGGGAACTGGTATTGTGCCAGCAATCCATCCAGATAGGCGTTGACGATGCCCGCCACCTCCGTCATTTCGCGGAAGAGCGCATCGTGCGATTCCACATAGCGCAGGCTGAACCATTGCCGCCCCATGGGGGACATATCGCTGGGAAACGGCGCGTGCGGACTGATAAACAGCGCATCCGGCAAGGCGGGGGCGATCTCCTCCGCAAGGCCGATCAGGTCGTTGCCGTCGGCACCCAGCCCGTGAAACAGCACCACCAGTTGCGTTGGCGCACCACCCGATACCGGGCCGAATTGCGGCCCATCCAATGTAAGATTTTCCATGGGGAAAGCTGTAGCGGAGCGGGTGCGCTTCTGCAACGGGGAATTAATGTAAGTCCATTCCGCCGCCACCGCTGCTGCCAGCGCCGAGGCTACTAGAGAATGAGCCAGAGGAAACAGGGCCAGTATGTTCAGAGAATACGGGGCCACATTCAGCGCCGGGACCTTTGAGCTTCTCAAGCAATACCTTGATAAGGTTATACAGAGCCCCCCCCTGTCCACCCATCATGGCGAGCGGACTCATGAGGGCAATCAGTGCATCCATCGTTTGAGTGAGGCTGCAAGCGGAAAGGTTCAGCGGGCTTCCATCGCCTAATGCACTATGCAAATCGGGAAGCAATACGGAAAAGATGCCCGCTTGCTTACCGGGGGGGGCATGTCCCCCTCCACCCATAAATGCTTCCCATGCCATACGGCTCTCTCCTTTTCTCCATTGTAGTCTGCAAATATTTCCATATCATGACAATGTTTCTTATCCGTCATTGCGAGCAAAGCGAAGCAATCCAGCAAAAACGCAATTCTGGATTGCCGCGCTCGCGTTGCTCGCTCGCAATGACGCCATCCATGTTGTCATTCACAGACAGGTGTTATGCGTCCTCTCCATCTTGCTGCTGCGGTGCTGGTTGCTGCCATTTGGGGAGCGAATTTTGTCGCCGCCAAGCTGGGGATGCAGCACCTCCCTCCCCTGCTGATTACCGGTTTGCGCTTTAGCGTGGTGGCCATTCTGCTCACGCCCTTCGTGCCGATTCCACGCGATAAGTTGAAGGCGGTGTTCTGGGTGTCCACTACGCTCGGCACCATCCATTTTGGATTATTATTCATTGGGTTGGCGCAGGGGTTGCAGGCATCCACGGCTTCCATCATCGTGCAGCTTGGGGTGCCGTTTGCCTGCGTGCTCGGCACCATCTTCCTCGGCGATCGGCTCGGCTGGTATCGCAGTTCGGCAATGATGGTGTGTTTTCTCGGGGCGATGCTGCTGGCGGGAAGCCCGAATATTATTCAACATCCGCTGGGGTTCTGGCTCTCCATCGGCGGGAGCTTCTTCTGGGCGGTGGGAAATATCCAGATCAAAAAACTGGGGGAGATCAATAGCCTGTCGTTGGTAGCGTGGACGGCGATGTTCTGTGCGCCGCAAATTCTGCTGCTTTCGGCAATCTTTGAAACGGGGCAGATAGAAGCCATCCGCACCGCGCCTCTGTGGGTGTGGAGCACGGTCGCCTATTCCGCTTGTGTGTCCTCCATGGTGGCCTACAGCCTGTGGTATTGGCTGATGGCGCGCTATCCCATGAGCCAGATTGCGCCCTTCAACCTGCTCTCTCCCGTGTTCGGTGTGCTGGCTGGGGTACTGATGCTGGGGGAAACCCTCACCTGGCATATGCTGGTCGGCGGGGCGATCACCATGGCGGGGGTGGCCGTGATTGTGATTCGTCGTCCGCGCACGGCAGAAGGCTCTCCCACATGATCATCCCCTCCCCCTCCCCTAATTTCGATGCCCGCCCGGAGGGGACGGAAATCACCCTGCTGGTGCTTCACTATACCGGCATGGTGAGTGGGGAGGCCGCGCTCGCCTGCATGTGTGATCCTGCTTCCAAGGTCAGCGCGCATTATATGGTGGAGGAAGACGGGCGCATTTTTCAATTGGTGGCGGAGCATCACCGCGCCTGGCATGCGGGGATCAGCGGGTGGCGAGGCATGCAGAACCTCAACCACTGCTCGATTGGGGTGGAGATCGTCAATCCCGGACATGAATTTGGTTATCGCCCCTTCCCCATGCCGCAGATGGAGGCGGTGGCGGAATTATGTCGGGGGATTCTCTCGCGCCACCCCATCCCTCCCCGCAATGTGGTGGCGCATTCCGACATCGCCCCCACCCGGAAGGAAGATCCCGGCGAGCTATTCGATTGGGCATGGCTCGCCCGTCAGGGGGTAGGGCTGTGGTGGAAGATGGGAGAGGCATTGCCTGACGGCATCCTATCGGTGCGCGATGCCCTCGCCGCCTACGGCTACCCCTTCACCTCCGGTGAAGAGGCGGAATTACAGGCCGTGATTCGTGCATTTCAGCGGCACTTCGTTCCTTCCTACATTACGGGAAAGTGGAATGCCGAATGCGAAAATAGATTGAGAAATTTGATTAAATTGATTTCCGCCATATGAATATTTAACCAAAAAGCATTTCACTTACAGTGGTCATAAATCTTTAGTAAATTTGGGTTATATTCGAGGCCAGAGAATATATGGAATATTTCTCATGTCACAGCATACGAGAGGTTTTATGATGCATAACAACAACAAAAATGCACCTAGAAGGCTATTTACTGCTGCGGTTCTTCTACTCTGCTATGCGCCTTGTACACATGCCGATGCTGCAACCAATTTGATCCAGAACGGAGCTTTTTCGCAGGGGATGACAGGCTGGACAGCAGGGAGCAGCCTCCGTGAAAATGTTGTGGAACCTGCGTCCGGAGGGGTAAAGTTATTGATCGCAAAGACGCAGGATAAAGGAAATGTTCGAATTTATCAACCCGGTATCACCATAACAAAAGGTAGGAATTACGTTCTGTCCTTTAAATTTAGATCCACTCCGAATCAACAAGATGCAGCCCTTTATATGACAACTGTGCTGCGCCCTCACGAAGGGGACTATGTACCTCTGGGACTAGCAAAGAAAATTGCTTTGGCGTCCTACCCATCTGACGTCACCATTACGCTTCCGTTTACGGCACTTGAGTCCTCACGAAATGCCCGCATTGGGTTTAGTATTAGAAATATTGATATAGGAAACGTCATACTGGACGACATAGAGCTTACGGAGGGAGGCAAGGGAGATATCTCCGCTTCTGATTGGAAAGGCACTTCGCATGAACGTCTGGATAATGTAATTCCCTATATCAAGTCTGCGATGAAGCTAAAGTGGTACTACAACTGGACGCCGCTTAATGATAACTCTCCCCGCATACCTACGGATGACAGCATCTTATCCGATCCTCAATTCGTGCCGATGATCTGGTGCAAGCTGAATTATACAGATGGAAATCCTGATAGGCCTCGAAATCTGCCAGAAGCTCAAACATTAGCGCATCTGGAAAGGCAGGCGGCAATCATCCCGGATCGCCCTTGGTTGCTGTTTAACGAGCCAGATAATGGCGGCCAGTGCGGCGCAACGCTTAGGCAGCCCGAGGATGTAGCGGCCTACTATACGAAGTACTACGATGCGATTATGCGTGGCTCACAAAACAAGGCCCGGATATTCGTGGGCGGCACTATGTATTCCCCGTTGGTTACCGGCAGAACCGGACTTGGTTATGACTGGTGGAAACGATTCGCGAATGCAGTGGAGCGGCCCATTATGGGGGTACATATCCATGCGTATGGCCACAATCCAGCCGAAAACAGTGAGGGTTGCCGTATTGGGCCTGATCATTTTCAGCCTTCACCGTCCTCTGTTAAACAGACTGCCGAGTGCTGGATCAGAGAGCTGAAAAAGATTAACACGCTCTTCCGTACAGATCCTATCCTATCAGCTAAAATCCCTGTGAAGACAAGTGATTTAATATGGATTACGGAAACTGGGATTTTAACTTCAAAGCAGTTGACTCCTCAAACGGTTGTTCGCGATAATTGGATGAAGCCTATTGCGGCATTCTGGCAAAATCGCCCCTATGGGCTGGGCAGGCTGGCTTGGTTTACAGATTTTGATCGTCCCCGTTGCCATCATAATGGCGCGATGATCTGGTCTACTTCCGCCAATGACCTGATAAATGTCCAGCACCCGACTCAAAGCTGCCCGGAACCGAAAGGGCTTGCCCAACCGATTATCAATCCCTCTCCATTGGATGTGTCTCTTAGTCCTCTGGGGACGGAGTGGTCTAAATACTAGGGGGGTTCTGCCATGGTGCAGAGGGGATTTTCCCTCTCGCCATGGCGGAAATGGAAAAAAAACCCTCGCCTTGTGCGCCATTTGTCGGAGAGACGATCACCCACTGCCTAAAAGCGGCAACGGAAACTTAGCGCCCGCGCCAGCCGTTGCAGGTATTCGGCTCTGGAAATGCTCACAGCCCCGAACTGCGCAAGATACGGGTTCACATACTGCGTATCCAGCAATTGAAATTCTCGCTCGCGTAAATGCGTGACCAGATAACACAGTGCCACCTTGCTGGCGCCGGATTCCAGACTAAACATACTTTCTCCGCAGAACACACCACCAATCGCCACGCCATATAATCCGCCGCAAAGCTGATCGCCTCTCCAACATTCCACGCTATGCGCAAAACCCATACGCCACAATTCGGTGTAGAGCCGGATGATGGTATCGTTGATCCAGGTATCCTCACGTCCCGGCGCTTCGGCGCAGCCGCGAATCACCTCCGGAAACGCCGCGTCACAACGGATATCGTAGGGATGCTTCCGGAGTAATTTCTGTACCGAACGGGGAATATGAAACGCATCCAGCGGCAACACGCCGCGTTCCTGCGGCAGAAACCACTCCAATTCCTCCGCATCTCGGCTCGCTGCCATGGGAAAGATACCCTGCGTGTAGGCGGCAAGCAATTGTTGGGATGTGATCGGCTCCATCCGCCCTCCTCTTGTCATGAAACGGTAACATAGCGCACTTAGTATGTGGGGAGTTCAACAGAATAAACGGGGAATCCCATGTCTATTACCGAGCACCTGCACCAGCATATCGATGCCCTGCTTACAACAGGAGAGCCGCGTAAGCAACTCGCCGCCGCTCTGGAAACCGTGGCAACCGAGCTGCACGAGCAATCCGTTCTGGTTGCGACGGTCAAACAACAGGAGAGCTTTCCCTGGGAGGTGTTGCAGAATGTTGAGACGGAGCAGCTTCCTGCTGGGCAGCGTATCATGGCTAAATTCGCCGTGGGTGCGGTGCGTATCATGGAGGGCGACCATTACGACACCATCGCTGGAATCTGGACCAGCCCAGCGCTGACCGGCGCCTATGCCGGATTGCTGGAGCAGCTTGCGCAGGCATTCCGTGATACCGCCCGCGAAGTGGAACAGATGCCGTCGGTGGATGTCGCCGCTGCATTGATAGGCGAAAAATGCAAGGATCTCATTGCCAGCACGGTCGGGGTGCTGGGACCGGATTTTGCGGAAGTACTGGTCGCCGCCGTGGATGCCGCGCAAAAAGGCGATGTGATTCAGGAGCTTTCCGGAAGTTTTGCCCTGAAGCTCAGCAGTCTTGAGCACGAAGGTGTGGATGCCGAAACGGCAGAAACGCTCATGGAGGACCTCAACGCACTGAGCGCGGGTGCCGGGTGTGATACGGAAGCCAAAGCACAGCCCTATCTGGACGCCATACAGGCCGTTGTCGGCGATAATGATGGTAAGGAAAGTAATGTGGAATACAATATGGGCAGCGTTGCGGGCGATATTACGCTGCGTATGCAATCCAAGGCGAATAAAGGCTAACCCCCATGACCACCGCGTCTATTGCTTCCACTGCCGCCGAACCAATGATCACGCTGCTGATCAAGGCAAAGAACGAGAAAAACCAGCCGGTCTGGGCCTATGTGGAAGTGTCCGCCCGCAGCATTGACCGTTTCAATACGCTTGCGTCACAGCCGGACTTCCGTTTGCAGGATCACGCCACCGTGCTGCTCGCCGGTGAAGGCGAAGAACCACCCGCCGCCGTGCGCGAACAGATGGAACAATCCGGCGTGCAGGCACAGGAACTGGAAGCGCTGATTGCGGGGTATAAGAAAGGGAAATGAGGGTAATCCCAACGAAAAAGACGATGTAATGCCAAACAAACAAGGTATTGCCTTCGGTTACTTACCGCTCTCCTGCGATATAGAGATTGAACGAGATATACGGGTTTTGAGTTTACCATCTCTTCCCAGCGCTATAGCTGAAATTGAGATGCAGGGGCACCTTATAGAGGGAGACTGGATATACGCACCTCCCCGCATCAAAACTGATTGGGGAAATGTAATCGGCGAACTTCCTTTTAGTTCCCGTATATTTGCTCTGCCAAAAACTCACACTATTGAACACCTAAACGCCGATAGCACGGAGCATGTGGATTTTATCATATGGTGCATTGGGTTTTTTTATGGGATACGCCTTACTTCGATGGAAGCGGGGTTTTTAGATGCGACCCCCATTAAAATAGGGAAATTGGTTGACTTTATTCTGGTTGGCCCAGATTGCCTCAGACGGGTTGTGACCGTGGCAGAGTCTTTCTGGCATAACCAAAAACAAAATATACGCATTGCAAACGGCATCATAGCCGCCATCCACTCTTTATTTCTTTCCCATTATCCGATTAATTTGGATTTTGAACGATTTTCATATATTTATCAGTCGATTGATGGGATTTACCGTCTTGTGCAACATATCACAGGAGGCAGCAAAAATGTTAAACACGATGAAAGAATTGGATGGCTGTGCCAACATTTAAAAATCCCGCTTCCAGATTGGCATGAGGAGATAACGGGAATAAGACATAATTTGTTTCACGAGGCCCTGTTTTTTAAGAAGCCTTTGGGCTTTGCTATCTATGAGGACCAGATTAACAGGAACACTCTTCTGGAGATGCAGAATCTTGTCACGCGGATGATCGTGGCAATTCTAACCGATGGGAAATTGGGAATGGAATATGTGCAATCCGAAATCGCCACTCGTCAGCGTATGGCGCTTAGACTGTAATGGTGCGGCCAAGAAGACTCGAACTTCCACGGGGTTTCCCCCACAGCGACCTCAACGCTGCGCGTCTACCAATTCCGCCATGGCCGCAGGAATGGAAGGACGCTCGTAGCAAATTAAAGGCGACTACGCAAGGGCGATACGTGGATTATTCCCGACAACTTGCCGGGCGTGAGGTGGCCGGCAGCAGCACGTTACGGCTTTTGCGTGAAACGCGCACCGGTGTGGCGGCGAAGAGTTGTTTTTCGGCTTCCATCAGCAACACTCCACCGAACATACCAAAGCACAGTTTCCCCACGGCCTCCCACGCCTGCGCGAAGCGGTAGACCGCGCCAATACCCGCCGGTGGCAGATACAACCCATAGCGCCACTGGGTGAGGGTGAAATGTTTCTCGGTGAACAGGCGTTGCAACTGCCCGCGGCTATAGGGGCGTCCCTGCCCGAAGGGGGTGGCATCGGTATGCGCCCATAACCCCCGGCGATGCGGCACAATCACCAGTATTTTTCCACCGGGAATGAGAATCCGCCACATTTCCTCCATCACCTCGGCGGGAATGGGCGTATGCTCCAGCAGATGCACCAGCAGCACGCGGTCCACGCTGTGATCAGCCAGCGGCAGCAGATGCTCCTCCGCCATCACCGAACGGTTGGGAGCAGAGGCAGGCCAATGCACCGCCCCTTGTGCGGCGGGCATGATGATCGCGGCGGTTTCGGTATCGACCGTGTAGCGGCGCAGGTAAGGAAGCGGATAACCCAGTGCCAGCACCCGCTCATTGGCAGCGTCTGGCCACATCTGCTCAATATGGGCGCGCAGAATCCGCGCCACCGCATTGCCCAGACGTCCGGCATAAAAACTTCGGGTTTCTTTAACGTCGGGCCAGAACATGGGAGTGGATGACTAGAAGATGGATATTGGATGACGGGAAATCATCCTAGTCATCCCGTGATCCATAATCCAGTCATCTATTCCCTGTCCATGATGCTCTTGGAATGATGACCATTCTGCTCGAAATAGGCGATGAAGGCTGCGTCGTCGCCTTCGTCCTCTTCGGATGCCTTGAAGCGGTTGCTGCGCCCGGTGCGATATTCACTTTCGCTATCATCTTCGCCGAATTCCGGTAGCGCTGGCATCGCATAGGGGCTATCTAGGGAGGGAACGTAAACCTTGGAAGCAGAGGCATCGGTGTTCTGCATCAGGCTCGATGCGAAGGAGGCATGATTATGTCGCAATGCCTGCACATCCGACACATGGCATTTCGGACATGCCACTGGAAGGTGATGCAGATCGTAGAACCGCGTGCCGCATCCGTTACACAGATGTTTGGTTCCCAAATGTTCGAGAGAATGTGCCATAATGTTGCCTCCTTGATGACGCTGGCGCTTGTGCGCTCTTGCTGTTATGACGCGAGATCATTTTTCTTGTATACACCAAAAACTTCCTGATTACACGCGAATAGTGACATGACTGTAATAAAAAAGACACAAACCCGCCCCTGCACCTCCCATAAGGTCGAAGCACTGCATGGCGATGTGCAGGTTCCGGGGGATAAATCCATCTCGCACCGCGCCCTGATGCTCGCCTCGCAAATCATCGGCAGCACCCGTATTTCCGGGCTTCTGGAAAGCGAGGACGTGCTGTGTACCGGTGCAGCGTTGCAGGCCATGGGCGTGCAGATTAAGCGCGAAGGGAGTGACTGGAAAGTCACAGGGGTTGGCGTCGGTGGCCTGTCCGAAAGCGAATCGGTGTTGGAGATGGGCAATTCCGGCACCTCCACCCGCTTGCTGATGGGGTTGGTGGCGGCGCATCCCTTCACGAGCTTCATGGCGGGTGATGCAAGCCTCTCCCGTCGTCCGATGCAACGCATCATGGGGCCTTTGCGCGAAATGGGTGCGGAATTTATATCACGCAGCGAAGGCCGCCTGCCGCTGGCGGTTATCGGTAGCCGGGATTTACGGCCCATCCGTTACCGTTTGCCGGTCGCCTCTGCGCAGGTGAAGAGTGGGATTCTGCTCGCCGGACTCAACACCGCAGGCATCACCGAGGTGGTGGAACCCGAACCCAGCCGCGACCATACCGAGCGGATGCTACCGTTTTTCGGTATCCGCTGCGAGGTAGGGGAAGAAGGCGGTGCGCGTGTGGTGCGGATCGCCGGGCATCAAAACCCGCATCACGCATCGCCATTGCACTGCCGGGTGCCGGGTGACCCTTCCTCCGCCGCGTTTGTGATCGTCGCTACGCTGATTACCCCACATGCCGAGGTCACCCTTCGCAATATCTGCATTAACCCGTTGCGGATTGGACTCATCACCAGCCTGCGAGAGATGGGGGCGGATATCGCTTACGAAAACGAACGTATGGAAGGGGGCGAGCCGGTTGCCGATCTGCGCGTGCGCAGCAGCCGGTTGCGAGGGGTGACGATCCCCGCTGAACGCGCTCCGAGCATGATTGACGAATACCCGATTCTGGCGGTGGCCGCGGCCTATGCCGAAGGCCGCACACGGATGCTGGGCCTCACAGAGTTGCGGGTGAAGGAGAGCGACCGCCTCACCGCTATCGCGCAAGGGCTGGAGGCGTGTGGCGTCACGGTACGGGTGGAGGGCGACACGCTGGAAGTCACCGGCAGCACGAAGATTCCGGGAGGGGCGACCATCGCGGCGCGGCTCGACCATCGTATCGCCATGAGTTTTCTGGTGCTGGGGATGCGCTCGGAATCGGCCGTATCCGTGGATGATATTCGCAGCATTGATACCAGCTTTCCGGGGTTTGTGGAGATGATGAATCGACTTGGGGCGTCCATGCACAGCCCCGCTTCAGAGGAGGAACCCGCCATGCCATCTCTGCTGCGTCTTCGCTCGGAAACGCGCCCGCTGGTGATTGCGATCGACGGCCCGGCGGCGTCCGGTAAGGGAACGCTCGCCCGCAGGCTCGCCGACCATTACGGGCTGGCCTATCTGGATACGGGGAAGCTCTATCGCGTGGTGGGGATGAAGCTCGTATACGCCAATCAGGACCCGCTGGATACCGCCGCCGCGCTTCAGGCCGCGCAGAATATCGCGCTGCACGACCTCACCAACCCGCGCCTGTCGCAGGAGCGGATTGGGCAGGCAGCCTCGATTGTCTCTGCGATTCCGGAAGTGCGGGCAGCGCTCCTGCAATTCCAGCGTGATGTCGCGGCGCGTCCGCAAGGCGCCGTGCTGGATGGGCGCGATATCGGTACGGTGGTGTGCCCGGACGCCGACATCAAGCTCTTCGTCACCGCGCAGATCGACGCCCGTGCCAAACGCCGTCACCGCGAGCTACAGGGGCAGGGGATTGAGGTGGTCTACGACTCCGTGCGCAAGGATTTAGAAGCCCGCGACGCCCGCGACAGCTCCCGAAGCGTGGCGCCCCTCACCGCCGCACCGGACGCGCTACTGCTCGACACCACCGACCTCGAAGCCGAGGATGTGTTTGCTCAGGTGGTCCGCTGGGTGGATGCGCGGTTGGGTGGATAGACACAACTAACCCCTTTTGTTGATACCCGATATCACACTGTATATGAAAAGATTGATCACGCCAACGCACAGAAAGATTTCCATCACGTTTAAACCGAGTGAATACAGCATAAATACGCCGATGCTGGATATGGTCATGAAGCATGCGTTGAGGATGTTATTGGCTGCAATCACACGCGACCGGTACTGATGGGGAGCGTGATGCTGCATCATGACATAGAGTGGCACGATGTAAATTCCTCCACAAAAAGCAATCAGCAACAAGCTTGCCATCAATGCAAAGCTCGGGATTCCTAGGGCCAGAAATTCAGTTATTGTAAGCATTTTTTCTGGATAGGCATGTGCTGTTTCAATAAGAGGCGCGTATTCGTGGCCATAGGAAACAGAAGCCATCGCAAAACAAAGAATACCCAGAGTCACACCGGAAAGGCCGTACGGAACCAACTTACCATCAATAGATTCCCCTTGTAGTTTGCTGCATACGAGAGAGCCGATAGCTACCCCCAGCGAAAAGAGCATCAACCACAGTACGTTGATCCCTTCGTTGCCCCCGATAACATGTTTTGTAAAATGAGGGAGTTGTGTCAGAAACACTCCTCCAGAGAGCCAGAACCACGAAATACCGATGACCGCAAGCCATACGGTGCGTTCATGACGTGCATATTGCAAAACGGCGTATGTCACAGAAAAAACATTCCACCCAACCTGCAACTCCGGATCATCACGCGATGCCAACGGAATGGCCAGACTCACCAACCAACTTAAAACGCTTGCTCCGATTACGCACAAGGAAAAGATAGGGATACCGTTTTCCTGACGTATCATCAGGCTGCCAAAAATCGCCCCCATGAGAATAGACAAGAACGTTCCTGCCTCAATCAGGCTATTGCCTGCCACCAGTTCGCTGTCTTTCAGGTGATCTGGTAGAATACTGTATTTCACGGGGCCGAAAAAGGTGGATGAAAGCGTCATCGCAAACAAAATGGCGATCAACGCGTAAAGGTAACCTAGAAAAAAGCAGGTGCAGCATAGGATAGAAAACAGTATCTGGATTTTTTGCAATGTCCGAATCACTCCTGATTTTTCATACTTGTCGCATATCTGACCGGCGGTTGCAGAAAATAGGAAAAAGGGAGTAACGAACAATCCTGCTGCAACCGTCACTGTCATTTCAGGACTCAAAACAGACGTTCCGGCAAAGTCATACGTTAGCCAAATAAAAAATGCATGCTTGCAACTGTTGTCAACAAAAGACTCCAGAAATTGCGTTAAGAAAAGAGGGAAGAACCTACGCGATCTCAACAGATTCCATAACGAAGATTGCGATGCTCTATGCACTTGTTTTCTCACAGTTAGGGAAAGCCGTCTTTAAAAGCGCATACACATGCTCCGGTGCAGCGATCCATAAATGCGATGTCGGGCGGGAGAGAATCGTTGGGTTGTCGATGTAACGCTCGATGATCTGAGTCATCCCCGCCAAGGTTTTACCTTGCCAGTAGCCATCATACTCCGCTGCCAACACGTAAGTGGGGATATCAAGCCGATCACTCGAATGCCGCGTTAGATATATAAGGCAATCATTGAAACAGCCAATGGAAAAATAGGACCATAGCGAGCCATAGATAAAGAAACGTGATTCCATATCATGTTTGTAAAAATATTTGTGCGGGGTTTGAGCGGTGCATTTATGCCGCCAGGGGACTTCGGGATTAAACCACCGCAGGTAGTTGCTGTTAGGGAGTGCTACCCACCGATAATCCTGATGTTTAAAGCCATTCAGCTTGAAAAACGCACGTTCCCAGAGCGTATCATCAAACTGATCCGGGGCGCAGGCAACCCAAAACAGTATCAGCGAAGACTGGGTTGCCGTATCTAGCTGTGAGGCGGCAGCATAAAAATCGTAAAAACCATTGCTGGAACAGAAGACCAACACCTTCTCATGCCGGCTGGCCAACGCTTTCAGGTCAAGCACAATACGGGCGATTCTTTTCTCCAGATTCTCAAAGGTGTACTTCTCCCAGATAGGATTGCGGCATGAAAATTCGGCGGTATGCAAGCCCTGCACATACACATCGTCTTTAAAAAAACGGGAGGCCGCAGGAAGCGCAAATCGCACCTGCCCCGGCGAACCGTCTATACCGTGAATAAAATAAATGCAGTGCCCGGCCTCCGGGCTGCCATAATGCCGTACATCATCATAAAAACTGCGAAAATGATGCGAGAGGCTTTCCAGATATCGGGCCTTAAAAGAGTCAGAAAGCATGGTAAATCTTCACGTTCAAACATCTAAAGAGTGCGTCCCCTCTCTGTGGTCGGGGTAACGTTAATCTACACGAGGCGCCGGGAAATACCCCTCTACCCCTTCACCCGCACATAGCTTCCCGGCGCGGCTTCATTGCCGTTCGCGGTGGTGATCTGCCGTGCCGGAACCTTGCCGCCGGTGAATTTCTGCTGCCAGGCATCCCAGTGCGGCCACCAGGAACCGGGTTCCTCCACGGCTTTTACCTGCCACTCGTCGGGAGTCATCCCATGGGTGTAATGCCCTGTCCAGTGAGGGTATTTAACTCTGGAAGGTGCACTCACTACCCCGGCGATATGCCCAGACCCGGCGAGGGTAAACTCCACATCCTCGCTGCCGAACAGTCGCGCCCCCATGAAGGTGGAACGCCAGGGCGCGATATGATCCTCCCGCGTGGAAAGCAGGTAGAGCGGCGTGGTGACGCGGGAGAGATCAATCTTCTGCCCGGCCACCGTTAATGCATTGGGTTTGATGAGCGTATTGTGCAGATACATCTGCCGCAGGTAGAAACTATGCATTTTCGGCGGCATACGGGTGGAATCGCCGTTCCAGTAGAGGAGATCGAACGGAAACGGCGTTTTCCCCAACATATAGTTATTCACCACAAACGACCAGATGAGTTCGTTGGCGCGCAGCAGGTTGAAGGTCATCGCCATGTCGGCGGCATCCAGATAGCCCTGCTCCTGCATTTTCTTTTCCAGCGCTTCAATCTGCGGCTCGTCGATGAACAGTCCCAGATCGCCCGGTTCGGAGAAATCGAGCATGGTGGTGAGTAGCGTGGCGGAAGGGATACGATCCGCCTCGCCCTTGGCCTCCAGATAGGCCATGAGGATGGAAAGCAGCGTTCCGCCCAAACAATAACCCATGGCGTTGACTTCGCGCTCGCCGGTGAGCTTCTCAATCGCCTCCAGTGCAGCCAGCGGGCCGAGGGTCAGGTAATCGTCGAAGGTGATATCCTGATGCGAGGCATCGGGGTTCACCCACGACACCATAAACACGCTGTATCCCTGATCCACCAGCCAGCGCACCAGCGAGTTTTCCGGTCGCATATCCAGAATATAATATTTGTTGATCCATGCCGGAATCACCAGCAGCGGGCGGCGATGTGCTTCCTTCGTGGAAGGATGGTATTGAATCAACTGCATCAGCCGGTTTTGATACACCACCGTTCCGGGAGTGCTCGCAAGGTTTTTACCCACCTCAAACGCATGGCGGTCGCTCATCTGGATTTTGAGCTTGCCGCCCCCCTGCTTGAGGTCTTCCAGCAGGTTTTCCATCCCCTGCACCAGATTCTTTCCCTGCGTGGCGAAAGTTTCCTTGAGCACCGTGGGGTTAGAGAAAAAGAAATTACTGGGCGAAAGGGCATTGAGCACCTGATTCACGGCAAACACCGCCTGACGCCCGCTTTGGTCGTGTGCGGGAATCTGGGAGAGCAGCGTCTCCCGCACCGCCCGCACGGTGATGAGGTAAGACTGCTCCAGCCCGTGAAACAGCGGATGCTCCTGCCACAGCGTATCGCTAAAACGGCGGTCACGCGGGTCGGGCGTGACGATGGGATGCGAACGATTCCCCAGCAGGGTTTGCATCATGTGGTAGGAAAGCTGCGACATATCCTGCCACCAGCGCCATTGAAATTCCATCACCCGCATCGGATCGGAGAGTAAGCGCCCCGTCCACTCGCTGAGCACCTGCTGCCAGGGGAGCGCAGCGTCGTATTCCGCCATGAATCCCGCGCCGCCATCTTTCATGCATTGCATCACCAGTTGCGGGTAGAGTGCCGAAAGTTTTCCGATATTGACCGAAAGTTCTTCCATATTCTCCATGAACGGCTTCCTCCTGTTGCAATGGCTACGGCATCCTGTATTAGTAGATCATACTCTCTTTGGCTAGGATTTGGGCATGCAAAAACACCTTCTTCGTTCGGTTTCGCTGATCGCGTTGATCGCGTCAGGAAGCGCACAGGCACAACAGGCACCCGCGCAGCCCCCAGCAAGCGCCGCTGCGGCGCCTGCCACAGGGTACGCTAACCGGCAGATGCCCAGCTTCAACGCGCAGATGGTGCAGCAATCCGGTGGTTCTATGGCTCCCGTCACCGATTCCACCCCCGCACAAAGCGAAAGCTTCTGGGACAAGATGCGGTTTTGGAATCGCCCCTCTGCGCCCGTGGCTCCTCCCGCCTCGGCTTCGCGGATGATGCCTTCCGGCAACAGTCAGGAACTCGGCTCCATGCCGCCAATGGGAACGCCACCCGCGGTGCAGGCCGCGCCCACCTCGCCGATCATCATGGCACCGGCCACTCCGGTAATGCAACCGGCGCAACCGCCGATGGCGCCAGCCCCCGCAACCAACATGGCCTCTGCGCCTCCGGTGATGGAAAGCAGCGCATTCCCACAACTTTCCTCCGTACCGCAAGCGGCACCGGCTACTCCCCCAGCGGCCTACACCGCCCAGATGGAATCCCTGCGGGCAGAAGGCGCTGCGGCCGCGCAACCACTCACCCCACTGCCGCCTGCCGCCCCGTTACCGGCAACGATGGCCCCTCCCCCTGCCCCCATGCACCCCCCGGCGATGCCAATGGCGCAGGAGCGTGTGGTGAGCGCCCCGCCTGCGGCACCGATGCCTCCACAATCCGCTCCGATGATGGCGCAGCCTCCCGCACCTACGCCGGGAATGGCGATGATGCCCCCTCCTCCTCCGATGGGGATGGCGATGCAGCCGCCTGCGCCGCCCATGGAAGCGCCCATGGCGCAAGCCCGTGCAGACGTGATGCCGCAGATGGATTCCGCCCCGCCGCTCTATTTCCCAAAAGAGGATGTGCCGCCGCGCTCACCGATGACGGCCATGAGTTTACCCAGCAATCCTCCGATTCCGGGAGGTCCCGGCCCGTCGCCGCTGACGCAATCCCGCGAAAGCACCTCCGCTCCCAGCATGTTGCCGGAACCGGAATTGCAACAAGCTCCCCTCGCATCTGCGTCCACCCCCTCCTCCATGCCCGTGCGCGAAGTGCAGGCGAAGGAATCCGGCGGTGTGCTGGAGAAACTGCAATTCTGGAAAAAACCCGCGCCCACGCCTCAATCGGAACGGTATGTGCCGGTGGGGAACCAACAGCCGATGATGCCGGATGGCCTTCAGCCCATGACCGCACCGACGGGAAACATCGCCGTAACCGATGCGCCGATGCCGAGAACCAATAATGTCGCTCCTCTAACACCGATTGCAGGGGCACAGCCATCTCCGTCCCAAGAGGTGAGCGATGGTGCCTTGATGTCGCAAATGGGGATGGAACCAAGCAGCGATGCTGCTATCCAGCTCCGTGCGCCCGGTGGCCCGGCGATGGAGTCTGCCGGTATCCCCGAATCGCGCTACGCTACACGGCGCGCTCGCAACCATCGGGATAGTTACTAGGTGTCATCGCCCTTTCCTCCTCTACGCATCGGCATCGCGGGGCTTGGCACCGTGGGAGCGGGCGTGGTGCGGCTGATCCAAACACAATCGGCCTTGCTCGAAGTACGCTGCGGCAGGCAGATCCTCATCACCGCCGTTAATGCACGGGATGCCTCGCGGGATCGCGGGGTCGACCTCTCCGCCACTCGCTGGGAGAGCGACCCGCTGGCACTCGCCACCGCGCTTGACGTCGATGTGGTGGTGGAGCTGATCGGCGGCGCGGAAGGTATTGCGCGAGAACTGGCGGAACGCGCACTCGCCAACGGCAAGCACCTCGTCACCGCCAACAAGGCATTGATTGCCCGTCACGGTAAGGCATTGGCGATCACGGCCGAACACTCCAACCTCACCCTTGCCTTTGAGGCTGCGGTAGCGGGGGGCATTCCCATCCTCAAAACCTTCCGCGAAGGGTTTGCGGGCAACCGCATCAAACGCGTGGTGGGGATTCTCAATGGCACCTGCAATTACATCCTCGATCAGATTCAGAAAACCGGCCGCTCGTTTGAAACCGTGCTCGCCGAAGCGCAGGCGCTGGGATATGCCGAAGCCGACCCCAGTTTCGACGTAGACGGCATCGACACCGCGCACAAGCTCGCCATTTTGACCTCACTCGCCTATGGCGTGGCGCCGAACATGGAGAGTATCTTTATCGAAGGCATCCGCAAGGTGAGTCTGGACGACATCACCTATGCCGATGCACTCGGCTACAACATTAAATTGCTGGGCATCGCCCGCCCCACCGCGCGCGGTATTGAGCAGCGCGTGCACCCTTGCATGGTCAAGCAGGATCAACCGCTGGCGCTCATCCCAGACGTGTATAACGCCATTGAAACCGAGGGCGATTTCGTCGGCAATGCGCTGTTGCAAGGACGTGGCGCGGGCGGTGGCCCCACTGCTTCGGCTGTGGTGGCGGATATCATCGACATCGCACGCGGGCATCGCGTATTCGCATTTGGCAAACCCGCCGCGCAGCTTGCGCCGCTCACCCCCTCCCCCATGGAAGCACATCGCGGCGCGTACTATCTGCGGGTGAAGGTGGTAGATCAGCCGGGCGTGCTGGCCTCCATCAGCAGCATTTGTTTTGAGGAAGGGATTTCGCTGGAATCCTGCATTCAGCGCGGACGCAACCCGCTGGAACCGGTGCAACTGGCGATGATCACCCACGAAACCGACGAGCACCGCATGAGCAAAGCCCTTGCGCGAATCGAAGAGTTGACGAATATCTGCGAACCCCCTCATATGATAAGGATTGAACCGCTATGACCGTTCCAGCCATGCGCAATGCCATTCAAAATCATCCGCTTGATCGCAATCTGGCGCTCGAAGCCGTGCGCGTCACCGAAGCCGCCGCGCTCGCCTGCGCGGCGTGGCTGGGGCGCGGCGACAACATGGCCGCCGATCAGGCCGCCGTGAACGCCATGCGCCAATCGCTCAACACGCTGGCGATCGACGGCACGGTGGTGATTGGCGAGGGCGAGCGCGACAAAGCCCCTATGCTCTATATCGGCGAGAAAGTCGGCACCGGCCACGGCCCGAAGGTGGATATTGCGCTCGACCCGCTGGAAGGCACCAATCTCTGCGCCATGGGCCGCCCGAACGCGCTCACCGTCATGGCCTTTGCCGAAGAAGGCGGATTCCTCCACGCACCGGACGTCTATATGGATAAAATCGCCGTGGGCGGCGGGTTGCCTGATGGCGTGATTGACCTCGACGCCTCGCCGAAAGAAAACCTGAACAACCTCGCCAAAGCCAAAAAATGTGCGGTGTCCGATCTGGTGGCAATGGTGCTGGAACGCGACCGCCACAACGACCTCATCGCCAACATCCGCGCCGCCGGAGCGCAGGTGTACCTCATCCCGGATGGCGATGTGGCGGGCATCATCGCCACCTCGCAACCGCAGGCGGGCGTGGATATTTATTTCGGCATCGGGGGCGCGCCGGAAGGTGTGCTGGCAGCAGCGGCGCTGCGCTGCATCGGCGGGCAGATGATGGGACGGCTCATTTTCCACGACGAAGATGAAAAAGCCCGCGCCACCCGTATGGGCATCACCGATTTCAACAAGAAATACCTGCTGAACGAGCTCGCCGATGGTGATGTGATGTTCGCCGCCACCGGTGTCACCACCGGCGCGATGCTCGACGGGATGCACCGCCTGCCCGGCGGGCGCGTCTCCACCCACTCCATCGTCATGCGCTCCAAAACCCGCACCGTGCGGACGATTCGCGCCGAACATTGGAGGGAGTAGGAGAGTTGACAGTCTCTAGTTGCTAGTTGTCAGTACGTTTATTGATTGCTGGCAACTGACAACTAACAACTGGTAGCTTTTTATGCCCCGCCTCACCACCGCAGAGATTCGCCGCCGCAAGGGTGTGGAACCATTGGTGGTACTGACCGCCTATAGCGCACCGGTGGCGAAGTTGCTGGACCCGCATACCGACATCCTGCTGGTCGGTGATTCGCTGGGGATGGTGCTCTACGGGATGCCGGATACGCTCGGCGTGACGCTGGAAATGATGATCCAGCATGGCCTCGCGGTGATGCGCGGCAGCGAGCGTTCCTGCGTGGTGGTGGATATGCCCTTCGGCAGCTACCAGACCTCCCCGCAGCAGGCTTTCACCAGCGCGGCAGAGGTGATGGCCCGCACTTCCTGTCAGGGGGTGAAGCTGGAAGGCGGCGCGGAAATGGCGGAAACGGTCGCATTTATGGTCGCACGCGGCATCCCGGTGATGGGGCATGTGGGGCTGTTGCCGCAGCATGTCCATGCGCTCGGCGGTTTCAAGGTGCAGGGGCGCGATCCCGCCTCGCAGGAGCGCATCCTCGCCGATGCCCGCAGGATTGAGGATGCAGGCGCGTTTGCGCTGGTGGTGGAAGGCGTGATCCCCTCGCTCGCCGATGCGATCACGCAGGCGGTTTCCATCCCCGTGATTGGCATTGGTGCCTCCGCCAATTGCGACGGACAGGTGCTCGTCACCGAAGACATGGCGGGGCTGTTTTCCGACTACACACCCAAATTCGTCAAACGCTATGGCGCGATGGGAGAAATGCTCACCGCCGCCGCCAGCACCTATGCCGAGGAAGTGAAAGCGCGGCGATTTCCGGGGGTGGGACAACTTTATAGGGATTCCTAGAAATGCGCTTTGGCAAAAAAGCGCGCAGCAATGGATACCGAGTAATACGAGCGTATTCTACATACGTGACGTGTTACGAGGAGGCTCCAGTGCAAGCAGATTTGAAGCCAAAGTAGCATTTCTAGGAATCCCTGATGGATAAACTCACCACATTAATCCGCATCCACCGCGAACGGCTGGACGAGTTGCGCCGCGAACGGGTGCAACTGGAAGACCAGATCGAAAAATTCGAATTTGCCCTCACCTCGCTGGATGAAGAATTGCGGCTGGAGCAAGCCCTGCTGCGCGAAGACCCGCTACTGGGGCCGTATTTCCGCCCCTTTGCCGAAAGCAACCGCGAACGCTACCGGATCATCACGCAGGCACTGAAAACCATCCGCGATCAGTTGACGGCACTGGAAGAAAAACTCTATGAACAGTTCAGTGAGTTGAAACGGTACGAAATCGCCAAACAACTGGCCGATGAACGCAAACGCGAGGCGCTCGCCCGCGCCGAAACACAACTCTATGATGAAATGGGCATTGAAGGGTTTTTCCGGAATGAATAGTGAATTAATACCCCCTCCCTATCCC
>JBIPLF010000005.1:0-70061 GCA_044368015.1 Rickettsiales bacterium
TACAAAGTGCTGCACTCCCTCATGGGTCAAATACCGCTCCCATGCCTCCATGGCGCGGCCAATGCTGCGGCCACGCTCCCAATCGGCAGGCGTGGGCGAGCGGCGACTGACCGACAGCCCCTCCGCATATTGATCACCCAGATAGAGCCAGTCATCATAGCCGATGACCACCTGCCGTGGCGCTGTGCTGATGCCAAACGGATAAAGAGCCGCCGACACCCATCCGGACAGAACATCCATATTGTAGAGAAACGCCCGTTCTTTCCAGCGAACGGCCCCGATCTCCGGCGCAGAGAGGAGATTGATCACCGGTACGATCAGCATCCCCAACGACAGGATACACAGGAAAGCAATGGTTCGACCTCTCATCATCACAGTACTCAAAAATTGAAATAGAGGAATACTGGACTGGTTGTCGCCAAAGAGGCATAGGCCGCGCCGATAAACAAAATCGCGGCATACCCCATTTGGCGAATCCCCATGGCTCCACGGGTGATCTCCATGCTGTGTGGCTGATGCATCACCGCAAACGCACCCAGAATCGCTAGCAGCGGCAGCAGGTTTCCGACCAAAGACGCTGGAAGGGCGTACAGCAGGGGATCAACAAACCGCCCGCCCCATGCAAATGCTGCGGTAGGCAGAAGGCTTGCATCCCCTCCCCAGATGGACGAAACATCCACCATTCCACGCAACACCCGCCACGCATCATCGAGCGTTTTCGCACGGAAAAAGACCCAGGACGCGTTGATAAAGGCAAAGGTCATCCCCCAGGCAAGCGCCGGCGGCAACGCGTAGCCAAGCCCTTTCCAGAAACGATGCAGCGCGAGCGCCACGCCATGCATCGCCCCCCACAGGACAAACATCCAGGTGGCGCCATGCCACAACCCGCCGATGAGAAAGGTCACCACCAGATGCAGATAGGTACGGTACGCAGCCCCCCGACTCCCTCCCATCGGAATATAGAGGTAATCGCGCAGGAAATGGCTAAGTGTGATATGCCATCTGCGCCAGAAATCCTGAATACTCAGGGCTTTGTATGGAGAATCAAAATTGATAGGCAGCTTTATATTAAACAGCAGTGCCGCGCCAATTGCCATATCGCTATAACCGCTGAAATCAAAATAGAGCTGAAAACTATAGGAAAGGCTGGTCGCCCAGGCGGTGTAAAAATCCAATGCCTGCCCGCTATCGAAGCCACGGTCGGCCCAATCGGCGAAAAGCGCAGCCAGCACCACCTTCTTAAACAATCCAATGGCAAACAAAAACAGCCCCCGAAGCAGATTCGCCTGCCGCGGCAGCAGCGTCCAGCGAGAGGTAAATTGCGGCATGATCTGGCGATGATGGGCAATTGGCCCGGCGATGAGATACGGAAAGAATGTCACGAACAACGTGTAATTCAACAGGCTTTTCTCCGCCGCTTCCCCGCGATACCGATCCACCAGATACATGATCTGCGTAAAAGTGAAAAAGCTGATCGCAAGTGGCAACGCGACCTCTGGCAGCGGGAATGCCGTCCCTGCCAGCAGGTTGACGTTTCTCACCAGAAAATCGCTGTATTTGAAGTAGCCAAGCAGCGCCAGATTGGCGACTACCCCCAGCGTTAACACCGTGTGACGCCTTACCTCTATCCGGGATAATTGCCTGCCGATGGCAAAATTCATCCCCACCGAAACGGCAATCAACAGCAGGTAACGGAAATCCCAATAGGCATAAAAAAACAGGCTCGCCGCAACCAGCCAGAGCTTGCCTGCCACCACCCATCGCTTCCGATTCAGGAAGAAATAAACGCAAAGCGTGACAGGCAGAAAGACAAAGATAAACTGCCAGGAACTAAAAAGCATGGTTGACCTGTCTTACACTACGGCACAGGTCACATTCTCTGACGCTGTCAATGCCCCTCGTCTATTCCTTCAAATCCTGCCACAATTCCTTCATTTTACCGAAGAAACGACTGGATTCCGGACTGGTATCGGCTTTGCCGCCGGATTCGTCAAATTTTTTCAGCAGTTCCTTCTGGTCCTTGGAAAGGTTCACCGGCGTTTCCACCATCACATGGACGAAAATCGAGCCGCGCGCCGAGGAATGCACAATCGGCATCCCCTTATCGCGCAGGCGGAACTGCTGCCCGGTTTGCGTGCCTGCCGGAATGGTGACGCGGGCAGTGGTGCTCTCCAGCGTCGGCACTTCAATAAAACCACCCAGCGTGGCGGTGGTCATGCGGATCGGCACCTGGCAGTGCAGATCCGCCCCTTCGCGCTTGAAGAAACGGTGCGGCGCAATGGAGAGAAAAATATACAAATCCCCTGCGCTGCCGCCCTTGCTGCCTGCCTCGCCCTCGCCGGAAAGACGGATGCGCGTGCCTTCATCCACCCCACGGGGGATGGTCACTTTCAGCGTTTTATCCTGCCGTACCCGGCCAGAACCGCCGCATTTTTTGCACGGGTTTTTGATGATCTGCCCACTGCCGCTACAGGTGTGACAGCTCCGCTCTACGGTGAAAAAGCCTTGCTGTGCACGCAGTTTCCCTACACCGCCGCAGGTGTTACAGATGGTAGGTTTGCTGCCTTTCTCACTGCCCGATCCCTCGCACTCGCCGCAACTGGCCGAGGTGGTGATGCGCACCTCTTTTTCCTTGCCCTGAAAGGCTTCGTCCAGGCTGATTTCCAGATTGTAACGCAAGTCTGAGCCACGGGTGGGCGCGTTGGGATTGCCCCGCTGGCGACGTCCGCCGCCCATAAAGTCACCAAATAAGTCCTCGAAGATGTCGGAGAAGTTGCCGCCACCAAAGCCCGCGCCCGCGCTGGCACCATTGCCATTGGCAAAGGCGCTGTGGCCGTAGCGATCGTAGGCGGCGCGCTTTTGCTCGTCCTTCAATACGTCATAGGCTTCGTTCAGCTCACGGAATTGCTTTTCCGCCTCCTGATCGCCGGGATTGCGGTCCGGATGGTATTTCATGGCGAGCTTGCGGAAGGCCGCTTTCAGATCGGCCTCGCTGGCGTCTTTGGCCACACCGAGGATTTCGTAATAATCGCGTTTGGACATGGAACTCGGATGACTGGAGGTTAGAAAATCGGAGAACTAGATAGCGGATGACCTATTATGGGTAAAAATTGTTTTTGCTGTTCAGTCATTATAATCCTCCCCCACGAGACACGTTTTATTCGCGGCTCCTATCGTTCGGGGTGGGGCTATCTTTCTGAGTGCACTCTGGGTAACGTTGGAATGAACCCAGCTTCCACCCACATAACTCCCCCCGCGCGACAAACAGAAGTACCAGAAGTGGAATTGAAATCCACCAGTAAATCCTTGCCTCGGCAGGCAACTCACGAATACCAGCGGATCGCGCCTTATAAGCACAGACCACCGAGCAGACCGCCAACACCCAACTCGTTTTTCCGAACACCAACGCTTCGAGTAGCATGGTCATCCCATCACCATGAGAGAATAAACGGAAGTCAGGAGGCTACGCCCGTTTCTGGTCGTTATCCACTTCCTCATATTCGGCGTCGAGCACGGTTTCGCCGCCTGAGGCTGCGGGGGATGCTTCCCCGCCCGTATCCGCACTGCCGGAAGCCGCTGCCTCCTGCTGCGCTTTATACATGGCCTCGCCTAGTTTCATGGAGGTGTTACCGAGTGCCTCGGTGGCTTTGGCGATTACCTCGCTGTCTTCTCCGGCGATGGCGGTTTTGGCGGCAGCGAGGTCGCGTTCAATCGCTTCACGCTCGGAGCTACCCACCTTGTCGCCATATTCTTTCAGGTTGCGTTCTACCGTATGGATCAGCGATTCGGCATGGTTGCGTGCTTCCACCAGCTCGCGGCGCGCTTTGTCGGCGCTGGCGTTGGCTTCGGCCTCTTTCACCATGCGGTTGATGTCGTCGTCGGAAAGCCCACCGGAGGCCTGAATGCGGATTTGCTGTTCCTTATTCGTGGCTTTGTCCTTGGCAGACACGCTGACAATCCCGTTGGCATCGATATCAAACGTGACCTCAATCTGCGGAATGCCGCGTGGCGCGGGCGGAATCCCCACCAGATCAAACTGGCCCAGTATTTTATTGTCGGCCGCCATCTCGCGCTCGCCCTGAAACACGCGGATGGTAACGGCGGATTGTTGGTCATCCGCCGTGGAAAATACCTGACTCTTACGAGTCGGGATGGTGGTGTTGCGGTCGATCAAGCGGGTGAACACCCCGCCCAGCGTTTCAATCCCCAGCGACAGCGGGGTAACGTCCAGCAGCAGCACGTCTTTCACGTCACCTTGCAGCACGCCCGCCTGAATGGCGGCACCCACGGCCACCACTTCGTCCGGGTTGACACCACGGTTCGGCTCACGACCGAAGAATTCCTTCACCGTTTCAATCACTTTCGGCATGCGGGTCATCCCGCCTACCAGCAGCACTTCCTGAATCTCGCCCTTGGAAAGTCCCGCATCCTTCAGCGCTTTGCGGCAGGGCTCCACCGTGCGCTCGATGAGATCCGCCACCAGACTTTCCAGCTTGGCGCGGGTGATCTTGGTGTTGAAATGCTTCGGCCCCGATTGATCGGCGGTGATAAAGGGCAGGTTGACATCGGTTTGCGTGGTGCTGGAAAGCTCGATCTTCGCTTTCTCGGCGGCTTCCTTCAGCCGTTGCAGGGCGAGGCTGTCGCTACGCAGGTCGATGCCGCTTTCTTTTTTGAATTCGTCGGCCAGAAAATCCACAATCCGCATGTCGAAATCTTCCCCGCCGAGGAACGTATCCCCATTGGTGGATTTGACCTCAAACACGCCATCACCCAGCTCCAGAATCGATACGTCAAACGTCCCGCCGCCAAGGTCGTAGACGGCGATGGTTTTGGCTTCTTTTTTCTCTAAGCCATAGGCGAGCGCGGCGGCAGTGGGCTCGTTGATGATCCGCACCACTTCCAGACCGGCAATTTTACCGGCGTCTTTGGTCGCCTGACGTTGTGAATCGTTGAAATAGGCAGGCACAGTGATAACGGCTTTTTCCACCGTTTCCCCCAGAAACGCTTCCGCCGTTTCCTTCATTTTGGTGAGGATATAGGCGCTCACCTGACTGGGGCTGTGTTTTTTGCCGTCGATCTCCACCCAGGCATCGCCATTATCCGCCTTCGCCACCGTGTAGGGGACGAGCTTCGCGTCCTTCTGCACCACGGGATCGTCAAACACGCGGCCAATGAGGCGCTTAATCGCAAACAGGGTGTTTTTGGGGTTGGTCACCGCCTGACGTTTCGCCGGATGCCCCACCAGACGCTCATTATCCTTGGTGAAAGCCACCATGGACGGCGTGGTGCGCGCCCCTTCCGAATTTTCGATCACCCGTGGGGTGCTGCCATCCATAAACGCCACGCAGGAATTGGTGGTGCCGAGGTCGATACCGATAATTTTAGCCATAGAAATGCTCCGTAAATTAAGTGCTTACAGAGCCTATATAGGGCGGTGGCAGGGGATTTCAAGAGGTAGAGAGAAAAAGCGGAACAAACACGATCAGCATCACCATTCGCTATCAGTGTTTAGTGTTTCCGTTGAGGTTGTGCGCATTGTATTTCTGAATATTTTCAGGAGTTAAGCAGGCTGTCACCCGTTGTGACGAATCAGCGTCCGCAAGATCCAGATCTGCCAATATATAGGAGCCGCGTCTGGCTTTCTGAGCATCTATCCGTCCAAAGGGGGCGATAACGGTACCATTTATCTCACACGACTGGAGGATTGCCTGTACGCTCTCGGCATTCTGAGGATTCCATGGATTCACAATCAGGGCTTCCGATTTTCTTACCAACGCATCTATACGGCTGGCAATGTGATCGTAGAGCGCCTCGTTTTCTTCCATCCCTTGCATTTCCTCTCCCAGAGCAAAACCCAATGCGTTGTTGTGAAGATCCATAATCGTGGCGGCAAGAATTGCATTTCTTTCTGTCTCATTAAGAGGCGAAATCTGTGGGAATGCCTTCTCGTTAAGATTGAACAGATATTGCTGCACCGCTTCTGGATTGGTTTGCAAAATGGCAAACCCTTCGTGAGCGTCCATTGCCGCTTTGGCAATATCACGCCCGTAGCGCATTGTTAATACACAGGTCACGAAAATATGGCGGTAAGCATCTCCGTACTCCGATAGTGGTGGATCGATGATATGGAAAAACGAAGATGGATCGCCTTCAGTAAAATCCGCTACACGCCTCCTGCAGGATCGTGTGTAATACCCTTCCCCCAAAGCACCGATTTGATCCACCTCCTCCATTGCATGCCACAGGCGTTCCTTTACCTCTTGCTTGAATTCACGGAAGTCGTCACGAAGCAGGGTATGATAATTGCTGAGCGTCTGGTAAAAACTATCCTTATCCCACCCCGCTCCAGAAACGACCTGATTCCACACGTTACCAGCAGTGGCTCCAAACACTTCTGGTAAATCCAAATGATCCACAACAAAACGATAATAGGGAGTAATCAGCTCCACTGCGCTGCGTATCTTGCCAAACGGGGAGTCATCCACAGACATAGGAAGGCCAGAGTTTATCTTGCACCCCCTCACCGTATCACAAAATGATGTAAGATATATTAACGAGGCATTATTCCGTTACCGGGGCATAGAGATCAACCCGCGCCGCCTCTTCTTTTGCCAAACGCAGGAAATAGCGGTCGCACGCCCCCAGCTCGCCACCAGAGGTATAATAGGTAAAGCGCATAATCGCATAGGCCAACGCAATAACGGTACCAACCAAACCAAACATCGGCCAGGTCATTTTGCCAAAAATCGCGCAATAGAGCAGAATCGCCGTGACCGTGATGATAATCACAGCCCCCCACCCTTTCACGAAGAAATGCAACTCCTCGCAATATTCCGGGGCTTGATCATACTGTTCCTGTTCGTCTTGCAACCGCTCCTGCGTTGCAAACGGGTCGGCAGCAGTCGGAGCCGCCCAAGAGGGAACGGCAGAGAACAGCATAAAAAGAGAAAGGAGAAGGCACCGAAGTGCCTTCCCCCCATACTGTTGCAAAGTATGCAGCATACGAATTAAGCGCAGCCTCCAAATCCCAGCACGCCCATAATGGCGGGTGCTGAGAAGATGACGATGATACCGATACAAATCATCACCACCATACCCCAAGAGACGCGAGCAAGCAAGGCCCCAATACCAAGCGTCACGACGGCAAGGCTGGCGATGGCGATACCGGCGTCACCGGTGATCAGGGTCAGAGCGGCGCAGAGTGGTGCTTGGAACACCTGTGCAGATGCCAGTTCCGGCATCATCACGGCAAGGGCTGCAAGGGCAAACATCACGGTTTTGGTTAAGTGGGTACGTAGCATCATTTCCTCCATTGGTTACTTCGTTTTGGTTAACATAAACTCTTTCGTTTCGTCCGCGCTCCTCCAGGTTACGCGGGTGGAACAGATCAATTGGGTACCAACCGCCTAAGGCAACGCGCCCGCCCATCAGCCCCGATTGCAACATACCAACCAGCGGCCAACTGAGCTGGTGTGCATACGGCAGCAGGCATCGGTGCAATCAGCTTACGGCACACGGGCTGCCCATCACTTCCCAGCTTGGGCGAACCATCCGGGTTCAACTGAGAGGGGGTACATACCGGCAGCACGGGCTGTGATCCAGACAACTTGCGGCACACGGGCTGACCATCGGCCCCGATGATCGGGTTACCACTGGCATCCAATTGGAAGCTGCGGCAAACAGGCAACAGCGTATCACAAACTTTCAGGCCATCGGCATCCAACACATAACTACCATCCGGATTTGTCTTATACTTGGCACATGCTTTCTGCACTTTTTCGCATATAGGCCTGCCATTGGCATCCAACACCGGCTTGCCATCCGTACCTAGCTTGTACTTTGCGCAGGTAAGAGAGGTCACCTTGCATACAGGATCACCGTTGGCATCCACCGCAGGGCTACCATCCGCTCCAATTTGCGAGGGAGCGCAACTGGGCAGTTGTTTTTGACACACAGGCGCCCCATTGGCATCGGTCACCGGATTGCCGTTGGCATCGAGCTGATTTTGAGCGCAAATGGGGCGTACCCCAAATTTTTTGCATTTTGGCTTGCCGTTAGCATCCAAAACCGGATTTCCTGCGGCATCCAATTCGTATTGGAAACAAAGGGTGGTAGGCGTAGTCAGGACAAGACAAATCGGTTTACCGTTAGCATCTAGACGCTGTGATCCATCAGGATTGGTGGCCCATTTCCCGCATACAGGAGCAGGCGCCGCACCGGGCGTTCCGAAGGGAGACGGACTCACACCGGGAGTTGCCAGAGGCTTTGGCGCAAGCGTGATAGCACCGATGGGACTCCCCGTCATACCCGGCGTCGAACAGAGGGCGGAAACGCCGAATACTTGCGTCGCAATTTGCGAGGCCGACGCCATGATGATAATCCCGCAGAGGGTAATCACCACCATCCCCCAGGAAACACGGCTGTAAAGCGCCAGCAAACCAAGCGTTACCACTCCGGCAGACGCGACCGCAGGCCCCATATCCAGCACGACCAGATCCACCACATCGCAAATCAGCGCGGCGAGTGCCTGCGCATGGGCGACGTGCGCCCCGGCAAGAAAAAAGGTAACTCCCAAGGCCAGCACCAATCCCGCCTGAGCGGCGCATGTCCGGCGGGAATGCTTCCGGTTTTGCATTTGCGATGGGTTCACTGCTTTTGTCATACCCCTACCTTAGCACCCTGCCATGACATTTTTTTGACGGTTTCATCACATTTTGCAACACCAAATTCATGGCAACCTATTGATGTTACAACTATATGAAGCACGCAGATAATACCCTTCAGGGAGGTTGCCACAAGCCCCCCATGCTAGTATAGGGAAAAGCCGTTAATAAAAACGTAAGGGGAGCATCTATGGTTTCCACTGTCTCCCTGACGACGCAGATAGACGCCGGATTCGCCTGGCTGGTGCATGCGCTGGAAGCGATTCTCTTCTATCCGGTGCTCGGATTTCCCTTTGTGGTGATCTGGCTGGTGCTGGGCGGGGTGTTTTTTACCATCCGGCTGAGCGGCGTGAATTTCCGCTTGTTTGGCCACGCCATAGAGGTAGTGCGCGGTAAGTATGACCACCCGGATGATCCGGGTGAAGTCACCCATTTTCAGGCCCTCACCGCCGCGCTTTCCGGCACCACCGGACTTGGAAACATTTCCGGAGTCGCCGCCGCTGTGGCGATGGGCGGTCCCGGCGCCGTGTTCTGGATGGTGGTGGCGGGCGTACTCGGCATGGCAACCAAATTTGCAGAGGTGACGCTCGGCCTCAAATACCGCCGCATTGACGAGAAGGGCAAGGTTTCCGGCGGCGCTTGTTATTATCTGGAGCGGGGACTCGGTGAAATCGGTTGGCCAAGACTCGGAAAGTTTCTTGCCATTCTCTTTGCCGTGTTATGTATTGGCGGCACGATTGGCGGCGGCAACATGCTGCAATCCAATCAGGCAGTCAAAATCTTCACGCATATTTACCCCTCGCTGCACGGAATGGATTGGGTGCTGGCCTTCCTGCTCGCCTTTACGGTAGGGCTGGTGCTGATTGGCGGCATCAAGCGCATTGCAAAGGTGGCGGCTAGAATCGTCCCCTTCATGGCGATTCTCTACATGACCGCCGGTGTGGTGGTGCTCATCGCCAATGCCAGCAAGGTACCGGATGCGCTGATGCTTATCATCACCGAGGCGTTCAACTGGCAGGCGGCCGGTGGGGGGATGCTCGGCGCGATGATTATGGGTTTCCGCCGCGCCGGATTCTCGAATGAATCCGGTATCGGCTCCGCCCCCATCGCCCACGCCGCCGCCAAAACCAAGGAACCCGTGCGCGAAGGCTGCGTGGCGCTGCTCGAACCCTTCGCCGATACCGTGATTATGTGCACCATGACCGGGCTACTGATTACCGTCACCGGCGTCTATGCCGATCCATTGCTAAAAGCCGACGGCGCACTGCTCACCAGCGCAGCCTTTGCCACGGTGATTAGCTGGTTTCCGCAAATTCTGGCGGTGTGCGTGTTGCTGTTCGCCTTCGCCACCATGATTACCTGGAGTTATTACGGCGAGCGCGCCTGGGATTATATGTTCGGCTCCCGGCATATTCATCTGTATCACGCAATTTTTCTCGCCGGGACCTTCTTTGGCGGTATCATGAGCTTCGGGCTGGTGCTGGATTTCGCCGATATGATGATTCTGGTGATGGCCTTCCCGAATCTCATTGGACTCTATTTGCTCAGCCCGATGGTCAAACGGGACATGGAAAGCTACCAAACCCGCCTGAAAGCGGGAGAATTTAACGCTTCCAGGGCATGAATTCACACATTGTTAATAATTATTATGGTAGAGTAAGGATGTAGACTCCTTCGGGAGCGTGGGATTCCTGTTTCTGCGTGTGATACAAATGCGTCATTCGGCTTCTACCGTTCTGTTATCGGTCACAATGTGGGTGTTTACGGCCTTTGCCTACCACCCCCAACTGTCGATGCTGCGCCACGATACGGCGATGAAATCAGACCAGAGCCTCAAAATTTCCGGTGATCTGCGGATGCCGCGCCCTCGCGGTACGGCAGAGGAGGAGGCCGAAGAAGCCTGGATGATCGCCTCCATCCGCGCTGCTCTGCGTGTCCCCTCGCGTGAGGAATCGGTCGGCGGCGCAGCCATCATGGCATGGTCGGAGTTGCAGGATAGCCGCTACAGCACACCGTTACGGCAGTGGCAGCGCGGCCCCTCGCCGGGGATGGGATAGACATCCGCACCGCCTGTCGCATAGACTGGCGGTGTTTTTGTATGTGAGCAGGAGAGTGCCCATGCCGTGCCAGTTGCCAGTTGCCAGTTGCCAGTTGCCAGTTGCCAGTTAGGGTTTGGTAGGATGTTCAGGGAATCAAGGCTTCGTGAGATGCGTGGCGTGCTCCCTCTCCCTGTGGGAGAGGGCCGGGGTGAGGGCCGGGGTGAGGGCTTACCTGTAGGCGTTCGTGTTTTCCCTCACCCTTCCCTCTCCCACAGGGAGAGGGTTTACGCCTCTCCCGGCTTTACGCTGGTGGAACTCTCCATAGTCCTCGTTATCATCGGCTTGATCCTCGGCGGGGTGATGGTAGGCCGAAGCATGATCCGCTCCATGCAGGTCAATCGCGTGGCTTCCGACCTTGAGGCCTACGCCGCCGCTGCCCAGATGTTCGTCGATAAATATCGAGGGCTTCCGGGGGATATGACCAACGCCACCACTTTCTGGTCCAGCACCATCGTGGCGAATGGGAATGGCGATGGGCAGATAAATTATGCTGGTGCCGCCAGCACTGCCGGAGAGATGTTCGGGGCGTGGGAGCAAATGGCGCTCGCTGGGTTGATTAAGGGGACATACACCGGAATTGCTGGGTCGGGAAGTATTCAACATTCAGTCCCTGCAAACAGTCCAAAGGGGCCACTCTCTGCTACAGGCTATAGCTGGTTCTGGTGGGGAAATGCTGCATCCAATGCCTATATATACGATGGCTACTACGGTAATGCCATTATATTTGGTGGTTTCAACCTGACCAGCGTAAGCGACACAGGCGCTTTAGCTCCAGCAGAAGCTTACGGTATCGACCTCAAAATTGACGATGGTGTGCCAGGGACCGGGAACATTTCCACCTATCATACCCACACCGCTTGCAACACCGGTACCGCTACCACCGGCTCTACCTCGACCTACATAACCACTTCTTCTGTCATCGATTGTAATATCATCTTCAAAACCGGGCTGTAGGGTTTGCGTCATGCTGACACGCAGCGCAGCGAAGGGGAAGCATCTCCCCGCTTGCCTAAACCTATCCGCGTTTCGTAAACGGAGGGATGCTTCGGGGGCACGCCCCTCAGCATGACGGATACTGCCGTCATTGCGAACCAGCCATCGCCTCCCGGTTCCGCTTCATCTCCTCGAAATCCTCGCCCGCATGGTGGGAGGAACGGGTGAGCGGACTGGCCGATACCATCAAAAACCCTTTGGTGCGGGCGGCGCGGGTGTAATATTCAAATTCGTCCGGATGCACAAAGCGATCCACCGGTGCATGTTTGGGCGTCGGCTGTAAATACTGGCCAATGGTGATGAAATCCACCTCCGCCGCCCGCAAATCATCCATCAGTTGAATTACTTCTTCCTTGCTCTCGCCTAACCCCACCATGCAGCCGGATTTGGTAAAAATGGTGGGGTCCAGCTCCTTCACCTTTTGCAGCAGCGACAATGAGTGGAAATACCGCGCACCGGGCCGAATGGTGCGGTAGAGCCTCGGCACGGTTTCGATATTGTGATTGTATACGTCCGGTTTGGCCGCGACTACCGTTTCAATCGCACCGGGTTTTTTGAGGAAATCCGGGGTCAGCACCTCAATCGTCGTGCCGGGCGCAGAAGCGCGGATTTTGCGGATGCAGGCGGCGAAATGCGCGGCACCGCCATCCTCCAGATCATCGCGATCGACCGAGGTAATCACCACATGCGAAAGCCCCAGCTCCCCCACTGCCTGCGCCAAATGATCCGGCTCATGCGGGTCGAGCTGGTCGGGCCGCCCCGTCTCCACATTGCAGAAGGCGCAGGCACGGGTACACACACTGCCCAGAATCATCACGGTGGCGTGTTTTTTGCTCCAGCATTCGCCGATATTAGGGCAGGCAGCTTCCTCGCACACGGTGTTGAGTTTGAGCCGTCGCATCAACTCCCGCGTGGATTGGTATTCGCGGCTGACGGGGGCTTTCACCCGAATCCAGTCGGGCTTACGGAGCGAGGTCGTAACGGGTGCGGTTTCCATAGTATGCGACTTTAGGCATAGTCGTCGCAAAAGTCCAAAAAAAAGGCCGGGATGTATCGCCCAACCAGAAAAAACGCTCGTTTCACCCCCTCCCTGAATAGGAGGGGTCGGAATCGTTTACGATTCCGGGGGGGGATGTCATGCTGAGCGAAGCGAAGCATCTCTCCGCTTGCGTCAACCTATCCGTGTCTCGTAAACGGAGCGATCCTTCGGGAATAAATCCCCTCAGGATGCCCCCCCTCTCCCGGTCTCGCAATGGCGATTTGCTACGCTCACGCCGCTCGCCGACCTCCCCCATTAAGGGGGAGGTGAAACACAGATATGCCTGAAAAAGCACCGCCTCTAAAAATCGAAGAAGCTGTTGTTGATAACGATATTGTTATGCGACACGTGGCTTGCATCTTCAATCGTCAGGCTGGCACCATCGCCAAAGGTAAAGGTCAGGCTACCATCCTGATGGTAGGAAGCGAGATTCCACAAAGCCCATTGCGTGCACACAGCCTCGCTATCAATCACCAGCACATCGTCACCGGAGAGGTCGGTGATGACGTCGGCACCGTCACCCACACGATAGACGAAGTGATCGGAACCCTCGCCACCCGTGAGGGTATCGTCTGATCCCCCACCAATGAGGGTATCATTCCCGGTGCCGCCCATGAGTTCTGTGCGCCCCACACCCGTTTCAAGACGGTCATCCCCACCCATACCCTTCAACACATAGGCGGAGGGATCTTCAATTGGATCCATATCGATGATCGAGAGTGCATCGTCTGCGTTTGTCAGCACTTCCTGAAAGCGGAAGAAGTTATCCGCCACATAATGACCCAGCGCGCTTCCGGCCTCCAGCGCATCGGTATTGGAGAACTGCCAGTGAATCCCGCCATAGATGCGACTGATACCGGCTTCGGCTGCGGCATCGCTGAAGCTATCAAAGCTGCGCGTGACACCGGGAAGGGCATCGCTAACGGTCGTGAATTGCACGCTATCCATGCCGAACACTTCGGACAGAATTGTCGCCGCCGCCGAGCTGAAGGTGCTGTGACCGGAGATGTAATCCGGGAAGGGCGGTGTGGCAAGCAGCGGCGTCCAGCTGGCATCGGCCGTGGTCGCGGCATTGCCATCGGTATCAGCCTCGCGGATCGCCTCAATGGGACGCCAGTTGCCATAGGTGTATTTCGCATCCCAGGCCACAATCGCAGCATCGGCCACGGTTGTGCCCAGCATCGCGAGCATCCGGGCATGATCTAGCAGCGTATCCGCCAGCAGACCACTGGATTCCGCAACATCCTGCGCGATACTGTTCCAGTGGCCGGGAGGGGTTTCCGTACCCGCACCATCGGCCCAGAATTTGGCGATTTCGGTTTGATCCGCTGTCCGCACCGTGCTGGTGGCCGAACCATAGGCTTTTACCTCGTTAAACGCCGCCGTATATTCAGCGGAATCCAGCGCAGGAGGGCCATCGGGACGGAACTGATCACCGCTTTGCATCGTCCAGGGATCCACTCCCGGCCATTGCGGCAGCAAGGGGCCTGCGAATGCGGGCAGCACCGGATGCCAGTTGCCGGGCGCTTCCGGAAGCGTATACGTCACAACATCCTTAGAACCATCATTGGCACGCAGTTCGAGGATCATATTAGCGACTTGCTGCCCCCAGGCGATACCGGCATCCTTGGCTGCACCATTGGCAACGGTGGCCAGACTCTCAGCGTAATGGGTATCGAGGGTCGTAACGGTTGGAAACAGCGCCTTCATCACCGTATAGGCAGCAGCGGCAACGCCCGCCTCAGCAGAAGCATTCATGGGAATCTGGTGACCGGTATTGACGAGATAGGACTCGTAGGGCGAGCCTTCGATGGTATTCACCGTATCAAACACCGCCGTCTGCACCGCCGCCATCGCCTTCGCAGCGACAGGGGGGGGCGTGGAGGTGCTGCGGATGGCATCCAGCAGGTAATCGTTCCATTGAAAGACGAGATCGCTCATGATAGGCACTCCTGATATGGTGAATCGTTACTCTTCAGCATTACGCAGAAAACTTTACAGAATATTACCGAAAATTGTTACAAAATGATTATTGCCCCTTTACTGATACACCTGTACCCAAAATGACACAGCTGTATCTCCTCTCCCCGCCGACGCTGGAAGCGACGCTTGCGATTCCCACCCCCTTCTTTCAGGAAGCCGTTCCATGCGTGCAGGCATTCCAGCTACGCCTGAAGGATGCGAGCGGCAATAGCGCCCCGCGTGAGGACGTCTTGCGGGCAGCGGAGTATCTGCGCCCCCTGTGCAATGCGGCGGGGATCGCGTTTATCGCCAATGACGATCCCCTCCTTGCCCGCGAATGCGGGGCCGATGGCGTGCATCTTGGGGCCGACGACATGCCCGTCGCCGAAGCGCGCAAGCTGCTGGGAAACGACATGACCATCGGCGCCAGTTGCTACGATTCCATCCATCTGGCGATGGAAGCAGGCGAAGCCGGAGCCGATTATGTGGCGTTTGGGGCGTTCTTCCCCACCGCCACCAAAACGCCACGCGCCATGGCGCATCTGGAGCTGCTGGAAAGCTGGTCGCCGTTTGCGGTCTTGCCAGCGGTGGCGATCGGTGGCATAACGCCAGAGAATTGCGGTGCGCTGGTGCGTGCGGGCGCGGATTTTCTGGCGGTGATGGCCTCGGTTTGGCATCATCCGGAAGGCCCGCTTGCTGCGCTGCGTGCGTTTGAACAGGCTATCCAAGGAGCAACAACGTGAAAATAGGCGGCAACACCATTCGTCCGGGCAATGTGCTGGAACACAAAGGGAAACTGTGGACAGTTACCAAAACCCAGCATGTAAAACCCGGCAAGGGCGGCGCCTTCATGCAGGTAGAAATGAAAGATGTACGCAGCGGCACCAAACTGAATGAACGGTTCCGTTCCTCGGAAGTGGTGGAGCGGGTGCGGCTCGACCAGAAGGATTTCCAGTTCCTCTTCTCCGATGGCGACCAGCACACCTTCATGGATCAGGACAGCTATGAGCAAATCACCGTCTCTGGCGATCTGATCGGCGATCCAGTAGTGTTCCTCACCGATGGCATGAAAGTCATCATGGAAATGCATGAGGGCGAGCCGCTCGGCGTGCAATTGCCGGAGTCCGTCATCTGCACCATCACCGAAACCGAAGCTGTGGTGAAGGGCCAAACCGCTGCCTCGTCGTACAAACCTGCCACACTGGATAACGGCGTGCGGATTATGGTGCCCCCTTTCATTGAAAGCGGAGAGAAAGTGGTGGTGAACACCGCCGAAGCCGCGTATGTTGAGCGGGCGAAGTAGCGCGATCAAACGGGACGGGAGGAGCGTCATCCTGAGGGGATTTATCCCCGAAGGATCTCCCCGTTTACGAAACACGGATAGGTTTGAGCAAGCGGGAGATCCTTCACTCCGTTCAGGATGACACCCCCTCCCGGAATCGCTCGCGATTCCTCCCCTTCTCGTTAAGGGAAGAGTGACAGGAGAAGACCCCAAAGAGCCTAAACCACAGAACCCCATTGAGCACCCACCGTGACCCCCGAATTCTCACAGCTTACCCCCCTCACCCGTATTATGGCAGAGGCCGCCACCAAAGCCGGTCGGCAGGCATTGCGCGATTTTGGCAACCGTCCGGCGCTGAAAGTGACGCGTAAAGGGCCAACGGATTTTGTCACCAGCGCCGACCTGAAGGCAGAGAAAACCATCCGCCAAACCCTCGGCAAATACTATCCGGATTACGGGCTGGTGCAGGAGGAAGGTGGCATTGTGGAAGGCACGCACCCCACCCGTCGCTGGGTGGTAGACCCGATCGACGGCACCAATAACTACCTGCGCGGCCTTCCTTATTTCTGTATCTCCATCGGCCTGGAGGAGCAGCAGGCGAACGGCACGGCAGAACCCATCGCCGGAGTGGTGTATGCCCCCGCAACCGATGAGCTCTTCTGGGCCGAACGCACCCATGGGGCCTATTGCAACAACCGTCGCTTACGCATTTCCGAATGCCACCGCCTGGAAGAAGCGATGGCCGTGGTCAGCAGCCGCACCATCTTCCGCCAGCCTGCGGCCCATCCGCTGGACGGCATCGCCAGCATGCGCTGCTTTGGCGCATCGGCACTCGATCTCGCCTATTTTGCTGCCGGACGGATTGAAGTGCTGGTGCATCGCGGCCTCAGTTCGTGGGATATGGCGGGCGGTATCGTGATTGCACTGGAAGCAGGTGCCCAGATTGCCCAAAAACGCACGCTTGCGGACTGTTATGCATCAGGGGAATTCTGCATAACGACAGAGTCCCTCCTGCCCAAACTGCAAAAGCTCTTGAATCATGCCGCGTAATACCGGATATTCTGCTCCCCTATGAAACAGGTGCGCGCATTATCGCTGGGTCGGGCTGGTCTGTTGTTTAGCGCAACGGCGCTTTCCTCCCTGTATCCGTGGATTGCAGGTGCGTATGGTGGCGCTCGGCAGCTTCCGTCGGTGGAAGTGCATCTGGAAGCGCTGGATGATCTCACCCGCCAGCAAGTGCCGCCTCCCATGCCGGTGGAAACCACCCCGCCGGTACGCCAAACAGCACCCGCTCCCATGCCGCTGCCGGAGCCATACCGCCCTGCGCCTCAGGCCGTGATGCCGCCACCTGCTCTTGTGCCCATGCCTGCCCCATCCAAACCCGCGCCGCAAACAGGATGGGAACTGGGGCTTCCCGGCGTCCCGCAACCTCAGGCAACCAAACCCGCCGCGGTCAAAGCCCCCGAACCGGTAAAGCCCAAGCCACGTCCCAAACCCACGCCTGCTCCTCGCATGGAAGCCCCGAAACCGGCGAAGCAAGCACCCGTCAAGGAACCGGTCGTGGTGGTGGTACCCGAAGCACCTAAGGCGAAGCCCGCACCCAAAGTGGAAGCGCTGCCACCGCCTCCACCGATGCCGGAAATGCCAGAACCACCAAAATTTGAACATCTGCCTCCTCCGCCTGCACCGGAAGCGGTGGCCGTTCCTCCGGTCAACGTAGAAAAACCCAAAACACAGGCCAAACAGGAAACGCCACCCGCCCCTGATCTGCCTCGCATAGACGCAGAGCAAAAGGCTCCACCGCCTCTCCCCAGCGAAGAACTGATCGTCATCGACAAACCCGCGCAACAGGAATCGACGAAGGGCATTGTGCCACCACTTCCTGATGCCGCTATCCCGCTGCCCGAAGAGCCGGAAAGTGAGGCGCCGCCTCCCCCGCCCGTGGCGGCTCCTCCTATGCCGGAACCTGCCCCAGCAACCGAAACCTTCAGCCCCAAGGAGGAAAAACCCGCCTATAAACGGGTGATCGATTGGCTGGTCCAAAGCGAAGACGAGCCAGAGGAGATCGCTCCACCCGCAAAGCCTGCAGTTAAACCCGCGATCGTCACCCCTTCGCCTGCTGCCGAAAAGCCAGAGGTAATGGAAAAGCCATCCCTCCCTCCCCTTCCGGACATGAAACCGGAGATGGACGCCGCACCCGCCAAGCCTTCCAAAGTGCAGGAATTGCCAGAGCTTGAGGAACTCCCCGCCGCATCCGAAGATGCACGGGATGGAACATTTGACCCTCCTCTGCCGCCCCTGCCACCGGTGAACGACCTGAAACCCGAGCCAGCCAAGCAGGCGCGAGCAGAGAAAAAGGCCGATAAACCAAAAGAATCGCCCAAAAAACAAGCCGCACCGGCCAAGTCAGCGAGCAAAGAAGACGCAGAGATTGAGCGGATGCTGGTAGGAGAAACCCCTCCGCCTGCATTGCCGGAAGTCGCATCCAGTGATACCGCCTTGCCGCCTCCACCGCCCCTTCCCGGTGAGGAGGAAAGCTTGCCGCCCCTCCCTAGCGCAGACGGAGATACCGACACGCCTCCCCCGCTTCCACCGGTCCCAAAGGAGCCATCCAAGGAATCTGCGGTGAAAAAAGATACCTTCGTCCCCGTGAAGGAAGAAGGGGTGATCACCAAAACCGTCTCGACCGTTAAGGGCTGGTTTGGTAAAGAAGAAGCACCACAGAAGGCAAAACCAGCCTCTATTCCCAAAGGAGAGCTGCCACCTCTACCTGCCGCAGGCAACAGTATATCGGGCCTCCCTCCGATCCCCAATGAGATGAAGGGGCCCCCCTCTCCGAAGGCGAAGGCAGCCCCCACCCCGCCCGTACAGGAGGGGAAGCTCCCTGACCTCTCCTCGCTGGAGCCAGAGGATGCGAAGGTTGAAATCCCGCCACCTTCCAAATTACCGCCGGTATCAGACCTCTTCGACAAGCCGGGCAAAAAGCCCGTGCGCCCGGCAGGAAGTGCTGACGATCTGGCCTTCCTAGAAGGTAAAACAGAAACGGCATCGCCCCCTGAAGCTCCACCAGCGTCGGGTACCGGGGCAGGTACGCATGCCCTGTTGTTCAAGCCCACGGAAACAACCGTTCCCCTTTCCGAGGAAGCCGCCCTCTCAGCTCTGGCAACCCGCATTCAGTCAAAGGCCGATGCGCGGGTAACCGTGACGGCCTATGCCGGAGGAGATGACGCACAGGCTAGCGCCGCTCGCCGGGTATCTCTGTCCAGAGCGCTTTCTGTGCGCAGTTTCCTGATTGATAAAGGCGTGGCCAGCACCGCCATCACAGTGAGAACCATGGGGAACAAACATGCCAGTGGCGCACCGGACCGCGTCGATATCGAGTGGCGATAAGGAACGACTATGGAAAAAATCACCAAACGCTTCAGAGCCAGCATTCTCCTGATCGACGACCACGCCATCAACCGCGATGTCGTGTGCCAAATGCTGCAACTGATGGGCTGCGACGTCACCATTGCCGAAAATGGCCGGGTTGGGCTGGACCTGCTGGAAAGCCACCGCTACGACTTGCTGCTGGTGGATCTGCAAATGCCAGAAATGAGCGGCTATGAAACGGCGGAGCATATCCGGAACCTCGAGATACGCAAACAACGCCCTCACGCCCCCATGCTGGCGATTTCTGCCAATATCTTCAGCGACAACGACCGCGAGCGTTGCGTAGAATTTGGCATGAATGACTGCGTCGCCAAGCCGGTTACCAGTGCCATGCTGGCACAGGTGCTGGAACGGTATCTGCCACCACAGGCTATTTTAAGGGGAACCCCGTGACCATATTAGACGAACGGCTGCGTCAGTGCAGCGAGGATTTACAAGAAAAAATGCGCTGCCTGCTGCCCAAAACCGGGCCAGATGAAGCGCGTCTGGTAGATGCCATGCGTTATTCGGCGCTCGCCCCCGGCAAGCGGTTGCGCCCGTTTCTGGTGGTGGAATCCGCCTCGCTGTTTGGGGTGGCGCGGGCCTCTGCCCTGCAAGTGGCGTCCGCCATTGAGTTTCTGCATACCTATTCGCTGGTACATGACGACCTCCCCGCGATGGATGACGATGCCACACGCCGTGGCCAGCCCAGTTGCCATGTGCAGTTCGATGAAGCAACCGCGATTCTCGCCGGTGACGCCCTGCTGACGCTCGCCTTTGAGATTCTGGCCGATGAAGGCACGCATATGGATCCCAAAGTGCGCTGCGACCTGATCCAGACCTTCGCCGTCGCCGGTGGCGTGAATGGCATGGTGGGAGGGCAGATGATCGACATCCTCTCCGAGGGGCAGGAGTTGAATATCGACCAGATTATCCGCCTGCAACGGCTGAAAACCGGGAAACTCTTTGCCGTTTCCTGTGAGGCCGGAGCGATTCTGGGTAAGGCACCGCAGCGGTTGCGTCAGGCCTTGCTGGGTTACGCGCACGATATCGGGCTTGCCTTCCAGATCACCGACGACCTGCTGGATGTAGAAGAAACCCGCGAACGGCAGAATAAATCGGCGGGCAAACCAACGCTGGTTTCCGTGCTTGGCACCGACCGCGCCCGCGAACAGGCCGAGATGCTTGCCCGTCAGGCGGAACGCCATCTGGACGTGTTTGATGAACGCGCCGATGTCCTGCGTCGCCTCGCCCGCTTTGTGGTCGAGCGCCGGGGGTAGTAACCTCTCTCGTGTGATGTGCTTTCTGCCTTTTACCTCACCTTTGATGGGGGAGGTCGGCGAGCGGCGTGAGCATCGCGAATCGCCAGCGAGGCCGGGAGGGGGTGGTCATCCTGAGCCGCAGGCGAAGGATCTCCCAGCTAGGAACGGTATTGCAAGCGGAGAGATGCTTCACTTCGTTCAGCATGACACCCTCCCCCGGAATCGTGAACGATTCCGACCCCTCCCATTCAGGGAGGGGTGATGGAGGAAACGCCAAAGGAAACACACGCACGGTAAAGAGGAAACAGATTGAGTGAAACAACGCCTCGACCATGTACTCGTTGCGCGGGGACTTGCCGAAAACCGCACCAAGGCACAAGCCTATATTCAGGCGGGGCTGGTCTTTTCCGGCGATGTGCGGCTGGACAAGCCGGGGCACCCTTGCGCGGACGATATTCCCCTCACCCTTCAACAACCGGAGCACCCCTGGGTGTCGCGTGGCGGCCAGAAGCTCGCCCATGCGCTCTCGCAATTTGGCATCGCCCCCACCGGGCAGGTGATTGCCGATCTCGGCGCTTCCACCGGCGGTTTTACCGATGTGCTGCTGCATCACGGAGCGCAGAAAATCTACGCGGTGGATGTCGGCTACGGTCAGCTCGATTGGAGACTGCGCAATGACCCCCGCGTGGTGGTGCTGGAAAAAACCAATGCCCGGTATCTGACCACAGAGCACATCCCCGAACCGCTGGATGCGCTGGTGTGTGACGCCAGCTTCATCAGCCTGAAGACACTCCTCCCCGCCCCGCTTTCCCTGCTGAAGCCCGGAGGATGGCTGGTGGTGCTCATCAAACCGCAATTTGAGGTGGGCAAAGGAAGAATTGGCAAGGGTGGCGTGGTGCGCGACCCCGCCCTGCACGAAGCCGTCTGCGCGGAGATCCGCGACTGGATGGAAGCACGTCACATCACCGTGCACGGCATCGCCGAAAGCCCCATCACCGGCCCCAAGGGGAATAAGGAGTTTTTGTTATGGGGAATGCATCACCAGCCTGCCCTATAATCCACGCATGGCCTGCCCGCCTCGAAGCAGGCGGTAACAGGCGGCCAGATGGATTGGGCGGAGGGATAGGGATCGCCTTTATGCTCCGTGCCAACACACCCAACGCTGAAACACAAGCCGCCATGCAGGAAGCAGAGGCGGGTCGGGCGGAGCCTTTTGAGAGCCTTGATGCCTTGTTCCATAGTTGGAAGCAGGATGCGTTCGCGTTGCCTCTCACCACCCGTCATTGCGAGCACAGCGAAGCAATCCAGCAAAAGAGAACAGACTGGATTGCCACGTCGGCTACGCCTCCTCGCAATGACGGTTCTGGAGGCTAACCGCTCACTGCTGCTTCTGGTGTCACTCTCAGCTTTGCTGCCGTATTACGCAGAGCGGCAACTTCGCCTTCTTGCAATGCAGGCTCTTCACCCGAAGCGGCACGCGCAATAACGCCGTCGATGGCGTCTGCAAGCTCTGCGGGGGTTCCACCTACCTCCTGAAGCATGGTTTGTAGGGCTTCGCCTGACAAGTGCTCTGTTTCTACCTGTTGTGCCATTTGCAGCAACTGCGTGCGCCCTTCGCACCCGCAAAAAAATCTGCGTCACCCCTAGCGCAAAGGTTAAGAACCCTCTATACAAAATGCATGGCCCGACCGCATGAAACCCTCATTGCCATTTTGGATATCGGCACCAGCAAAGTGGTGTGTTTTATCGCACGCCTGAACCCTGAGGGGACGGTGGAAATCCTCGGCATCGGGCACCAATTATCGCAGGGGATTCGCGGCGGCGCGGTGACCGATATCGCGGCGGCGAAGACCTCCATTCTCTCCACGCTGCATATTGCCGAACAAATGGCCGAGCGACGGATTGAGCGGGTGGTGATCAGCCTTTCCGGCTGTGCGCCGAAATCTTACCATTTATACGGCGAGCTGCCCATCGGCAACCGGCCGATCGGCGAAAGCGACGTGCAGAAGCTCCTCCATCAGGCGCGGTTGCGGGTGGAAGATGGCCAGCATGATATCCTCCATTGCACCCCACTGCGCTACCTGATTGATAACGAGCAGCGCGTGCAGGACCCTCGCGGCATGTATGGCAAGCTGCTCTCCGCCGATGTGCATATCACCACGGTGGCGTCCGGTGCGGTGCGCAACCTCACCCATTGCGTCGCGCAGTGCCAGCTGGATATCGCCGATTATGTGCTGGCTCCTTATGCCTCCGGTCTTGGTGTGCTGACGGAAGATGAATTGCAACTGGGCGTGACCGTGATTGATATTGGTGGCGCCAGCACCGGCATTTCGATGTTCACCGAGGGGCAATTTGTGTTTTCCGACGTGATACCCATGGGCGGGCGGCACATCACCAACGACATTGCCAAGGGGCTTTCTACCAGCATGCAGCAGGCGGAGCGGATTAAGGCCATTCATGGCAGCGCGATCCCCATGCCGTCCGACACGCACGAGATGCTGCATGTGCCGACCCTCGGCGAGGATGATCCCGACGAACCGAACATGATTACCCGCGCCATGCTGGTGAGCATCATTCGCCCCCGCGTGGAGGAAATTTTCGAGATCGTGCGCAGCAAGATTCAGGAAAGCGGTGCCGATGCGCAGGCGGGCCACCGGGTGGTGCTGACCGGCGGCGGCAGCCAGTTGATGGGCATACGGGAATTTGTGGCGCAACATCTGAACGCACAGGTGCGGATGGGACGTCCGATTCCGGTTGCAGGGCTGGCGGAATCCACGGCTGGCCCGTCCTTTGCCACCGCACTCGGACTGCTGGAATATGCACGGCGTCAGGCGATCTCTCATCAGGCGCACGGTGCCCATCATCCGACCAGTTTCCGCGAAGCCGTGGCAAAAATGGTGCAATGGGTCAAAGAAAACATTTAAGCGTGGCGGGATCTGGCGATTTCGGTAGAAATGTCGCCTTTTCGTCACAAGAGCGGTTGCGGTGCATTCATAAATGTAGTATGAACAGTCCCGTTCATCCCAAGATATAGGCTTAACCCACTCACCGATCATTGGAGTCTCCTTATGAGCATTCACCTCCAACTGCCCCCTACGACCGATTACCTGAAACCCCATATTACGGTGGTGGGTGTGGGTGGCGCCGGTGGGAATGCCGTCAATAACATGATCACCTCCAAGCTGGAGGGCGTGAACTTTATCACCGCCAATACTGACGCGCAGGCGCTCAGCACCTCACTGGCGGAAAAACGCGTGCAATTGGGGTCGAACGTCACCGGAGGACTTGGTGCGGGCGCTTCTCCCGATACGGGACGCGCCGCCGCAGAGGAATCGCTGGAAGAAATCGAATCGCTGATTCAGGGCACCAATATGCTGTTTATCACCGCCGGAATGGGCGGTGGCACGGGCACGGGCGCAAGCCCGGTGATCGCCCGTCTGGCGCGTGAGATGGGCGTGCTGACGGTGGGGGTGGTTACCAAGCCCTTCCAGTTTGAGGGCGCGCACCGGATGCGTCTGGCCGAGCGCGGCGTGGCCGAGCTGCAAAGCTTTGTGGATACGCTGATTGTGATCCCCAACCAGAATCTGTTCCGTATCGCCAACGAAAAAACCACCTTCGCCGATGCGTTTGCGATGGCCGATGAGGTGCTGCATTCCGGGGTGCGGGGTGTCACCGATCTGATGGTGATGCCGGGGCTCATCAATCTCGACTTTGCCGATATCCGCGCCGTGATGGGTGAAATGGGCAAGGCCGTGATGGGGACGGGCGAGGCCGAGGGCGATCGCCGGGCGCTCGATGCCGCCGAGGCCGCTATTTCCAACCCGCTGCTGGATGATATGTCGATGCAGGGGGCACGGGGTATGTTGATCAACGTCACCGGTGGGCCGGACATGACCCTGTTTGAGGTGGACGAAGTCGCCAATCGCGTCCGCGACGAGGTCGATCCCGACGCCAACATCATTTTCGGTGCCACCTTCAACGACGCGCTGATGGGTAAAATCCGCGTGTCGGTGGTGGCGACCGGTATCGGTAAGGAAGTCACGCAATCGCATGATTCCTCCGGCGGCACGGTGATCTCCTCGCTGTCGCGTGGCGGAGCCGATGGCCGTAAATTTTATACCCGCACCACTCCCGCACCGTCGGTTGCGGTATCCGAACGCGTTCCCGATTTCCGTGCGTCCGCTGCAGTGCGCAATGCTCCTGCGCCTGTTCCCGTAGCCGAGCCGGTCGCTACCCGCTTGGAACCCGTGGAGGCCGCGCCTGCTCCTGCGCCCGTTATTTCGGTACTGGCTGAAAAGCGCGAAACCGTGGTGGCGATTCAGGAAACGCCAGTCCCCGCCGAGCGCGAACCGGAGCTATTCCAGAAGCCGGAATCCTCCATCAGCCCTGCGGCGTTTGGCCGTCCGCGTGGTTCCTTCACCAAACAGCCGGAACGTGCGCAGACGACGGTTCAGCCCCAACCACAGGCGGTCGATAAGGAGCGGGACGAGGTCCCCACCTTCAAATTCATGCAGAAATTTGCCGGTGTGGGTAAAGCACTCACCACCCCGCAACCAACGCGCCAGGAGGCCCCCAGGCAGACCGTCACCAAGGTGGAAGCGGTGGTAGAACGTCCCCAGCAGCCCGTTCACACCCGTCCGGCGACCGGGAATGCCGGTTCCGAAGGGGAGGAATATCTGGATATTCCGGCTTTCCTGCGGCGTCAGGCGAATTAGGAACGGGAGTGTTGGGGTAATCTCGCAGCAACGCCAATATACGGATCGGCGTCATTGCGATGAGGCAAAGCCGACGCGGCAATCCATGCTTTATTTATGCGCTGGATTGCCGCGTTCGCGTTGCTCGCTCGCAATGACGCATCGCACGGTGTAACCTTTCCCGAAATACGAGCCACTCTCTATGTTCGGCACCAACCCCATCCGCCCTCCGCTGCACGGTGACGGCCATGTGCTTGCCGTGCAGGAGGTGTTTTACACCCTGCAAGGGGAGGGACCGCGCGCCGGTCAACCTGCTGTGTTTGTGCGTCTGGGGGGGTGCAACCTTGCCTGCACCTTCTGCGATACGGAATTTGAGAGTTTCACCGACTGGACGCTGACCGCCCTGCTGGAGGAAGTGAAGCGCCTATCGGGCCCCCATACCCGGCTGGTGGTACTGACCGGTGGAGAGCCTTTCCGCCAGCCGATTTCCCCCCTCTGCGACGCACTGCTGGAGCGTGGCTACAGCGTGCAGATTGAAACCAACGGCACGCTGTACCGGCCACTGGATGCGCGGGTGGAGATTGTCTGCTCCCCCAAACATGCAGGAACGGGATTTTATGCCATTCGGCCCGACCTGCTGGCACGGGTCACGGCCTTCAAATTTCTGCTGGATGCGGAGGACTCCCCCTACCGCGAGGTGCCGGAAGTGGGGCAGTCCAACATTTCTGCTCCCGTCTATGTGCAACCCATCGACCAGCAGGACGCTGCCCGCAACACGCAAAACCTTGCCTATACAACCGAATACGCCCTACGCCATGGCTACCGGCTTTCCGTCCAACTGCATAAATGGGCGGGGATTCGGTGACCCTCCCCTCCCCCCACCATGAAGTGACCCGGCTCGCCGAGGCCATCCGCGAGCATGACCGCCGCTATTATCAGGAGGACGCGCCTAGCATCAGCGACGCGGCCTATGACGCACTGCGCCGCGAGCTGGAGGCGTTAGAAGCCGCCCATCCACACCTTGCCGCGCCCGATAGCCCCACGCGAAAAGTAGGAGCGGCGGCGGCTTCCGGATTCGGAAAGGTGACGCATCGCGTGCCGATGCTTTCGCTTGGCAATGGCTTCAGCGATGCCGATATCGCCGAATTTCTGGTGCGCATCCGCCGTTTTCTGGACCTGCCGGAGGAAACGCCCCTCCCCTTCCTCTGCGAACCGAAAATCGACGGGCTTTCCTTCTCCGCCCGCTACGAACAGGGCCGGTTTGTGCAGGGTGCCACCCGTGGCGATGGCGAGGTCGGCGAGGACATCACCGAAAATCTCCGCAGCCTGACGGGTTTGCCGATGCAGCTCCCCCCTCACGCGCCGGAAGTGCTGGAAATGCGCGGTGAAGTGTACCTCTCCCATGCCGATTTCGCCGCGCTCAACGCGCAACAGGCGGAAAAGGGCGGGAAACTCTTCGCCAATCCACGCAACGCCGCCGCCGGATCGCTGCGCCAACTGGATGCCTCCATCACCGCCAACCGCCCTTTGCGTTACTTTGCCTACGCGTGGGGCGAGGTGATCCCCCTCCCCACCGGCAGCCAGTGGCGGATACTGCAAACACTCCACCAGCTTGGCTTCATCACCCATCCGGACGCCCAGCGGGTGGAGGGGCTGGAGGCGATGCTCGCCTATTACCGCGAGCTGGAGGCACGACGCCCCGGCCTCGGTTACGATATTGATGGCATTGTGTACAAGCTGGACGATCTGGCGCTTCAGGAACGGCTGGGCTTTGTCAGCCGCGCCCCGCGCTGGGCGATCGCGCATAAATTCTCCGCCGAGCAAGGCGAAACCCTGCTGGAGCGGATCGAGATACAGGTGGGACGCACCGGGGCGCTGACCCCGGTGGCGGTGCTGCAACCGCTGAATATCGGCGGGGTGTGGGTATCCCGCGCCAGCCTGCACAATGCCGACGAGATCGCCCGCAAGGATATTCGCCCCGGCGACCGGGTGGTGGTGCAGCGGGCGGGCGATGTGATTCCGCAAATTGTCCGGGTGGTGCTGGAGAAACGCCCGGAAGACTCGCAACCCTTCTCCTTGCCCGATACCTGCCCGGAATGCGGCAGCCACGCCGTGCGCGAACCCCATGAGGCCGCCACCCGGTGCAGCGGAGGGATGATCTGCCCGGCACAGGCACTTGAACGGCTGCGGCATTTCGTGTCGCGGGATGCCGTGGATATAGAGGGCATTGGTCCCAAACAGCTTGATCTGTTCTGGGAGCAGGGATGGGTGCGAAGCCCCGCCGATCTCTACCGGCTGAAGCCCCACCGCGAAACGCTGCTCACACTTCAGGGATGGGGTGAGAAATCGGTGGATAATCTACTGGAATCACTGGAATCACGACGCAGCATTCCCTTTACACGGTTTCTCTATGGCTTAGGCATTCGGCATGTGGGGGAGGTGACCGCTAAACTCCTCGCCCGCCATTACCGGCAATGGGACGCCTTCGCGACCGCCGTACGCAATGCCGCTCAGGAAGGGGAAGACCGGGCCGCGCTCCTCTCCCTCCACGGCATTGGCGAGGTGGTGGCAGACGCCTTGATTGACTTCTTTAACGAACCCCATAACCAACATGCGATCAGCGCGTTACGCGAGGAAGTTGAGGTACGAGATGAACACAGGGAAGAGACCAATGAGCGCAGCCCCCTGCATAGCAAAACGCTGGTCTTCACCGGCACCCTCACCCGGATGAGCCGCAGCGAAGCCAAAATGCGGGCTGAGAAAGCCGGGGCGATCGTGACGGGAAGCGTGTCACGCAGCACCGATTTTCTGGTGGTGGGAGCGGATGCCGGTTCCAAAGCCGCCAAGGCGGAAGCGCTGGGGGTTACGCTCCTCACTGAGGAAGCGTTTCTGGAGATGTGTGGGGGGTAGCTTTCAGGAAATGTTGGTGCCGCTTTGGTCTGCCCGTCATTGTTGCCTTGCGAAAGGTTAGGGTCTCGCGTCATCCCAGCGAAAGCTGGGATCCAGAAGGGACAGAAAGACTGGATTCCAACGTTCGTTGGAATGACGATGTGGGGATGCTTCCGCTCCATGCCGACGTTTATGCAAAGGTTCCTTCTGGATTGCCACGCTCGCGTTGCTCACTCGCAATGACGGAGTCCCCCTTTTTTCCGTTTCCCCTTGCAATCTTCGTTCCTATACCCCATTATTTTAGTAAGGCATTCACCTATCAAGGAGGAGTTACCATGAACATGATGCCCAATCGCAGTACCACCTACACTGAAGCCGTGGGCTTCGATGCGGGCCTGCGCAGCTACATGCTGAAGATTTACAATCTTATGGCCGGCGCACTGGCGTTGACCGGTGTGGTGGCCTTTTTCACCGCGCAATCGCCTGCCATGCTTAACCTGCTGTTCAACACCCCGCTGAAATGGGTGATTATGCTCGCCCCGCTGGGGATGAGCCTGGTGTTCAGCTTCCGCCTGCAATCCATGTCGATCAGCGGTGCCAAAATGCTCTTCTGGGCCTTTGCCGGGGTGATGGGCCTTTCCATGTCGTCGATTTTCATCGTCTTCACCGGTCAGGATATTGCCCGCGCCTTTTTCATCACCGCCGCCACCTTTGGCTCCATGAGCCTGTATGGCTACACCACCAAACGGGATCTGTCAGGCTTTGGCTCGTTCCTCATCATGGGGGTGTTTGGCATTCTGATCGCCTCGCTGGTGAATCTGTTCATGCAAAGCTCGGCGATGCAGATGGCGATCTCTGTGCTCAGCGTGCTGATTTTCACCGGACTGACCGCTTATGACACGCAGAAGCTGAAGCATATGTATTATGCTTTTGGTGGCGAGATGCGCGATAAACTAGCGATTATGGGGGCGCTGAACCTCTATTTCGACTTTATCATCATCTTCCAGAACCTGCTGCAACTGATGAACAGCAACCGGGAGTAGTTGCGATACGTCATTGCGAGCGTAAGCGAAGCAATCCAGCAAAGAATCCGTTTTCTGGATTGCCACGTTGGGCTACGCCCTCCTCGCAATGACGAGAGTAGCTTTATTGCCGAAAGGCCTTCCTCCGGGGAGGCCTTTTTGCTATGAGGGGGCATGTCTGTTGCGACTTCCTCCCTGATTAGCGTTTCTACCCTCTATTGGCGGGAGGTGTGGCGATTTCTGAAGGTCTACAACCAAACCATTCTGGCGCCGGTTGCGACGAATTTGCTGTTTCTGGCGGTGTTTACGCTGGCGCTGGGCGGCAGTGAACGCATGGTGGCGGGGATGCCCTTCCACCAGTTTATTATCCCCGGCCTCACCATGATGGCGATCACCCAGAATGCCTTCGCGAATACGGCATCCTCGCTGATGCTTTCCAAGGTGCAGGGGGTGATTATCGACCTACTCATGCCCCCCTTCACCCCCGGAAACCTCACCTTTGCGCTGGCAATGGGCGGGGTCACGCGGGGCTTGTGTGTTGGCATTGCAGTGGTGGTGGCGATGGTGCCGTTTGTGCCTTTTACCATCCTGCATCCCGGTTTGGCGCTGTTTTACACCCTCTCCGCCTCGCTAATGCTCGCTCTGATGGGCATCCTCACCGGTATCTGGTCGCAGAGCTTCGACCAGATGTCCGCCATTACCAATTATGTGATAACGCCACTGGCGTTTCTTTCCGGCACATTCTACTCCGTACACCAGTTGCCGCCCTTCTGGCAGGCGGTGAGCCATGCCGACCCGTTTTTCTACATGATCGACGGCATGCGCTACAGCTTCACGGGACATGCCGATGCGCCGATCATGACTGGTATCCTCGTGATGGTCGGCATCAACGCGGGACTGTGGATCCTCACCCACTGGATTTTGGCGAAAGGCTATCGGTTAAAGCAATAGCGGCGCTTCCATGCTGACATCACGCGCATCTCCATCTATAATGGGCGGATGCGCTTGTTCCGCTCCATGCGAGGCTTCAGCCTCATTGAACTTTCGATTCTGCTCGCCGTGTTTGGCGCAGCGGCAGCGGCGGCGTTGAGCTGGTTGCAACCCAGCGGGCTGGATGAGTGGCAGAAGGTGGAACTCACGCGCCAGCGGCTGGGGGTGATTGAGCGCTCGCTGCAAACCTTCCGCGTGCAACAGGGGCGGCTGCCCTGCGCCGCCGACCGGTCGCTGGCCAGCACAGCGGCGGAAGTGGGACAGGAAGATTGCCAGAGTGCAGGCAGCAGCCTGAATGTGGGGGTGGTCCCCACCCGCACGCTGGGACTGGATATTCAATATATGGAGGATGGCTGGGGACGGCGTTTCTCCTACGCCGTGGCAACGGATGTGTGCCCCATCAGCACCGTTGCGCCGCTCAACGCGCCACTCAATTGTACGGCGATCACCTATACGTCTGGGACGGGGAATCTCACGGTGCGCACGCATGATTTACTCACCCCCAACAACACCACCTACGCCAGCGGCACCGCAAATACCTGGGATAACCTCACGACGAGCGCCCTCTATGTGGTCATCAGCCATGGCCCCAATGGCGACGGCGCCTGGATGGGAAGCGGCACCCAGAACGCCGTTTCCGGCACGCTCTCAGCGAAGGAAACCGAAAACACCAACCTGACCACCGACAGTCTTTTCTTCACCGACGTGCAACGCCCGGATTTCGACGATCTGGTGATTTACGCCACCAAGGCGCAACTGGATGCGGTAACACTCACCACCGACCGCTATCCCATCACCAAAAACGAATGCCACGACATCACCAAAACCATCGGCGCGCTCACGGTGGCCGAGGCAGGCGACATGGATAACCTCACCTGGGATGGCGGTGACACGGCCGATGTGGACATGCTTCGAGTGCTTTGGACCATGCGGGAGGTCTGCTACCGTTACTACGCGCAGGTGGTGGGCGATTGCAACGGTGGAACCGGAGAAACGCTCTACACCAAAACCACACCGGGAGCGAAGGCGATTGGTAGTATCGTGTTCTCGGCCAATCCCGCCAATAGCAATACGATTACGCTGAACGGTGTCGTCTGGACCTTTGTTAGTGGTGCGGCATCGGGGAATCAAACCCAGATTCAGGGTACATTGGCAAGCACACTAACCCAGCTCGTGACCGATCTCAATGCCTCCACCAATAGTTCGTTAGATGACGCCACCTACTCCACCACAAGCGGCACGGCACTGGTGATTTCCCATGACACACCGGGATCAGGTGGAAACGCCTATACCCTCACCGCTGGAGTGGGTACGGCAAGCGGCGCCACCCTCACCGGAGGTGGCAATGGTGCGGAGAATATCAGTTTCTGCATCGATTGCCCCACGGGTTTCACCTGGAATGCGGGGAGCGCCACATGCGACTAATCCCCCCCCCCCATACCGCTTCACGGCTCGGCTATACGCTGATTGAGATGGCGATTGTCCTCACCATTGTCGGCGTGATGGTGGCTAGTGTCCTCACCGTCGTGCAGCAAAAAACTGAGGCCGATAAATACCGGCTGACGCTGGAGCGCATGGATGCCATTGAATCGGCGCTGATGCGCTATTTTGAACGCAACCGGTCCCTCCCCTGCCCGGCCAGTGGTGCTGCGCGGTACGAATCCGAAACCAGCGGAAGCTGGGGAGCGGCACTCACCTACGCAACCGCGACCAGCTCCTGCCCCAATGCACCGACGGACGCACGCGGCGTGCCTCCAGTGCGCACCCTGCTGCTCCCCGACGAGACGATGTATGATGGCTGGGGACGGAAATTCTCCTATCAGCTTTCCAACGGCATGGGATCGCAGGACGACCTCTACAATCAGGATAATAAAGGCAATCTGAGTGTCAAAAACCTGCAAGGGTTTGAACTCACCACCCTGAACTTCGAGGGAAAATATGGTGCGGTCTATGTGCTCATCAGCCATGGTCGCAATGGGTTGCGTGCCTGGCTACCGAATGTATCGGGCAGCGATGCCCTCACCTATATCGACACCGATATTCCGACGACCGACACCCTGCTGGGCGTGGAAATCGAGAATGTGGATGCTGATACCACCTTCATGCAGGACCTCACCGCTCAGGATTTTGACGATATTTTGCGCTTCAAAACCAAGTCGCAGATTTATGCCGATAAACGGTATGTCTCCCCCATACGCCTTTCGTCCCGTGCGTGTGAGAGCGCCCGCGAAGCCCTGACCCATGCAACCGAAAGCTGGGCAGCCTACACCGCCAGCACCGCCGTTCCCACGGGTTCGCTCACCGGTAAAAACAAAAAGGACATGATCCTCACCGCCGCACGGGCGCTGGACAAACTCTGCAATGGGAATGTGACCCCACTCACCGACGAGTGCGATAGCGACGCCAACGTCACCTGGCAGGGACCGCCCTCCTATGGCCTGTCGGATTGCCGCTGCGTCACCGCAGGGCAACGCCACAAAACCGATCTGGAAGATGCTCCTCTCGGCGGCTGCGAATAACCTGTTTCTTCACTTTTCCCGGTTTTCGTCATCGTTCTGTTACATTCCCATGTCATAGATGGGGGTAACCTATGACCATCACGCAGTGGCAGAACGGATTTCGGGTTGATACGCGCAGGGAGCAATCCGGCAGCGTCAGCGGATTCCTGCACCTTCCGGAGGGGATGGATGCCACCTCTCTCCACCGTTTGCAAACCGCCTGCACCGCCAGAGGGTTACGCACTGATCTGGCCCTTATTCCCCAAAGCACGCAGGCGATCCGCGTGCACGGCCTCTCTGCGGAGGATCGGCAAGCACTCCACACGGCCCTGCAACCGAAACTGCGCCCCGGAACCTCTACAGAGATCGAGGGCGACGAGCTGCTCATCACGGGACTGACCAGCGAGGCAAGCGCGGGATTCCGCCGCTGGATTGAGCGCTATGGCCGTCGCCATCAACTGACGCCTGAGCTGGAATCTTACTCAGCCCCCCTCCCGCCCCTGCAAGGCTTGCAGGTGAGCGGTGCGAAAGATGAAAAATCGCTATTCCGCATGGTTGAGGAACTGGAGCTGGGAACCGGCAAACGCCGCGACGAATATACCGACCTCTCCCCCTGGCGCAAACGCTGGACCCAGATGGTCGAGCAGGCGCGAAGCTGGATGGCGGCTTCGTTTCTGGTCGGCGACGGACTGACCATCACCTCCACCGTGGTGGATGCGCATCGGCGCGGCATCAACCCACTCGCCCATGAGCAAATGGCGGAAGGGCTGGGATTTGCCACCGGGAGCGGGCTGGTATTGCTGGGTGAGAAGCTCGCCAAACCCGCCAGCGAGGAGGCTGTCGTCACCCGTGCCCTCAACGCCTTCCGCAGCGGCGATGGGTTTGATTTCTCGCATTCCGGACCGTTTGAGCGGGACGGAGCGGTGATCGGTCGTGGCCCGCAACTAGTGCGGCAATGGGTGCAGCATAACAATGTCGAATCGCTGATGCTGGCTGATCTCTGGGCGGGTTCCGGCATGTGGAGAGGGCGCAAAATGCGCACCTTCGCCGACCGCAAAGACGCCGACGGCTTCCATGTGGTACTGGATGACGAAGGCGGTGCCATGCAAACCCATGAACGCCATAAATGGAATGATTATTACTCCGGTATCGCCTACCCCACCGCAGCGGCGATCACCGCCTTTGTGCCCAAGGAAGGTGACCCCAAACCCTTCATGCATTACCGCAACATGGGGAATCAACTAACGGAGAACCCGTTCGTTTCCGGTCTGCGCAAGGCATGGGACGGTTTCCGCGATTCCCCCATCGGACAGGCGATTGCCTACCCGTTTGAGGTGGCGAGCGATTTTATGACCCGCGATCCCTACAAGGTGGGCGGGGCGTTATTCCTGTCGCACAATATCGGGCAGATTGTGTTCAATGGCCTGTATGCCATGCAGGATCGCGGCAAACGTAACGCCATGCGCTCGCAGTTTGAGGATAAATACGAGGCGCTGCTCACCCAGACCGACGTGTCGTTTAAGGGCGAAACACTCCCCCTCACGACGGAATTGCGGCAGAAACTGGCCGAGCTGTACGATACCCATACCCCCATGCTGCCGATCCGGGAAACCGATGCCAGCGGTGCGCCGGTGGAATATGGCAACCGGATGCTGAAAGAACTGGCAGAGAAGCGCCAGCGCGTGGGCAATGAGGGCCTTTCCACCGAGGACCGCTTCCTGATGCAGGAGGCCTCCGACCGCTACTACCTGACGCATCTGGAAAAACAAACGCAGAGTCTGGGTCTGCGCTTCGCCGCCTATGCCACCTTCCTGTTTGGTAACGGGATGCTGGCCATGGCCGGGAAAAAGCACGACGCGCAGTCGAACGCACTGGAAACGCAGGTGAATCCCCTTGCGGTGGTGCGCGGCATGGCGGAAAAGCTACAGGCTGCGAACCTCTCCCCCGAACAGCGGGAACAGGCGGTGACGAACATCGCAACCTACCTGCATCAGGACGAAGCGCTGACCCGTTATGGTTTTTCGCAAGCCGAGTATCAGGAGATGCTGCGGGCGAAACTCACCGGACGAACGTCCGAGGTGGAAGCGGCCTATCTGGCGCAATCGCCGTTACTGAGCGTCATCCTGACGCCGAGCGAAGCGAAGCGGAAGGCCCCCGCAGCAGGCGTGATGTCTGGCGGAGAGATGCTTCGCGCTGCTCAGCATGACGGATTGAACGCCCTCGCCTCCCTCGCCGCCGCCCCCCAAACCGAAACCGCCACCCCCGACAATATGCGGGCAGTGGCGGAGATCGGCGATCGAGGGAAGTAGAGGGGGGCAAGCGGACGGGACACGGGAACACCTTGACACTAATTTGTTAATTATACTATTTACTTTGTATTTAGAATCGGCTAATGCTTCCAGCCATAATGCAGGAGGTCCGCACACATGGAATCGCACGATCAATCGCCCAAATGGTGGCAAAATGCTATTATTTATCAGGTCTACCCCCTCACCTTCCATGCCCCTGACGGGCAATATGGAACGTTACAGGGGGTTACCGAAAAAATGGATCATATCCAATCGCTTGGCGTGGATGCCATTTGGTTATCGCCCTTTTTCAAATCTCCACTAGCGGAAGGGTTTGGGTACAATGTAACCGATTATCGCGACATCGCCCCAGAGCTTGGCTCCATGGGCGATACAGAAGCCATGATTGCGACGGCTCATGACAAAGGCATGAAGGTGATCTTTGATTTGGTAGTCAATCACACCTCTGATAAACACCCATGGTTTGAAGCGAGTCGCAATCCCAACCACCCCGACCATTTAAAATACAAAGACTTTTATGTGTGGGCAGACCCCACCTCTGGAGAGGGCGATCCTTCGCTACGCCCACCCAGCAATTGGAAAGAAATCATTCCTCCTTTTGACGAAAGTGCCTGGACGTGGGAGCCGGAACGGCAGCAATTCTACCTGCATAATTTTGTGGATAGCATGCCGGATTTGAACCTGCGCAATCCAGAACTGGTCAAGGAATGTCAGGATATCGTGCGCTTCTGGCTGGATAAGGGAGTGGATGGTTTCCGCATGGACGCCATTCCATTCTTTCTGCATGACGAATCTCTTGCCGATGCGGATTTGGAAAATCCGGACTTCGATGCGCGCTACGCACGTCAGCGTGGCCTGCCGGAAACCACTGACGTATTGCGTCAATTACGGGAAGTTGAAAAGGATTATAACCGCGACATCTTCTGGGTTGGGGAGGTTTTTGCCGGCGCTCCTTCCTCCGCTTACGGCGCGCTCTACACGCAGCCAGGTGCGAATGATCAGGCCTATACGGCATTATTAGCAGGCTCTCCCTTCACTGCGGATGATTGGCCTGCTGCGCTGCAGACCCTTGCCCCCGAAAAAACCAACTTCGCCAACAGCAACCACGACATGGCACGTGCCATTTCGCGCTGGAATCTGGAGAAAGGCGGGGATGCAGCGGCAAAAATGATCGCCGCGCTTACCCTTTCCCTCCCCGGCAGCATCTGCCTTTTTCAAGGCGAAGAACTGGGCCTGCCAGATGCCCCCATCAGTGATATTCGGCGAGACTTATTGCATTTTTCTAATCTGGAAGCGCATCGCGACTACGACCCGATCAATATTGCAAAAAATCTTGGCGACGGGGAAACCTGCCGCTCCATGATGCCATGGTCCATGGATACGGTGAAGCGCAATGACGGCTGGGTGGGCATGCCCGCCAACTATAAAAAATATACCGCCGAAGCACAGGAACAAAATCCCGATTCCGTCCTCAACTTCTACCGCGCTTTTATCCAGATGCGTAAAACACAGCCCGCGCTTCTGCATGGCGATATCCGGATGCTGGATGATACGCCGGACGGTATCTGTGCCTTTACACGCTCCTCGCCGGAGCAAAACATCTTATGCGCCTTCAACGGAACCGCGAAGGCACAGACGCTTACCTTGCCGCTTGAGTTAGCACTCGAATATCAAACCTCCACGATTACGCTCCCTCCCTATGGGATGGCGTTGCACGATGCGAAAGGCCCTCTTGCGTTGCCGGACGAAATCACCCATAGCAAAAATTTCGCGCTGGTAGAGACGCAGCCCGATCACTCAGCAGGCGAAAAACTGCGTATCCTGATTGCATCCGCCGAAATCTCGCCCTTCAGCAAGGCAGGCGGATTGGGGGAGGCCACCAAAGGATTAACTGAGGGACTCGCCGCATTGGGACATGAGGTGCTGGTGATCTCTCCCTGGTACCAAACGAATCATAATGCATTTAAGCCCGAATGGATCGGAGATGTCAGCGTCCCCTTCGATGGTGAGTATGCAAACGCCAGCGTGGGCTGTGCAGAACGAAACGGAGTAAAGTACGCCTTCGTAGGATATGAACCCTATTTCGGTCGCGATAAGCTTTACGGACATGATGATGATAGCAAGCGTTTCGCGTTGCTAAACCGCGCCGTGCCGGAAGTCGCGGCCAAGCTGGGCTTCACCCCCGATGTCATCCATGCCAATGATTGGCACACCGGTTACATCCCCGCCATCCTGCACGAGAGTAGTGCGGCGCTGCTTCCGGATGGATTTGCAGATATTCCTACCGTTGCGAGCATCCATAATGCTCCCTATCAGGGTCAAGCAGGGTTGAAAGACGCCATTCACTGGCTTCGTCTTCCTGGAGATCTCACCAACAGAGATGGTATCCGACATCACGGCGATGCTAATCCCCTGCAAGCCAACATCAACTACGCCGATGCGGTGATCACGGTGAGTCCCGGTTATGCAAACGAACTGCGCACGCAGCCGGAATTTCAAGCGGGACTGGATATTCACTCCAATGAGCATAAGCTGATCGGCATCACAAACGGGATTGATATCGTCACCTACAACCCAGCGAACGATTCCCTCATTCCATCCCCCTTCGATGCCCAGGACCTCTCTGGCAAGCAGGATGCCAAAACACGCTTGTGTCAAACGGTAGGCTTAACGGAACCGGAACGCCCCATCGCCAGCATTCTTTCCCGCTTCACTCACCAGAAAGGCGTGGATATTATCGCCCAATCCATGGACGAAATGATCGCACAAGGGTGGAATCTGGTACTGGCAGGCGGTGGAGATCCGGACCTCACCGCTATGATGCAGCAAGCGGCGAAACATCATCCGGGACGTATTATCATCATCCCCCAATTCGTTGGGGCTGAGATGGAACATTTGATCTATGCAGGTAGCGATACCACGCTTCTGCCAAGCCGCTATGAGCCTTGTGGGCAGAATCAAATGCTTGGCCAGCGATATGGAACCCTCCCCATCGCTCGTCGTACGGGTGGGCTGCAAGACACCGTAGAACACGGTAAGAATGGCTTTGTCTTTGATGAATTAACCCCAGAAGCATTCCAGACGGCCTGCCGCGAAGCGATCAGCTTGTATGGCACCCCCGCATGGCAAAAGATGCAACAGACGGCTATGCAGCAGGATAACTCGTGGGCACATGCTGCCAAACAATATGAATCCATCTATTATCTACTGCATGAGGCGCGGCAAGCCAAACAATCCGATCATCATCCCGGACACGATTCTTTACGGGAGATACAAGATGGGCTGAAGAAGCAAACACAGATAGCTTGACTTTTCCGCTGCCTCGCGCCATCCCTCTCCTGTCAAACTCGTTTACAAGGATGGAAGCGATGCAAATCCCCGGCATGGAAAATGAATGGTGGCGCGGCGGTATTATTTACCAGATTTACCCGCGCAGCTTCGCCGATAGCAATAATGACGGCATTGGCGATCTGCCGGGCATCACCGCGAAGCTCGACTATATTGCGAGTCTGGGGGTGGACGCGATCTGGATTTCGCCCTTCTTCACCTCGCCGATGAAGGATTTCGGCTATGATGTCTCCGACTATTACAGCGTTGACCCGATGTTTGGCACCATTGCCGATTTTAAGGCGCTGACGGAAAAAGCCCACGCACTGGGCATCAAGGTGATGATTGATCAGGTGATCAGCCATTCCTCCGACCAACATGTCTGGTTTACCGAAAGCCGGGCAAACAAAACCAATCCCAAAGCCGATTGGTATGTGTGGGCCGATGCTAAACCGGACGGCACTCCTCCCAACAACTGGTTGTCCATTTTCGGCGGCAGCGCGTGGGAATGGGATACGCGTCGCCAACAATATTACATGCATAACTTCCTGAAATCACAGCCAGACCTCAACTTCCACAATCCGGAAGTGCGGCAGGCGTTGCTCGATATTCTGGAATTCTGGCTGAAGCTGGGAGTAGATGGGTTCCGCTTAGATACCGCTAATTATTATTTCCACGACCAGCAATTGCGCGATAATCCGGCCAACAGCGAAAAACTCTCCGACGTGCCGGAATCCAACCCCTACAGCAAGCAGCAGCATATCTACGACAAAACCCGTCCGGAGAATGTGGCGTTTCTGGAGGATCTCCGCAAGGTGCTGGACAAATACCCCGGCAGCACCACGGTCGGCGAGATCGGTGCGCATAACGCGCTGGAGATTATGCCCGTCTATACCGAGCACAATAAACGCCTGCATATGGTGTATAGTTTCGAGTTTCTGAACAACCAGTATGGCGCAGGCTATTTCCGTCAGGTGATTACCCAACTGGAATCGAAAATCCACAATGGCTGGCCCTGCTGGGCCTTCGGTAATCACGACGTGCCGCGTGCCGTGAGCCGCTGGGGGGCGCATCTCACCCCCGCACAACAGGAGCGGTTTGCGACGTTCCTGCCGGGGCTGCTACTCAGCTTCCGCGGTTCCTACTGCCTGTATCAGGGCGAGGAACTGGGGCTGCTGGAAGCCGAAATTCCGTTCGAGAAACTGCAAGACCCCTATGGCATTACCTTCTGGCCGGAGTTCAAGGGCCGCGATGGATGCCGCACGCCGATCCCGTGGGAATCGGGCAAACCGAATGCCGGTTTTTCGAGTGCCGAGCCATGGCTTCCCGTACCCGCCGATCACCAGTCTCGCGCCGCGAACACACAGAATGGCAAACCCAGTTCCACGCTGGAACATTACCGGAACATCCTGCATTGGCGGAAATCGCAACCCGCGCTGCGCTTCGGGGAGATTGCGTTTGTGGATGCGCCGGAACCGCTGCTGGTGTTCGACCGTACCTATCAGGGGACGACGATCCGCGTGGTGGCGAATATGAGTGAAACCGCCCAAACCCTCTCCATTGCGGGCTGGCCTGCCATGCAACCGCTGGAAGGGCATGGCTATGACGCGAGCCTCAACGGCACGACGCTCTCGCTGCCCGGTCACAGCTTGTGGTTTGGCACGGTGGGGTAGGATAGCATTCTCATTGCACAATCTAGTCCCTCTCCCGCTTGCGGGGGGTTAGGGAGGGGTGTTGCCGCCTAATCTCGAGCGCACTTCTCCAAGGGTGGTGAGCTCAGGATTACCAAGAAGGCCTCTTTCGTACAGGTGAACAGTTGTGCCATCCGGAAGGCCAGCGGTGAGTGGTCCCGCCTGTTCATTGGGAATAACGCCCCCCCCCCCCTCTCCTGGTGGAGCTGTACCTGTCCTCCCTCAAGATTACAGATCATAGTTATCCATGTTTTTTCATGCATCATCTCTCTCCTATCCGTGGTGCGCGCCCTGCACCGCCGCTTGCTGCTCGGTGACAGCACGCAAGGAAGCATCCTCGACCGTCGGTTCGGCCGGAGCATGTTCGGCGGTCTGGGCGGCGGCGGCGTGCTTCAACCCACTTTCCTTGGCGATTGGGGCCACGCTGTGTGCCACGGCAAGCATGGGCGTGTTGCCTTTGGGAATGGATGCGAGTTTGGTCGGTTGGGAAACAAACCGGTTTTCCTCCATTTTCTCCACCATCTGGGTCAGATTCTGGCGGATTTCTTCTGCACTCACCGCAAATTTATCAACCACAGTGCTGAGATGCGTCGCCATTTCCGTGATGGCACGGCCACGGTCTTCCGGTGCCACGGCAAGGGCCATCTGGGCATAGCGTCCCAGCACCATTTTGCCCGCGGGGCCTTGTTTTTCCAGCCAGCTTTTATCGGCGCCATCGCTTCCCAGTTCCGAGCCATGCTGCTTGGAAGTGATCGCCGTCATGGCGCTCGACATCGTCCACAGCCCCAGACTGGCAATGGCCGCCGTATAGGCATTTTTGAACGGGTTTTTGGAGCCGCTTTGATCCGAGGCTTCCGCCTTTTCGGCGGTGGCGAGTTCGCTTTCCACCTGCCCGCGCACATCCAACAATTGATGCAGCTTTTCCAGCCCCGTGACCCCGGTCCGCTCAATGACCGTTTGCAGGCGGTGTTCCGGATTATTTTGCAAGCTGCGAGCTTTCCATTTCTCCTGTAACGCATCGGGCGAGAATCCGGCCAGCGTCGCCTTGGCCGATTCCATAATCCCTTCCAGGCTGAGCTTCGCTTCCGGTGTATCCTGACGCTCCGTTTCCAGAAACTCCTTGCGCCATTCCTGAATCCGCCCGGCAATGGTCGTACCTTTGGGGCCTACTGCATTCCAATCCACCCCGCCCAGCAGCACATCGCTGATGGCCTGATTGGCGCGGTCACGCAGTTCGTAATGCGAGGCGTGCTGGGTACCGTCCTTATCCGTCCAACCCGTCATGCGCTTGGTGTAGGTGCTTTTGAGGGAGAGCACGTCGGCCCACATCAGCGCGTTATCCAACAACTGATTCAGCCCCATGATCCGCACCGGGCGTTCCTGCACGAAGGAAATAAACCGACGGATCGGCCCCGGATTTTCCGGCATCCGCTGATCTTCCACCGCTTTTTCGGGTAGCAGGGAGGCGGTCAGCGCACCGGCGGCAGCGGTCGCCCCCGCAAAGGCACGGGTATATTGGCGATCATCAAGCCCGGATTTCACCAGTTGCAGGTTCCCCGGAATCCCCAAGGACGCATTCACCAGAATCGGATTGCGGGAGACAAATCCCACAAATTTTTGCAGAATATTACGGTTGTCCTGCATCTCCTGATGCGTGGTTTCATATTCGCTTTTTTCAATCTCGATGCCGCTTTTGGAAAGCTGATGGCGCGTTTCGTTGGCCAGGTTCTCAACGGAGGCGTTCAGCGCCTGCGCACCATTCCCGAATGCCGCCAGAATAATGGTCGCCGCACCATAGAGCTTCGATGCGCTGACAATGGATTCATCATCCAGAATCCGCCCGCGACGGTAGAGAAACACATGCCCCAAACAACCGAAGGTGCCGTCCAGCCGGGTGGCGTTACGCTGTATATTCACCCATGCCCGTTGCAAGAAATTGCCGCTTTGCTCGCGTGCATCGGAGAATTCCACCTGTGGTTCGCCGGAGATCGCTCCGGCCTGATGGAGGGCGCGAGTCAGAGACTTTTCATTACGACCAAGCGCCACCATCAGCACATTTTCGCCATCCACCACGGAGGGAACGGCCTGAAACCCCTGTTTCAGCAGATGGGTAGCCAGTTGTTGCTGGTCGCCCGGCATCCCGGCTTCGCCCGCATGGAGAATAGCGAACTTACCCATGGGGCTGTGATCGATATCGATTTTGCTAACAACCGAACCGGTATTCTTCCAATGCAGGCTTTTGGTGATCATAGAGCGTCCCCTGTTACATTACCTCCCATTGTGGCTAGTTTTGTTACAGGAGTGTGACAGGTTTCTATTTTTTCACTTATTGGCCACTGCTCCGCTTTAGCGCAAAAGATAGGGCGCAGCTTCTGCCGGCACTGGCCAGTGTATTGTAGATCATCCGCCCGCCGGATGTGGTGGTGCAGGCGGTTCCCACACGCGACTGCACACGCCCGGAATCCGGCCAGCCATCATCGGCTTTGGTGTCGATGGCTTTCGCCTCATTCTGACTGAGTATGGTAGTGGAGCTAAAACTTGCAGCGGTTTGCCCTCCCAGTACCAGCACATTGCCTACGCTGTTGTTGGTGACCGTGACAGCCGCAGTTCCGGGGGTATCGCTGTGTTTCCAGATGGCGTCGGCAGGGGCGATGTAATAAAAGGAATAACCCGCCGCCTTATTAATTTTGGATGCCGGAATATTCGTGCCAATCACCGCCATGGCGCTGGACACCGCCCCCGTATAACGGCCGGGAATCAGTTTGGTTTGCATCAGGTGATACCAGGCTTGCAGCCCTTCCGTATTCCATGGGCTGATCTGCCCATCACCATTGCCATTGACCGCTGCCGTCCACGCCGTTTGCGATGTCGCCAGCACAAAATCGCCGGGCAATCCCTGATATTGGGTTTCAAACTCATGCACTCCCCGGCGATAGGCTTCCACTTCCTCTACCACGCCCTGAATTTTGCTGGCGCGGATCATGGACTGAGCCGCAATCACCGCTCCGGCCAGAATGCCCACAATCGTGAGTACAATAGCCAGTTCCACCAATGAAAAACCCCGATTATCCATCGCACACACTCCTGAGAAAAGAGGAGGATGCGACTGATGGAAGCGGAAGTCAAGAACGCCCGCCCCCGCCACGGATATTGCCTTTTGATCCGCATCTGCTACTGTGGGCCGCATGTCGCTATGGGATGAAGACACACCGAAAACCCTTCCCGCCACGCACCGGATCGGCGAGGATGTGTCGCTTGTCTCTGCCGATGAATTGCGGGTACGCATTGGGCTGTTGCAGGCAGAAATCACCCGGCTGGAACGCGAAGTCACCGCCCGGCACGCTGCCCGCTCGCAGGCGGAGGCGTTTTTTCAGTAGGTGGTGGACAACGCGTCTATCAAGACGTAGCTTATGCGGAGAACAGGATACACGTCATGCTCAGCACTCAGCACTCAGCACTCAGCACTCACGGCGTGCCATGCGTAGCCCGCGCCAGCAAGGCTTCACGCTGGTGGAGCTTTCCATCGTCCTTGTCATCGTCGGCCTGATTCTCGGCGGCGTGATGGTGGGGCGGAGTATGATACGCAGCAGTCAGGTCGGTAAAATTGGGCAAGATTTGCAGGCCTATGAAGCAGCAACCCAGATGTTCATCGATAAATATCAGGGTTTACCGGGAGATATGACCAATGCGACGACATTCTGGACGGGTGCGGTTAATGGAAATGGAGATGGGCTCATCAATGTCAGTGATGAATCATTTCGGTCTTGGCAGCACCTTACGTCTGCGGGCCTGATTAAAGGTCGCTTCAGTGGGGTCACAGGGAGCGGATCTGTAACAGATTTTGAGCCAGGTAATAATGTCCCACGCGGTCCCGTTTCTGGAACGGGCTATATGCTATTCAATCTGGGAACCGTAACCATTGGCTGTGATTGGTGGCCGTATGCGTACCGGAATGTTCTGCTTTACGGCAAAGACAGTGGCACATCCTATACCTATCAGGCTATCCTGACCCCTGCAGAATTGTATGCGATTGACCTTAAGTACGATGATGGCAAACCGGTAACTGGCATCGTATTCTCAGGCCAGAAAGCCTGCGCGACGGTCAATTGTACCACCACAACCGATCCCGCCACGACGGACTATAACACATCCTATCAGGGAGAAGCCTGCAATCTCATCTATCGGCTGAATGTTTAGCCCCACTCGCCTTGCACGACCCCATTGACTCTTTGGGCGTTCCTCCCATAATACGCCGCTCTTTTGACATCAAGGGCGTGCCATGACCATCTCCTCTGTACTACCCGTTTATCAGCGCACTGCGTTCGCGGTGGCGCGTGGCGAGGGCGTGTATCTGTTCGATACCGACGGGCGACGTTATCTGGATTTTGCAGCGGGGATTGCGGTCAACAGTTTGGGCCATTGCCATCCGCATGTGACCAAAGCCTTGTGCGATCAGGCACATACGCTGTGGCATGTCTCCAACATGTACCGGGTGCCGGGGCAGGAAAAGCTGGCGGAACGGCTGATCGCCCGCAGCTTCGCCGATACCGCATTCTTCTGCAATTCGGGGGCAGAAGCCAATGAGTGCGCGATCAAAATGATGCGCCGCTACCATTACACCAAGGGCAATCCGGAACGCTATCATATCATCACGCTGGAAGGCTGCTTCCACGGGCGCACCATGGCGACCATCTCCGCCAGCGGCAAACCAAAGGTGATGCAGGGGTTTGAACCGGCGCTTGATGGTTTCCGCCGCGTGCCGTTTGGCGATCTGGAGGCGCTGAAAGCCGCGATCACCCCGGAGGTCGGGGGCATTCTGTTTGAGCCGATTTTGGGTGAAGGCGGGGTGAAACAACTCTCCGTTGAGTATCTGCGCGCCGCACGCGCCCTGTGCGACGCACACGACATGCTGCTAATGCTGGACGAAGTGCAATGCGGGGTCGGGCGCACCGGGCATCTCTTCTCCTATGAACCCGCGGGCATTGAACCGGATGTGGTGACGCTCGCCAAGGGGATCGGCACCGGGTTTCCGCTCGGCATTTGCCTCGCCAATGAGCGGGCGGCATCGGGGATGGTGGTCGGATCGCACGGCACCACCTATGGCGGCAATCCACTGGCGATGGCGGTAGGAAACGCCGTGCTGGACGTGATTCTGGCCCCGGATTTCATCCCCAACGTCCGCGCACGCGGGGCGGAATTGCGGACGGCGCTGGAAGGGCTGGTGGCACGCTATCCTTCGCTACTCACCGGCATTCGCGGCGAAGGGCTGATGCTGGGGCTTGTCACGCAATGCGATCCGGTAGAGTTCGTCAAAAAGGGCCGCGAAGTGGGGATTCTCACCGTGGCGGCAGCGGAAAACACCATCCGCATCCTGCCGCCGCTGATTGTCGAATCCGCCCATATTGCGGAAGCGATACAGCTATTTGAAGCGACCTGCGAAGGGATGATTCGCGATGCAGCGGCTTAGTCATCACTTATTCCTTCACCCCTCCCTGAATGGGAGGGGTCGGAATCGTTCACGATTCCGGGGGAGGGTGATGCTGTTTTCCCCCCCCCCCGACCCCTCCCCCCCTGACGGGGGGGGGCCATGTTAAGTTGATTTGAGAGGTAAATGTGCCCCATTTCCTAGACCTCGCGCCGCTGGAACCCGCTACGCTGCGGCACATCCTGCGGCTTGCATCCGACCTCAAAACCCGTTGGAAGGCGGGGGATCGCCCGCGCCTGCTCGATGGCAAAGTGCTCGCGATGATTTTCGAGAAAAGCTCCACCCGCACCCGCATTTCGTTTGAGGTGGCGATGCTGCAACTGGGCGGAAACGCGACCATCCTCACCAAGGAAAATTCGCAACTGGGACGCGGCGAATCCCCCGCCGATACCGCCCGGACGCTCTCCCGCTATACGGATGCGATCATGATGCGCTGCTACAAGCAGGAGGATCTGGAGATCATGGCGGAAACCGGTTCCGTGCCGGTGATTAATGGGCTGACCGATTACAGCCACCCCTGTCAGGTAATGGCGGATATCCTGACCTTTGAGGAGCATCGCGGGCCGATCACCGGCAAACGTATTGCGTGGATTGGCGACGGCAACAACATGGCGGTTTCCTGGATTCACGCGGCGGCGCGGCTTGGGTTCACCCTGTCGCTTGCCTATCCGGAGAATTTCGCGCCGTTTCAAACCGTGCTCGACTGGGCGAAGGCGGAAGGCGCGGATATTCGCATCTGCCGCACCCCACAGGAGGCCGTCGCGGGCGCGAGTCTTATCAACACCGATACTTGGATTTCCATGCACGATCAGGACAGCCCCCTGCGCGGGCGCATCTTCCAGCCCTATCAGGTCAATGATGCGCTGATGGCGCTCGCCAGTCCGGACGCGCTCTTCATGCACTGCCTGCCTGCCAAACGCGGCGAGGAAGTCACCGAAAGCGTGCTCGACGGCCCACAATCGGTCATCTGGGATGAGGCCGAAAACCGCCTGCATATCCAGAAGGCGATTCTGGCGTGGTGTTTGGGGGTGGGGTGAGGGAGAGGGATCAGGATTCGGGATTCAGGGGTCAGTAAACGCCCCCTCCCTATCCCTCCGCTTCGCAGCTGTTGGCGGCGGCTTACCCATACCAAGCGGATTGGGGAACCGACGGATGGCTGGGGGGTTACCCCCGTAAAGATTCCGTGGCCGGAGGCTTAGAGAGGTCGCCAGCCAGTTGACCTAGCCGCACCACCGTACCAGCAGTAACTGGTACAGCTCCGCCGCTCACTACAGTGCCGATGGGTGTGGGTGTTACCGCGAACCCATCTCCTACAGGAGTAGACGGAAGCGGGCCTCCATCGTTTGCATCGTGTAGAAGATATTCTGATTTTTCCATACGTCCTCCTTGAATCTATAAGGAGGTAATGCTAACCCGCCGATGTTGCTTTTTTTTTCGGATTGATGACTGTTTCGTGACAAACCCATAACGTAGGAATAGAATGACCGTTCCCGATTCCCCCACGCTGGATATCCACCAGCCTTTCATGATCGAAACCTCCAACCTGCGCGGGCGGGCAGTGCGGCTGGGGCCGATTTTGCATCACATCATCACGCGGCACGACTATCCGGCGCGGGTAAATGGCTGGCTCGCCGAGCTGGTGTTGCTGGCGGCGCTCCTGTCGCGGATGCTGAAGAGCGGCAACGGGTTGACCATTCAGGTGCAGGGCGACGGCCCCCTGAAGCTCATGGTGGCCGATGTGATGGCAAACGGCGATTTGCGCGCCTGCGCGACGCTGGATGCGGAATCCCCCCTCTTCCACACCGTCAACGATGCCGAGCTTCCCTTGCAGGATTTCACCGGCAAAGCCTATCTGGCGATTACGCTGGAGCCGGGCGATGGCGGCGAACGCTATCAGGGGATTGTACCGCTGGAACATGCAAGCCTCAGCGAATGCGTCATCGCCTATTTCCGCCAGTCGGAGCAGATTGAGGTCGCCCTGCAACTGGCCGCCGGGCCGGATAAGCAAGGAAACTGGCATGCGGGCGGCATTCTGCTTCAGCAATTGCCGGAACAGAGCGCCCCCGCCACCGAGAATGTGTTGTTTCTGGATTTCGGGGGCGATACCTCCGCATCCTATGGCAGTGAGGCCTGGAACCGCGCCAAGCTTTTTTTACGCAGCGTCACCCGCTACGAGTTGCTGGACGCCGAACTCCCCATGCCGGATTTGCTCTACCGCCTGTTCCATGAGGAAGGCGTGCGGCTGTTCGACGCCACCCCACTCACCGAGGGCTGCCGCTGCTCCCGCGAGCGCATCGAGGGGTTTTTGCGCGATCTCTCCCCCGGCGAGCGCGAGGAACTCTACGAGGCAGGCTTCATCCGCGTGCGGTGCGAATTCTGCAACCGCGAGGAGCTATTTGACGATGAGTTGCGGGGGTAGACTCATCTTGTCACTCGGCAGTTGAAACTTGACAATCTGTCTACTATAGTATACGGTTATAGCATGGTTGAGCTGATTCGCAGCGATGTATTCATCACATGGTTCTACGGATTGAGAGACTCGCGGGCGGTGGCCGCTATTGCCAGCCGACTGGAACGCATGGAAATGGGAAACAACGGGGATGTCGAGCCTGTGGGCGAAGGCGTCAGCGAAGCGCGCATCCATTACGGCCCCGGCTACCGGCTCTATTTTCTGCAACGTGGCACGCAGGTCGTTGTGCTGCTGTGCGGCGGGAACAAGGCTACGCAGAAACGGGATATTCAACAGGCCAAACAACTGGCGGAACAATGGAGATAAGCAATGGAAATGCCCGCAGGATTTAGCAAGCTGGATATCGCAGATCTGCTTCGCACCCCTGAACAGCAGGCCGCCTACCTGGATGTCGTACTGGAAGAAGGCGGTGACGATCCGGCGTTTGTTGTCAAAGCGCTGGAAACCATTGCCAGAGCACGCGGCATGACCCAGCTTGCGCGTGATACCGGCATGTCCCGTGCGGGTGTGTATAAAGCCCTTTCCCCAGACGGAAACCCCGAATTTGCCACCATCCTCAAAATGATCAACGCGTTGGGGCTGCGCCTGCATGTATCGCCTGCATAGGGACTAAACACCTAGTAACGCACTCCCCCCTTGCCCTCCCCCCCTCCGGGCGCTACCATCCCCGCCCATGCAGAAGCTCGCCCCCCTCACCGTTGGCTGGAAAGAATGGATCAGCCTGCCGCAGCTTGGCCTGCCCGCCGTGAAAGCGAAGATGGATACAGGAGCGCGGACCTCCTCCATCCATGCGGAGGAGATGCACAGCTTCACCCGTGACGGCATCGCGTACCTGCGGTTTGTGGTGCATCCCCTGCAACGCAAAAAACTGGCGGTGTGTTGCGAAGCGCCACTGGTGGATGAACGGTCGGTGAAAAGTTCCAGCGGCCACCGCGAACAGCGCCCGGTGATCCGCACATCCCTAAGCCTTGGCGGGCGGGAATGGGTGATTGATCTCAACCTCACCGACCGGGGTTCCATGGGGTCGCGGATGTTGATTGGGCGCGAAGCGATGCAGGGATACCTCATCATCGACCCGCATTCCATGTTTCGGTTCGGTCCGCGCTTGAAAGCCGATCTGGCGGCGGTATATGGTATGGAGGCTTCAGCAAAAGGTTCCGCCGTATGAAAATCGCGATTCTCTCCCGTAATCCGCGCCTCTATTCCACCCATCGCCTAGTGGAGGCTGGGTTGCAGCGCGGCCATGAAATGCGCGTGATCGACGTGCAGAAATGCTACATGGATATCAGCGCCCACAACCCGCATATCTATTACCGCGACGAAAAGCTGGAAGGGTTCGACGCCGTGATCCCGCGTATCGGCGCTTCCAATACCTTCTACGGTACGGCCGTGCTGCGCCAGTTTGAGATGGCAGGGGTGTACAGTGTCAACGAATCCGTGGCGGTGGCACGCTCTAAGGACAAGCTGCGGGCGCACCAGCTCTGCTCACGCAAGGGCATCGGGATGCCCGTCACCGGTTTTGCCCATGCGGCGGGTAATACGCATGATCTCATCAAGATTGTCGGCGGCGCGCCGCTCATCATTAAGCTGCTGGAAGGCACGCAGGGCAAGGGCGTGGTGCTGGCCGAAACCGATAAAGTCGCCGAGGCCGTGATCGACGCCTTCCGTCAGGTCAATGCGTATTTTCTGGTGCAGGAATTTATCAAGGAAGCCGGTGGCGCAGACATCCGCTGCTTTGTGGTGGGCGAAAAAGTGGTGGCGGCGATGATGCGCAAAGCCCAGCCGGGAGAGTTTCGCTCTAACCTGCATCGCGGTGGCTCTGCTGCGCTGATTAAAATCACGCCGATTGAGCGCAAAACAGCGGTGCAAGCGGCCAAGGCAATGGGGTTGAACGTCGCGGGTGTGGATATTGTGCGTTCCAGCCGGGGTCCGCTGGTGCTGGAGGTGAACTCCTCGCCGGGACTCAAAGGCATCGAAGCCGCCACCAAAAAGGATGTCGCGGGGATGATCATCCAGTTTGCAGAAGATAATGCCCGCCCCGGCCGCACCCGTCAGAAGGGGAAGGGGTAGCCCCCCTCTGATTCCATGGCATCACGGCCAGTCATCGAGCAACCGACTTCGTTGTGACACCTTGCATGGTCTAGACGCTGTGCACGGCGGAGCACGAGGGAACGACCAGCCCCTCATGCACGCGCTTGAGCTGAAACACACTCCCTGCGGGGAGTGCGTCGATGAGGGGATGGGTATCGGGTGTCACGCCGGGGATTTTCAGTGGGTAAAGCCCCGTAGCCCAGCGTGCCGATTCCGTCTCTACCTGCTGTGCGCGCAACCGATCCACTGCCGGAATCAGTTGCGCATAGGCTTTACCGTTCTGTATCTGGGTTGCGTGCTGGCTGAGCGCGTGTAATTTGGATTGCTGCGCCTCGTCAGAGGAGAGCACAATAAAGGGCGGCACGGCAATCGGCCCATCAAACACAAAGGATGCCGGATCATGCGCGTGCGTGACATCGCCCGCCGGGTGAATAAACCCGCTTTCATCCACATGGTAACGGTACTGGTAGGGGCAGGTGAAAGCGGCCTGATCCAGTGCCTCCATCACCCAGGGCTGGCCAAGCGTCAGCGCAAATTCCGGATCGCTGGTGAGGATTTCCACCGGCCCATGCGCGGCCTCATGAAAGAATCCCTCCTCGCGCAGTTCTACCACCGCCTGAATGGCAGCAAGTGCCGTTGCCAGATGATCGGGGTGGTCGGGATAGAGCGACGGCAGCGCCAGCCGACGGGGTGCGGCGTCGCGGATCGCCTCTTTGAGTCTGGCGGTGACGGCGGGCAGGCAATCCAGCAATCCGCCATCGGGGAAATAGGCGCTATTATCCTGAAAGGCGCAATCCCCCGGCTTCCGGGTGAGATAAGCGATATTGATGCGGGTGATCGCCGCTGAACGGGCTTCCTCTCCGCGGCGAATTTCCATCACCTCGGCGGGGTCGCGGGGTAGATCGCCCTTCTCGCCGCGGGTGAGGATAAGCTGCTGATAACTCCCCCCCACCGCCTGTAAATGATGGATCAGGAGCGGGTAAAAATCGGCGCTGACATCCGACGGGTGCGGCGAAAGGAACAGGGTATCCCCCGGCGGAAGCGGTCTGCCCGTCTCACGCGATACATAGGCATAGCCATCGGGAGTGGCACGCGCAGGCGCGTGACCTGCTCCCTGCAACAGGCCGCGGATCAGTTCCGGCTGCGGTGTGTCATGTATCCGCTCGGAGAGCGTGTGGACGTCGGTAAATGGCATGGGATAAAGTACATTCATTTAATGTTGAATTGCGCGGACAACATAAATATAATGTAATATGCAGGTACGAGCAAGCGGGAAGAAAAAATTTAACAAAAAGAGGGGGGAGAGGGGGAACCATCATCCTGAGCCGCAGGCGAAGGATCTCTCCGTTTGCGTCAATCTATTCGTGTCTCGCTTGTGGGGAGATCCTTCGGGATAAACCCCTCAGGATGACGAAACGCCTCAATCATCCCCCATTTTCAGCGCGGCGATGAAGGCGGATTGCGGAATATCCACGCTGCCGAACTGGCGCATGCGTTTTTTGCCTTCCTTCTGCTTATCCAGCAGCTTGCGCTTACGGGAGATATCGCCCCCATAGCATTTGGCGGTGACGTCCTTGCGGAGTGCGCTGATGGTTTCGCGGGCGATCACCTTGCCGCCGATCGCCGCCTGAATGGGGATTTTGAACAAATGTTGGGGGATCAGGTCTTTGAGGCGTTTGCACAAAGCCCGCCCGCGCATGTCCGACTGCGAGCGGTGGACAATCAGTGAGAGCGCGTCCACAATTTCAGCGTTGACGCGAATATCCACTTTCACCAGATCGCCCTGTTCATAGCCGTCGAACTGGTAATCGAAGCTCGCATAGCCTTTGCTCACCGATTTCAACCGGTCGTAAAAATCGAACACCACTTCGTTGAGTGGCAGGCGATAGACCAGCATCGCCCGGTTGCCCGCATAGGTGAGATCCTTCTGCACGCCGCGCTTTTCGGTGCAGAGTGAGAGCACATTGCCTAAATAGGCATCTGGCACCAGAATCGTCGCGTTGATCCAGGGTTCTTCCATTCGCTCAATATGGGTGGGGTCGGGCATGTCAGCGGGGTTGTGGAGTTCGGTTTCCTTACCATTGCGGAAATACAGCTTATAAATCACGCTCGGCGCGGTGGTGATGAGGTCCAGATCGAACTCGCGCTCCAGCCGTTCCTGAATAATCTCCAGATGCAGCAGCCCTAAGAATCCACAGCGGAACCCGAACCCCAGCGCGGCAGAGCTTTCGCCCTCATAGGTGAAGCTGGCATCGTTCAGCCGCAGCTTGGCGAGCGCCTCGCGCATCCGCTCAAAATCAGACGCATCGGTGGGGAATAAACCACAAAACACCACTGGCTGGGTGGGTTTGAATCCGGGCAACGCCTGCGCGGTTGGCTTGGCATCATCGGTGATCGTATCACCCACATGGCAATCCGCCACTTCCTTGATTGCGGCGGTGATGTACCCCACCTCGCCTGGCCCTAAACTCGCCACCACCTGCTTTTTCGGGGTGAACACGCCCACCTGCTCGGTATGATACACCCGCCCGGTAGACATCATCCGCACCTTCATGCCTTTTTTGAGGTGACCGTCGATCACCCGCACCAGAATGACGACGCCTAAGTAAGCATCGTACCAGCTATCCACCAGCAGCGCCTTGAGGGTGGCATCCGGATCGCCCTCCGGCGCGGGGAGCTGGGTAACGACTGCCTCCAGGATGTCGTCGATGCCGATCCCCGATTTGGCAGAGGCGAGGACGGCGTGGGAGGCGTCGATCCCCACCACTTCCTCAATCTGCTCGCGGATGCGTTCCGGCTCAGCGGCGGGGAGGTCGATCTTGTTCAGCACAGGGATTATTTCATGATTGTTATCAATCGCCTGATACACGTTGGCGAGCGTCTGCGCTTCCACCCCCTGACTCGCATCCACGACGAGCAACGAGCCTTCGCACGCGGCGAGACACCGATTCACCTCATAGGCAAAATCCACATGGCCCGGCGTATCCATCAGGTTGAGGATGTATTCCAACCCGTCCTTGGCCTGATAGCGCAGCCGCACCGTCTGCGCCTTGATGGTGATGCCACGCTCCTTCTCAATATCCATGGAATCCAGCACCTGCGCGGACATTTCGCGCAACTCCAGCCCGCCGCAGCGTTCGATCAGCCGGTCGGCGAGGGTGGATTTCCCATGGTCAATATGGGCGATAATCGCAAAATTGCGGATGTTGGTTTGTGTGCTCATGCCGGAACTTCTAGCAAATGCAGGGGTTGCACACAATCACGCTTTTGCGTATCGTGTCGGACAATGGAATTGTGAGGGGCGTGCCCGCGTCATCCTGAGCCGCAGGCGAAGGATCTCGCCGCAAGCGAAACGCGGATAGGTTGACGCAAATGGAGAGATGCTTCGTTGCACTCAGCATGACGCCCCCCGTGCAAACCTCGTATTGAAAAACCCCAAAGGAACCCGCCATGAAAGTCTATTACGATAAAGATACCGACGCCGCCCTCATCCGCGCCAAAAAGGTGGCCGTGGTGGGGTATGGCAGTCAGGGCCACGCCCACGCACAGAACCTCAAGGATAGCGGCGTGAAGGAGATTAAAATCGCGCTGCGTCCGGGTTCGGCGACTGCCGCCAAAGCCAAAGCCGCCGGGTTTGAGGTCGTCTCACCCGCAGAGGCCGCCGCCTGGGCGGACGTGGTGATGATCCTCGCGCCGGATGAGCATCAGGCCGCGATTTACAAAAACGAGCTGCACGACCATCTGAAACAAGGCGCAACGCTTGCCTTCGCGCATGGGCTAAACGTGCATTTTGGCCTCATTGAACCGCGCGCCGATCTGGATGTCATCATGATCGCCCCCAAAGGCCCCGGCCACACGGTGCGCTCCGAATATAAACGCGGCAGCGGCGTGCCCTGTCTGGTGGCGGTCGCGCAGGATGTCAGCGGCCAGGCGCTCGCACTCGCGCTTTCCTATGCCTCCGGCGTGGGCGGCGGACGCAGCGGCATCATCGAAACCAATTTCCGCGAGGAATGCGAAACCGATCTCTTCGGCGAGCAGGCGGTGCTATGCGGCGGGCTTTCCGCCCTCATTCAGGCCGGGTTTGAAACGCTGGTCGAAGCCGGATACGCACCGGAAATGGCCTATTTTGAATGCCTGCACGAGGTAAAGCTGATTGTGGATCTGATGTATGAAGGCGGGATTGCGAATATGCGCTATTCCATCTCCAACACGGCGGAATTCGGCGATTACCAGACCGGCCCGCGCATCATCACCGAAGACACCAAATGGGCGATGAAGGAAGTGCTAGAGGACATCCAGTCCGGCCGCTTCGTGCGCGATTTCGTGCTGGATAATCAGGCCGGTAGCCCGGTGATGAAAGCCTCGCGTCGTCGCTCCGCCGAGCATCCGATCGAGCAGGTGGGGGCGAAACTCCGCGCCATGATGCCGTGGATTGAGGCCAACAAGCTGGTGGATAAGAAGGTGGCTTAGTTTTTGGCGTCGAACGCTACTACGGCGCGCTGCACCTTTCGCACTTCTGCGCTTCCGGCTTTCACGTATGTGAAATACGCTGGAACTTCCGGTTCTCAAAGTGCTAAAGGTTCGCGTGACCGTAGCGCATTCGGCACCCAAAAACGGGGGGTTAGGGGTGAGTGTGAAGGGCTGGTTTTGCTGGCCGCACTGCGTATGTCTTTTTGCGACTGGAAACGTAACCCATTCAGGGAAAAAGAACCCTAACCCCCAAGAACGTTGCGCCTGTTCCTCCAGTCCCCCCCTCCCGCAGCACTGGTAACAGCTGCTACGGTTCGGTAATCTTCTAAGTCACCCTCGCCCATAGCCCGGATCTCACCCAGCGATGTGTCCCCCAGTACCCTTCTGATCCCTTTTGCTTCCTGATAGGAGGCTGCGTTGCCAGTTATGGGGGCACCTTTAGGGAGACCGTCTGTGTCATTGGAATGTAAAGCTTGACCATAGTCTTGACCGATACCATGTTCATGATGGTTATAGTTATAGTTATTAACGTTTGGCATCTGTATGCTCCCGTATGATTTGTGACACGAAGAAAATCCTAACCCACGGATGTGTCTTTTTTTTTCTGAAAGATGAATGTTTTGTGACAGTGAGGGTGTCATGCTGACCCTGAGCAACGCGAAGGGGAAGTATCTCCCCGCTGGGACAGACAATACGGTGGTGCCTTATCCTATGCAGTGCCCTGCCAGTGGAGGGATGCTTCGTTGCACTCAGCATGACGGATATCCCCTCCGCTGTTGCCATTCCTCGCATCATCCATTATCCAGTCGTCCATGACCCCACTCTCCTTCATCCACACGTTGGCCGACCTCGCGGGCGAGGTACTCCGCCCCTATTACCGCTCGCCGCTGGTGATTGATTCCAAGGGCGACCGCTCGCCGGTTACCGAGGCCGACCGCGCCGTGGAACGTGCCTTGCGGGAAGCCATCCGCAAGGCCTATCCGGAGCATGGGATTGTGGGGGAGGAATACGGCGCGGAAAACCCGGACGCCGAGTTCTGCTGGTATCTGGACCCCATCGACGGCACGCTGTCCTTCATGCATGGCAAGCCGCTCTTCACCACGCTGATTGCGCTCTGCCATCGCGGCATTCCGGTGCTGGGATGCATCGACCAGCCGATTCTTGGGGATCGCTGGGTGGGGGGAAAGGACGCACCGACGGTGCATCAGGGGTCAGGGTTCAGGATTCAGGATTCAGGATACCCCCTCCCTATCCCTCCCCCGCAAGCGGGAGAGGGGACCGGAGGAGAGGCCTCTCCTACTGACCAAACGTTGATCGTAAAGCGCGATGGTGCATCCGGTCCCCTCTCCCGCTTGCGTGGGAGGGATAGGGAGGGGGTGTTGTTTGCAAGCCACCAGCCACTAATCACTAGCCACTGTAAAACCCGCCCCTACACCTCCCTCGCCGAGGCCAGCTTCTCCACCACCTCGCCCTATCTCTTTAACCCGCAGGAGCGGGCGGCGTTTGAGCGCATCCGCGAGCAGTGCCGCTACACGCTGTTTGGGGGCGATGCCTACGCCTACGGGATGCTCGCTTCCGGGCAGATCGATTTAGTAGTGGAGGCAGGCTTACAGGATCACGATTTTCTGCCGCTCGTCGCGGTGATTGAAGGCGCGGGCGGCATCATGACCGACTGGGAGGGCAACCCGCTCACCACCCAATCCGACGGACGGGTGATCGCCGCGGGGGATAGAAGAGTGCATGCACAGGTGGTGGGGATGCTATCGGGAGGAGGACCCATGTAAAGACTCACGCCGATCTCTCGTCTCTTTACTGATGCCCGGCCACCCGCGCTGCCAGTTAGTTGCCTCATTAAACTCCCGCCGAGCCTGTTCCGAAGTAAACACTATGCCTGCCGGTCCTATTATTGGTTGCCCAGCTTCCGGTGCGATGGGTTGTTCGCCAGAAATTTGATCGGTAACGAAATCATTCATAAAATAGCTTTCTTCTCATGATCCAGATCGCATACTTGTAGCGCATCAATGTGTCTTTTTTGTTGCCGAAGAACGAAACTTTTGTGATTGCGGCCTAACTTTGCGGGTTACCCCTCCGCCCCCTGATGGGCCACAAGCCGCGCATAAGCGCCGTTTCTAGCCAACAATGCCGCGTGCGTACCGGATTCCACCACCCTTCCGCCTTCCACGACATAAATACAATCGGCGTGGCGGATGGTGGAAAGCCGGTGCGCGACGGCAATCACCGTATGCGTGCCGCGAATCCGCTCCAACGCCTGCTGAATCTGCTGTTCGGAGACGGTATCGAGCGCTGCCGTCGCTTCGTCAAACAGCAGAATCGGTGCGTTGCGGTAGAGGGCGCGGGCAATCGCTAACCGCTGACGCTGCCCACCGGAAAGCGTGACGCCGTGTGGGCCGATGGGGGTGTCATACCCTTGCGGCAGGTTGCGGATGAAACTATCCGCGGCAGCGTCGGTTGCTGCCTGCTCCACCCGTGCGCGGTCGGGCGAGGCATCCCCATAGGCGATGTTGGCGGCCACCGAATCGTCAAACAGATAGGTATCCTGCCCCACATAGCCGAACTGGGCACGCAAGCTCTCCAGCGTGAGGCCCCGCACCTCCTGCCCGTCGATCAGAATTCTCCCCTGCTGCGCATCGTAAAAGCGCAGGAGCAACTGAATCAGCGTCGATTTTCCGCCGCCCGAAGGCCCGGCGAGCGCGACAAACTGCCCCGGTTCGATGGTCAGCGACAGCGATTCCAGCGCCGGGCGATCGTTCTGATAGCGGAACCCCACCTCCTCCAGCGTAATCCGCCCTTCGGCGCGGGGGAGTGTTACCGCGTCCGGCGCGTTCTGGATGGTGGCGACCTCATCCAGCCGGGCGAAGAGGCGTGTCCCGGCGGCCAGCCCCTCCTGCAAACTGGTATTGAGTCCCGCGATGCTCTTTACCGGCTTATAGGCCATCATCGTCGCCGCCAGAAAGGACACAAACGCCCCTTGTGTGGTGTGGCCGTTGATCACCTCAAACCCGCCATACCAGATCACCCCCGCCACCGCGAGTCCGGTGAGCATTTCCATCAGCGGCGAGGACGCCGCCTTAATGCGGAACCCTTTGATATACAGCTGATACACCCGTTCAATCGCCGCCCGCGCCTTGCCGGTTTCGTACCCTTCACCACCATAGGCCTTGATCACCGCCATGGCACGGAAGGCTTCGTCCAGATCAGCGGTGATGTTGCCCAACTGCGCCTGCGTGTCATTGGAGACTTTCCGCATCCGCTTGCCCATGCGGAGGATCGGCAGCACCCCAAACGGAAAGGCAACCAGCGCAATCAGGCTCAGCACCGTGCTTTGGTAAAACATCACGCCTACTAGGAATATCAGCGTGCTCCATTCTTTCACGATCCCCGTCGTGACGTTGGTGAGTGCGTCGCGCAGCACGGTGATGTCGTTGGTCAGCCGCGAGATCAGCTTGCCCGACCCTTCCTGATGAAACTGCGCCATATCGGCCCGCAGCAGGTGCTCGTACAGTTGCAACTGCATGTCGCACATGATGCGTTGCCCCACCCCGCGCATGGTGGTTTCCTGAAAATAACTGGCGACGGCCTTAATGACGGCCAACCCCATCACCGCCAGCGGCAACAGCAGCAGCTTGGTGGCGTCTTTGTTGAGGAAAATATCGTCCAGCACCTGCTCCAGCAGTAGGGCGTTGGCGGCGGTGGTCGCCGCCACCACAATCATGGCCAGCATGGCAAGCCCAATACGCCGCGCATGAAGGCGCAGATACTGTTGACGTAACCGACGGATGATGGGAGAGGATGGCACGAATTAGGTCGCCCGATCGTAGGGAGGGGTGTGGATTTGATGCTCTTCCCCTGCCATCAACGTAGCGCGGGCGGGTACCGAACGGCCTTGCACCATCTCCAGTGTCTCGTGCAGCCCTTCCAGAATATCCTGCCCCAGAGGGCTGAGAGAATAGAGGTGATCATCTGTCATAGGACGCAGCTTTCAATGATGATGTACGTTCGATCCCGTCGCCCCTCCCTGAATGGGAGGGGTCGGAATCGTTTACGATTCCGGGGGAGGGTGAATTGCCTCTACGCCACCCCCTCCCGGACTTGCTGGCGATTCGCTACGCTCACGCCGCTCACCGACCTCCCCCATCAAGGGGGAGGTGAAGAAACAATCCGCACCAAGCTCACGCTCCCGCGATGGTCATGCCCTCAATGCGGAGGGTCGGGCTGTTGGTGCGGGCATCGAACGCCAGATCATTCGCCGGGGTGAGGTTGCGAAACATGGTTTTCAGGTTTCCGGCGATGGTGATTTCGCTCACCGGATAGGCGAGCTGTCCGTTTTCGATCCAGAAGCCCGCGGCACCCTGACTGTAATCACCGGTGACCTGATTCACCCCCATCCCCATCAGATCGGTGACGTAAAAGCCGGAAGCGATGTCCGCCAGCAGCTCCTGCGGGGGGAGCGTTCCCGGCTCCATCCAGAAATTGGTGGGGCTTGGCGAAGGCGGGGATGCTAACCCCCGCGAGGCATGTCCGGTGCTGCGCATTCCCAGTTGCGCGGCGGAACGCTGATCCAGAAACCAACTGGTCAGCACGCCGTTTTCCACAATCGCCCGGCGTTTGCCGCCCATCCCTTCACCGTCAAAGGGGCGGGAACCGAGGCCCTTGGGTAGCCAGGGATCGTCATAGAGGGTGATCGAGGGGGCGAAGAGTTCCGTTCCCATCGCATCTTTCAGGAAGCTGGTGCCACGCGCGACCGCCGCACCGGAAATGGCCGAAGCGAAAGCGGAAAGCAGCGATTTGGCGATGCGCGATTCAAACACTACCGGCACCTGACAGCTTGGCGCTTTGCGCGGATGGACGCGGGTGGTGGCGCGTTCGGCGGCTTCCCAGCCGAGTGCCTCTGCGGTGGGGAGATCGGCCGCAAACCGGCGCGAGGCATAGGCGTAATCGCGTTCCATGCCGGTGCCTTCGCCCGCCAGCACGGTGATGGAAACGCCGGTGGAGCGGGTGCGGTAATGCCCGGCAAACCCCTTGCTGGTGGCCAGCCACACATGGGAGCGCGTATGCCCTACCCCCGCCCCTTGCGAGTTGGTAACGCCCGGAACGGCCCGCGCATGATTTTCTGCCTCGCGAGCATAATCGGTGAGCTGCGCCTCGGTAAGCGGATCGGGATCCTCCAGCATCAGGTCGGGATGGTTGCTGATAAAATCCTTCGGCTCGGTGAGGCGGGCGAAGGGATCCTCCGGCGCGGCTTTGGCCATTTCCACCGTGCGTTCCGCGAGCAGCTTCAGCGCATCGGGCGAGAGGTCGGTGGTAGAGCTACTGGCAATGCGGTTGCCCACAAACACGCGCAGGCCCACGGCGTCCGACTGCGCGGATTGGAGGTTTTCCAACGCTCCCAAACGCCAGTTGAGGCTCCATTCCTCACTTTGCAGGCGCAGGGCATCGGCATCCGTGGCACCACAGCGTTTCGCGTGGCTCAGTAATTGGGAGAGAGGTTCCTGTTGCATGGGCCGGAGTGTAGACGAAGCGCGCAGCGAGATACAAGGGTTTTGCGGAAACCAATCAAGAGCACGTCACAAAACATTAATACATATGTGGTATCGTTTGCTTCGGTTCAATTAAATGATGGAGTGATATATGGTTATGAAGGTCAATGGAAATGAAGGCGGCCCGATCGTTAATCTTTATACAGGAGATCGTGGTGCATTTCAGGTGGGCGGGCAAGGCTACAGCATTAACATATTGGATCAACAGCGTAACGAGTTGGATACTTTCACCCCCCCCCCCCGCAGGGCAGGATGCGGTGGAGTATGTGGCGAACGCGTTAACTGGTGCCGTGCTCAAACACGGGGCCGGTGAGATACACGGCGTTGATATCGATCGTCGCTATGATGATAATGCACGGAGTAAACACTGGATCGCAGATGTGGCCACAACGCTGCGTAACAATGGAGTTGTGAAATAGAAACGTGTATTATTGTTATTCTCAAACGCAATGATCGAAAAGGATAATCCTCATGATAACCATTACAGGAAGAATTGTTGTAGAACAAGACGGGGCCACCACTACAGTGGTTGAAGCCACCTTGCCGGATGGAGGCAAACTCGGCGTAGACAGTCTTACATTCGCTGAGCACGGCGGCAAACCAGCAGCCGTGAGAAATCTAGCAGAAAGATTATCTTGCGAACCGGAAGTAGAAACAGGCATCGGCGGACTCAAGCAGGTAATCGACAGCGCCTGGAATCAGCCTGGGCAAGGTTTTACTGCAAGCTAAAACGGCGAAAATACAGGCTCACTCCTCCCCTACATCGCGCCCATATTCCTGTAGCTTGTTGCGCAGGGTGCGGATGGAGATGCCTAGAATCGTCGCCGCTTTGGTGCGGTTGCCCATGCAATGGTCGAGCGTTTCAAGAATCAGGTCACGCTCCACACTTGCCACCGTGCGCCCGACATGGGATTTGGAGGCAACCTCCCCCGCGGCCGCACGCGGCGGGGTGAGCATCAGGGCGGAGGGGTCGATCTCCTCGCCTCGCGCCAGCAGCACGGCGCGGTGGACGGTGTTTTCCAGCTCGCGCACATTGCCCGGCCAGGGGTGGGCTTTCAGCATGGCAAGCGCCTTATCACCGAAATGCCGGGGGCTTAGGTGATTCAGCTCCGAATAGCGCGCCGCAAAATGGCGAGCAAGCGCCGGGATATCCTCCTGCCGTTCACGAAGAGGGGGAAGATGCAACGTAATCACATTGAGACGGAAGAATAAATCCTCACGGAATTTTCCCTCTGCCACATAGTCTGGCAGGTTGCGGTTGCTGGTGGCGAGAATCCGCAGATCCACCTTCACCGGCGCGGTACCGCCCACCCGGTCGATCTCGCGCTCCTGAATGGCCCGCAGCAGCTTGGATTGCAACCGCAGTTCCATCTCGCTGATTTCATCCAGCAACAGGGTGCCGCCGCTGGCTTCCTCGAATTTCCCCACCCGACGCGCCACCGCTCCGGTGAAAGCGCCTTTTTCGTGACCAAACAGCTCCGATTCCAGCAGATTATCGGGAATCGCCGCGCAATTGACCGAGACAAACCGCTTTTGCGCCCGGCGGCTTTTTTCGTGGATAAACCGGGCCATCACTTCTTTACCGGTCCCGGATTCCCCGGTAATCAGCACGCTGGCATCCGATGGCGCAATCCGTTCGGCCAGTTCCAGCACCTGCTGCATCGCGGGAGACGAAACCACCAGGCTTTGCTGCTCGTCGGCGATCGCCTCCAGCACCGCGGCGATCATTTCGGCATCGGGCGGGAAGGGCAAAAATTCCATCGCCCCGGCCTTAATGGCACGCACGGCGTCGCTGCTGGACGCATTCAGCCCGCAGGCCACGACGGGGACGTTGATATGCTCCGCCCGCAAGGAGGCAATGAGCCGGGGAATATCCCCGCGCGCTTCCATCAGAATCAGTTCGGCACCCTGCCCGGAACGCACCAATTCCAGCGCCGCGTCGATGTCGTCGGCCTGTGCAACCTCCGCGCCGCGCTCCCGCGCAATGCGGCTGGCCGCGCCGATCTGTCCTTCCAGCGTACCGATAATGAGCAATCGCATAGCAACAGCTTTAACGGCTTTACGGTAAAGATCAAGTTAACCTGTACCGCTATTCACTGCTTACCTCCTGATTGAACTGCCGGTGAGGATAATATAGCGATTGGCTTTTGTGAGCGGGCTGATATAAACGCGGTTTGGAAGATCGATTCACACGGAGAGGGAGGCACCATGGCAGGCAGCGTTAATAAGGTTATTCTGGTTGGAAATCTGGGGGCAGACCCGGAAATTCGCAGCACGCAGGACGGGCGCGAGATCGCCAAGCTGCGTATCGCCACCTCGGAGTCCTGGAAGGACCGCGCCAGTGGGGAGCGCCGCGAGCGCACCGAATGGCACAATGTGGTGATTTTCAGCGACGCGCTGGTGAATGTGGTGAAGAACTACACCCATAAAGGCTCCAAGCTGTATATCGAAGGCGCACTGCAAACCCGGAAATGGACCGACCAACAAGGTCAGGAACGCTACACCACCGAAGTGGTGCTGCAAGGGTTCAACGCCACCCTCACCCTGCTCGACAGCAAGGGGTCAGGCGGCGGAGCGGGCGCGGGCTATAACGATAATTACAGTGGCCAATCGGCCCCCAGCGGCGGCGGTTATGCGCCCTCCTATCCGGGCAACAATGCGCCTGCTATGGCCGGTGCCGGTGGCGAACTGGACGATGAAGTGCCGTTTTAGGAGTTGTCAGTTGTGAGTTGCCAGTTATCAGAACTCCCTTGCCGACTGGCAACTCACAACTAATCACTGGCAACTCCCCCATGTCCCTCTTCTACGTCAATGGCCACTACGTCCCCCGCGCTCACGCGATGCTTCCGGTGGAGGACCGCGCCACGCAGTTTGGCGACAGCGTGTATGAAGTGATTGCGCTTCAGGAGGGCGGCCTGATTGATGCCGAACCGCATTTTGCGCGGCTGGAACGCTCGCTGGCCGAGCTTTCGATTCCCCTGCCCATGCCGATTGCGGCGCTCAAACTCATCTGCCGCGAGGTAATCCGCCGCAACCGGCGGCGCGATGGCGGCCTGTATATTCAGATCACCCGTGGGGTAGCCCCGCGCCTGCACGCCTTCCCCGCCGATATTACCCCAAGCGTCGTCGTGTGCGTGCTCAATGCCCGCTGGCCGAGTGACGCGGTGGTGGCGAAGGGTGTCGGCGCCCGCATTCTCCCCGATATCCGTTGGGGACGGCGCGACATCAAAACCACCGGACTCCTCCCCAATGTGCTGGGCAAGCAAGCAGCCCTTGATAGCGGCGCGAAAGAAGCGATTTTTGTGGAGCCAGACGGCACCGTGACCGAAGGCTCGGCAACCAATCTGTTTATCATCACGGCAGAGGGCGAGCTGTGGACCCACCCGACCGATACCCATATTCTGTGCGGCGTCACCCGCAATGTGATTCTGGCACTGGCGAAAGCGCAAGGGATTCCGGTGCGCGAGCAGCGCTTCACCCGCGAGGCGCTGATGGCCGCCCGCGAGGTCTTTGTCAGCGGTACCGTCTCGCGGCTTACCCCCATTGTGCGGCTGGATGATACGCCTGTTGGCAACGGCCTGCCGGGCGAAATCACCCTCTCCTTATGGCGGGCGCTCACCGCCCATTGCGAAGCGCAGGTCGCATGAGTCGTATTACGTCATTGCGAGCGACCGCAGGGAGCGTGGCAATCCAGAAAACGGATTGTAGCTGGATTGCTTCGTCGTCTACGACTCCTCGCAATGACGGGAAGGGTGCAGCATGAGTCCCTGGCTGTTCCTCTTCGCCTCAATTGCGCTCGAAATCACCGCCACCACGCTGCTGCGGATGTCCGAGGGTTTCGCGCATATGCAGTATGCGGTGATTTCGGTCTGCCTGTATATTGTGTGCTTCTTTTGTTTTTCGCAAAGCCTGAAGGTGATTCCGCTCAGCGTCGCCATTTCCATCTGGTCGGGGGTGGGAGTGTTGTGCATTTCCCTCATCAGTGCGCGGTTGTTTGCGGAGGGCTTCCCGCCACTTAAAATTGCGCTGATTGGTATGGTTGTCACCGGCTGCGTGGGGCTGATGGCGATCACGAAGACGCAGGATTCAGGTGCCGGGATTCAGGATTCAGAACAGAAGCAAGGACCCGTCTCGTGACCCCCCTCTGGACCGCCGCGGAAGTGCGCGAAGCCACGCATGGCACCGGAGCGGGCGAGTGGCAGGCCAGTGGCGTTTCCATTGATACCCGCAGCCTGCAACCGGGCGACCTGTTCATTGCACTCACCGGATCGCAAAGCGACGGGCACCGCTATCTGGCACAGGCAGCCGAGAAGGGCGCCGTGGCGGCGATCGTCTCGCAGGAGGTGGCATCCCCCCTCCCCTCCATCCGCGTCCCGGATACCGAAAAGGCGCTGTGGGCACTTGGAGTGGCGGCACGCGCACGCACGCAGGCGACCATCCTCGCCGTAACGGGGAGTGTGGGCAAAACCACCGCCAAGGAAATGCTGCGCGCCGCTTTCGCCGCCTATGGCACCACCTACGCTACCGGCGGCAATTTCAACAACCATCTGGGTGCGCCGCTCAGCCTCGCCCGGATGCCCCGCGATACCGAGTACGGTATTTTTGAACTGGGCATGAACCATGCGGGCGAACTTGCCGCCCTCACCCGGCTGGTCACGCCGCATGTGGCGATGATCACCACCGTAGCCGCCGCGCATCTGGAGCATTTTGCCTCCGAGGCCGCGATTGCCGACGCCAAGGCCGAGATTTTTGAGGGGCTTTCCAGAAAGCAGGTTTCAGGATTCAGGATTCAGGCACAGGGCATCGCCCTGATCCCCAGCGACAATCCCCACACCCCCCGGCTGCGGGAAGCGGCAACGCACCATGCCACCCGCATTGCCGCCTTCGGGCGTAGCGGCGATACCGATATGCAGGTGGTGGGAACGGTGCCGGAGGGGGAAAGACTTCGCGTCTCCCTTCATTTAAAGCACACATCCCCCCCCCTCCCTATCCCTCCCCCGCAAGCGGGAGAGGGAACCGGATGCAGCATCACGCCTCACGACCAGCATCTGTTTACAGGAGAGGCCTTTCCTCCGGTCCCCTCTCCCGCGGAGCGGGGGAGGTTGGAGGCAGTGCCTCCAAGGGAGGAGGTAACACACAACTGGCAACTGACAACTGGCAACTATTCCCTCTCCCTGCCCTCTCTCGCCGAGCATTGGGCAGACCTCGCCGCGCTGACCCTGCTGGCGGTGACGTCCCTGCATCTGCCGCCCGCGCCCGCGATGGCCGCACTGGAAACCATGCCGGTTCCCGAAGGGCGCGGCGGTTGGCGAACCGCGACCATCAACGGGGCGTCGATCCGGGTGATGGATGATAGCTACAATGCCAACCCCGCTTCGATGGCGGCAGCACTCTGCACCTTTGCCCGTACGCCGGTCACAGGGCGACGCATTGCACTGCTGGGGGATATGCTGGAGCTGGGACCGGGCGCGCCCCGCTTCCACCGCGAGTTGGCGGCAGTGATTGCCCCCCTCCCCCTTGATCTGGTCGGTAGCTCCGGACCGTTGATGCGCCATCTGCATGACGCGTTGCCGGAAGGGCTGCGCGGTCCCCATGCCGAGACGCCGGAAACCTTATGGGAACGGCTTCAACCGCAACTCAGGGCAGGCGACGCGCTCCTCATCAAAGGTTCGCATGGCAGCGGGATGTATCGGTTGGTGAAGGGGTTATCCTGAAGCGTGTCCCCCCTACTCCACGCTCTTTGCCTTGCAGGTGGCGAAGTCAGGGCAGCGGGCGGCGAGTTCGGCGGTGGCGGAACCAATCAGCGCGGCGCCGCTGGCTTTGACGGGTAGCATACCGGCATTATCCTCCACCCAGATGGTGATGTCCGGCTCCTGATTTTGCATCTTTTTTATTTCCTTATCCGTGAAACCGGCAATCGGGTCACGTCGGAAACGGAAGCCCAGCAGGTCGTCCTTGGCACCCACATAGCGTAAGCGGAGATCGGCCAGCCGCCGCCCATCATACATGGGAGTGCTGTAAGAGACCGGCGCGGTTCCGGCCTTCCATTCGCGTAATTTCTGCCACACCAGTGGAATCATGGTGAGGGTGTCGTACGCCCCGTTGCGTTGGCCGTCTGGCACTTTTTTGCGCTTCCACACCGGGTCCGGCGGAGAGTAGGAATCGCTGATAATCCGTCGCTGACGGTCCCAGAAGAGGGTGATGCGTTTTTCGCCGCTCTTGCGGGTGCGGGACCAGGTTTCAAACCGCTGGGGGATGTAGTCTTTCCCCTCGCGAATGCCCTCTACCGTGGTGAGGCTTTTGTATTTGCTGATGCTGCGGGCCAGCCCCAGCGCCACCATATCCACCTTGATGCGATAGCTGGTTGCGTCTTCCTGAACTTCCGCCACCAGATTGCCGATATGCATCGGCCCCCAATAGACGCGGTACCACGCGGCTTGTGTCGCGGCGTGGAGGGGGGGGGCGAGGAGGAGGAACAGGAGGAGCGCCGTCATCCTGAGGGGGCTTGCCCCCGAAGGATCGCTCCGTTTACGAAACAGAGGGTGTTTCCTCGTTTTTCCCGCACGCAGCCATTCGTCACTCTTTCCGGAGTGAGGGGGTGTCATGCTGAACGGAGTGAAGCATCGCTCCACTGGCGTTAACCTATCCGTACGGAGAGATCCTTCGGGGATAAACCCCTCAGGATGACGCAACCTATCCACGCTACGCCAAGCGGGGAGATACTTCCCCTTCGCTACGCTCAGCGTCAGGATGACGCCCCTCATCATGTGCCTACCCCTCGCCCATACCATGCGTCACTATAGCACGGATGCAGTATGGGCTGCAATCGACCTCCCTTGCACTTGTTCCCTCCGCGCCCCATATAAGGAGTGTAGCCAATAGGAGGGCATCATGAACTTCGATATTTACACCGACCGGGCGCAGAAACTCATCAAATCCGCGCAAGGGAAGGCGCTCGCGGAAGGGCATCCCATCTTCACGCCGGAGCATCTGCTGGCTGCGCTGCTCGCCGATGATGAAAACCTGACGCAACGCATCCTGCGCGCCTGCGGGGTGGAGGTTCGCGTGGTGGAAACACAACTGGCGGCGCTGCTGGGCAAGCTCCCCAAAGTATCGGGCGACGGTGCGGGTAGCATGAGCCTTGCCCCCGACACCGCCCGACTGTTCGCCGCCGCCGAAAAGGCCGCAAAGGAATATGGCGACAGCGTGGTCACCGCCGAAATGCTGCTGCTGGGGATAGCGCTCACCACCGAATGCAAAGCGGCGCTGCTGTTGAAAGAGTTGGGCGCGACACCGCAGGCCCTCAACAAGGCGATCCGCGATTTACGCAAAGGCCGGGTGGCGGATTCCGCGCAGGCTGAAAGCCGGTATGAGGCGCTCAAAAAATACACCAAAAACCTCACCGAAATGGCGCGGAACGGCAAGCTCGACCCCGTGATTGGCCGTGACGAGGAAATCCGCCGTACCATGCAGGTGCTCTCCCGCCGTACCAAAAACAATCCCGTGCTGATCGGCGAGCCGGGGGTGGGCAAAACCGCCATCATCGAGGGGCTGGCGCTGCGGATCGTCGCAGGCGATGTGCCGGAAAGTTTGCGCGGTCGCGACCTGCTGGCGCTGGACTTAGGTGCACTCGTCGCCGGTGCCAAATTCCGTGGCGAGTTTGAGGAACGGTTGAAGGCCGTCCTCAACGATATTCAGGCCGAGGCCGGTCAGGTGGTGCTGTTTATCGACGAACTCCACACGATTGTCGGCGCAGGCGCGGCGGAAGGCTCCATGGATGCCTCCAACCTGCTGAAACCTGCGCTTGCTCGCGGCGAACTCCATTGCGTGGGTGCCACCACCCTCAACGAATACCGCAAATATATTGAGAAAGACGCCGCCCTCGCGAGGCGCTTCCAGGCGGTGTTCGTCTCCGAGCCAACCGTGGAGGATACCATCTCCATCCTGCGGGGACTCAAGGAAAAATACGAATTGCATCACGGGGTGCGGATTGCCGATACGGCGATTGTGGCGTCTGCGACCCTCTCTAACCGCTACATCACCGACCGGTTTCTGCCGGATAAAGCCATCGACCTGATGGACGAAGCCGCCAGCCGGTTGCGCATGGAGATCGACTCCAAACCAGAGGAAATCGACGAACTGGATCGCCGCATCATCCAGCTTAAAATCGAGCGCGAAGCCCTGAAAAAAGAGAGCGACGATGCCTCGCAATCGCGCCTCACCAAGCTGGAAAAGGAGCTGGTGGGGCTGGAGGAAGAATGCCGCACCTTAACCGGTAAGTGGCAGGCGGAGAAGGATAGTCTCAGCGGCGCGCAACGCATCAAGGAACAGCTGGAGCAGGCGAGGGGCGAGTTGGAACGCGCCCAGCGCGAAGGCAATCTGGCACGCGCCGGGGAGCTGACTTACGGTGTCATCCCCGATCTGCAAAAGCGCTTGCAGGAGGCTGATGCTGAGTCCGGCGCGAGTATGCTGAAGGAAACCGTCACGGATGTGGAAATCGCCTCTGTTGTCTCCCGCTGGACGGGGATTCCCGTGGACAGGATGCTGGAAGGCGAGCGCGAAAAACTCCTGCATATGGAAGACACCCTGCGCCAGCGCGTGGTGGGTCAGGAGGAAGCGCTGCTGGCGGTCAGTAAGGCGGTGCGCCGCGCCCGCGCCGGGTTGCAGGATCCTGGCCGTCCTCTCGGCTCCTTCCTGCTTCTGGGGCCGACGGGGGTGGGGAAAACCGAACTCACCAAGGCGCTCGCCCGCTTTCTCTTCGACGACGACAACGCCCTGCTGCGGGTGGATATGTCGGAATTCATGGAGAAGCACGCCGTCTCGCGGCTGGTGGGCGCTCCCCCCGGCTATGTGGGGTATGAGGAAGGCGGGGTACTGACCGAAGCGGTGCGGCGGCGGCCCTATCAGGTGATCCTCTTCGACGAGGTGGAAAAAGCCCATCCGGATGTGTTCAACATTCTGCTACAGGTGCTCGACGATGGCCGCCTCACCGATGGGCAGGGCCGCACGGTCGATTTCCGCAATACCCTGATTGTGCTGACCTCCAATCTCGGTTCCGAACATCTGGCGAAGCTGCGCGAGGGCGAGGATAGCGAACTCGTCCGCGCACAGGTGATGGAAGCGGTGCGTCGCGCCTTCAAGCCAGAATTCCTCAACCGGTTGGATGATATGATCCTCTTCCATCCACTCACCCGCGACCTGATGCAGGGGATTGTGGCGATTCAACTGGAACGCTTACGCGCCCGCCTCGCCGAGCGGCATATCACTCTGGAACTCAGCGACGCCGCACTGCACTGGCTGGCCGAACGCGGCTACGACCCGGCCTACGGTGCCCGTCCTCTCAAACGCGTCATCCAGCGTGAGGTGCAGGACGCACTCGCCACCCTGCTACTGGAAGGGCGTATTCAGGACGGCCAGACCATCCGCATGGACGCGAAGGATGGCGGCGGGTTGGCGGTGGTGTGAGAAACCCGTTGCGGCTAGGTGTTACTTAGTGTAACATTTTGCCGTGACCTATCGGATCGAAACAACCAAAGCCTTTGACAAGCATCTGGCACGGCTTCCGGTTTCTGTGCAAACGCGCATTCTGGAACGGGTGCGCAGGGTGGCCGAAAACCCCTATGCACCGGACCCGAACCTCACCAAGCTTCAAGGCCGTGAGGGGTACAGATTGCGGGTGGGGGATTACCGGGTGGTGTATGCCTTGTATAGTGTTTTCTAAATGTCGTCAGACTCTTTTCTTCACCCCTCCCTGAATGGGAGGGGTCGGAATCGCTTGCGATTCCGGGGGAGGGTGATTCTGGTAAGTCACCCCCACCCCGACTAGCAGGCGCTTTGCTACGCACACGCCGCTCGC
>JBIPLF010000059.1:0-7049 GCA_044368015.1 Rickettsiales bacterium
CCCTCTCCCGCAAGGCGGGGGAGGGATAGGGAGGGGGGAAAGCTGGATTGCTTCGCTTCGCTCGCAATGACGAGGAGAGGTATTGCTGCAAAGGGCTTTCTCTCAAAGCGCCACATCCCCAAACCGCACCATCTCGCCCCGCGGTGTGCCCACCACCTGCCCTTCGCGCATCGCCACCTGCCCGCGCAGGATGGTCATCAGCGGCCAACCCATGATCTCCATGCCGTCGAAGGGCGTCCAGCCGCATTTGCTGGCCATATCGGCAGCGCGGATGGTACGCGTATGCTCCATATCCACAATGGCGAAATCGGCGTCATAGCCAAGGGAGATACGCCCCTTCCCCGCGATATTATACAGGCGTTGCGGCCCGGTGGCGAGCAGCTCCACCACCCGCGCCAGCGACAATCTCCCCTGATTCACATGGTTGAGCATCAGCGGTAGCATGGTCTGCACCCCCGGCATCCCGGAGGGCGATTGCGGATAGGGTAGTGCTTTTTCCTCCTGCGTATGGGGCGCGTGGTCGGAACCGATCACATCCACCACTCCGGTATGGATGGCTTCCCACAGCGCCTCCTGATGCCGCAGGGCACGAATCGGCGGGTTCATCTGCGCGAAACTGCCAATGCGTTCGTAATCGGCATCGGTGAGGGTGAGATGCTGCGGCAACACCTCCACCGTACACACATCCTTCTGTCCGGCGAGAAACACCATTTCCTCGGCGGTGGTGACATGCAGCACATGCACCCGCGCGCCGGTTTCGCGGGCGATCGCCAGCAGCCGGGTAGTGGCCCGCAGGGCGCTCTGCTCATCCCGCCAGATAGGGTGCGCTCTGGGATGCGCCGCCTCGACCGCGATGGATTTACGCTCCAGCAGACGGGCTTCATCCTCGCAATGCACCGCCACGCGACGCCGCGCCTTCGCCAGAATCGCCCGGATGGCCTCATCCTCGGCCACCAGTAGATTGCCAGTGGAACTGCCCATGAAAATCTTGATGCCCGCACAACCCGGAAGCTGCTCCAGATGATGCCAGTCTGCGCCCGCGTCCGGTGTGCCGCCAATAAAAAACGCCGTGTCGCACCAGGTGCGCCCCTTTGCTCGCGCGCATTTATCCTGAAACGCCTCCACCGTGGTGGTGGGTGGCTTGGTGTTGGGCATTTCAAACACCGCCGTTACACCGCCGAGGATCGCCGCCCGCGTGCCGCTTTCCAGATCTTCCTTATGCTCGTTTCCCGGTTCACGGAAATGCACCTGCGTGTCGACCACCCCCGGCAGAATGTGCAGGTAGGTGCAGTCGATATCCTGCTCGGCAGAGGCATGGTGTAAATCGCCCAGCGCCACAATGCGTGAACCGCGCACGCCGACATCCACCCGCTCGCGCCCCCAGGGCAGCATGCAGGTACCGTGGCGCAGGATGAGATCGTAGGATTCAGTCATACCCGCACCCTAACCCTCATAGAATCGCTTGTCCAGCCGCTCCCACAGCAGTTGCAAATTAGCAACAGTTTTTTTGCGTGCGTTCTGTGCATGAGCGTTTTATGGTCCGCCCCCAATGGTGGGGAGGTTCCGTGATCGACCGCCCTCAATTCCTTTTCACATAGCATACAGATGAGGTTCCTATGCAGTGGCGCATTAAACCGCTTGAAAGTCTGATGAAAGACGCCGAACTGAAACCCCTCACCCGCTCCATGGGTGCGCTGGATTTGACCCTTCTGGGGATTGGTGCCATCATCGGCACGGGTATTTTCGTACTCACCGGCGTGGCCGCCGCGCAATATGCCGGGCCCGCACTGGTGGTTTCTTTTATTCTCTCCGGCATTGCCTGCGCACTAGCGGCGCTCGCCTATGCCGAGCTTGCGGCCATGGTTCCCGTTTCCGGCAGCGCCTACACCTACACCTACGCGGTGATGGGGGAATTCGCCGCTTGGATCGTGGGGTGGAATCTGGTGCTGGAATATGCGGTCAGCGCAGGAGCGGTCGCTTCGGGCTGGTCGGGCTATTTCACCGGGATTCTGGCTTCGGGGGGTATTATGCTGCCCAAAGCCTTTACTTCGGTTCCCTCCGATGGCGGGATTGTGGATCTCCCGGCGATTCTCATTGTGCTTGCTGTGACCACCCTGCTGGTCTTCGGGACGGGTAAAAGTTCCAAAATGAACATGATTCTGGTGGCGATCAAAAGTGTCGCCATCTTGATTTTCCTGCTGATTGCCACCCCGCATGTGGATCCCGCCAATTGGGAACCCTTTATGCCCTTCGGGTGGAACGGCGTGGTCGGCGGTGCCGCGATTATCTTCTTCGCCTATATCGGATTCGATGCCGTCGCCTGCGCAGCGGAGGAATGTAAAAACCCAAACCGCGACCTGCCGATTGGGCTGATCGCCTCGCTGGTGATCTGCACCGTCCTCTACATCGCCGTATCGGCCGTGCTGACGGGAATTGTTCCCTATACCGAGTTGAATAACAAGGAACCCCTCGCCTACGCGCTGCGTGCGATTGGTTACAATTTCGGCTCGGCACTGGTGGCAGTGGGTGCCATCGCGGGTATCAGTACCGTGCTGCTGGTGCTCCTCTACGGGCAAACGCGGATTTTCTTCGTGATGTCGCGTGACGGCATGCTGCCCGCCAGACTCAGTGCGCTGCATCCAAAATTCGGTACTCCTCATGTGGTGACGATCATCACCGGGGTGTTTGTGGCGTTTGTCGCCGGATTTTTTCCCATCGGGGCGATTGCCGAACTCTCCAATATCGGCACACTCTTTGCCTTTATCGTGGTGGCGATTGGGGTGATGGTGTTGCGGGTCAAACGGCCGGATATGCACCGTCCGTTTACCTGCCCGTGGGTGTGGTTTGTCTGCATCGGTGCGGTGCTCAGCTGCGGTTATCTGATGTACAGCCTACCTATCCATACCTGGGAGCGGTTCGCCATCTGGTCGCTGATTGGTGTGGTGCTGTATTATTGTTATGGTTATCGCAACAGCCCTTTGGGGAAAGCGGAACAAGCCGAAAAGGCGATGATTAGATGATTAGATGATTAGATGATTAGATGATTAGATGATTAGATGATTAGATGATTAGATGATTAGATGATTAGATGATTAGCAGGATGGTGTTGATGGCTGAAAAACTGTCAACACCATCCTATCGTTCTAACGTTCTGGCATTCTGACTTTCTATCACTCCAGTCATCCATCATCCCCATTCCCATTAGCCAATCTTTAAGCTTCTCACCCCTATGATAACCGCATGGCATGCTATCTGGTCACTGGCGGTTGTGGATTCATCGGCTCACACCTTGTCGATGCACTGATTGCAGCCGGGCACCGGGTGCGCGTGCTGGATGATCTCTCCACCGGCAAACAGAACCATATCCCCCCTTCCGCTGAACTGATGGTGAGCAGCGTCACCGACGCGAACGCGGTCGCACGCGCCATGGCGGACATAGATGGCTGTTTTCACCTCGCCGCCATTGCCTCGGTGGATCGCTCCCGCGAGGATTGGCTTGGCACCCATGCGGTCAATCTCACCGGCACCATCCGATTGCTGGAGGCCGCTCGTGCACGGAAAACACCCTTTGTCTACGCCTCCTCGGCGGCAGTCTATGGCAGCAACCAACAACTTCCGCTGAATGAAACGCAACGCCCCACCCCGCTCACCGCCTATGGCGCAGACAAGCTGGGATGCGAGCTGCACGCCTGCGCGGCATGGGAAGTGCACGGCGTCCCAAGCACGGGCCTGCGCTTTTTCAACGTCTATGGCCCACGTCAGGACCCTGCTTCGCCCTATTCCGGTGTTATTTCCATTTTCATGGGACGGATTCAGCAAGGACTGCCGATCACCATCCATGGCGATGGCGAGCAATCCCGCGACTTTATTTATATTGGCGATGTGGTGGCAATGCTCACCGCAGCAATGGAAAACCTCATTGAAGGTTCCACCGTACTCAACACCTGCACCGGCATCCAAACCAGTGTGCGCACCCTTTCCGAAACCTTGTTGCGCCTGTCGGGGGCCTGTATTCCCCTGCTTTCCGGCCCGGCCCGGACGGGGGATGTCCGGCACTCACAGGGCAATCCGGAAGCAGCGGCACACTTACTCGGCGTTCGCGCTCACACCACACTGGAAGAAGGATTACACCATACCTGGCATTTCTTTCAGAAAAACGCTGGCGCATAGACAGGAAATGATTAGGCTCAATGATTATGGAAGAACGTGCATTCAAGGCTGGTGAGATCATTTTCCGCGAAGGGGAAGAGAGCGATAACGCGTATCGCATCCTGTCCGGGAAAGTAGAAATTTACAAACGTTCCCCTGCGGGGACGGTGCTGCTCGCCGTGCTGTCGGAAGGCGAAGTCCTGGGCGAGATGGGCATCATCAGCGACATGCCGCGTTCAGCCTATGCCGCCGCAGTAAGCGATGTGCGTGTGCGGGTGATTTCGCAGGAATACATCGCCTCACTGATGCGTACGGTGCCGGAAGATATGGCGCTCGTCATGCGCACACTGATGGAGCGGTTGCGTCAGGCGAACCAACAGGTCACGCGGGCGCTCAGCAAACAGCACAAGCCCACGGGCGATGCGCCGGGCAAAGTGCATCCCGTCACACAGGTGACGCTGCTTCCCCTGAGCGGCCTCCTCAAACAATCGATCCCCGAAAAAGGGCTGCTGATCAGCAGCTTTCCCTTCCGGGTGGGTGCGCTTCCGCCTAGTATGGAACCGAATCCACTGGACTGGAACAATTTATTCGTCAGCGGTGCCGACCCGATTGTGATGTCTCGCAACCATTTTGCCATTCAACGCGGCGCCAATGGCTTACAGGTAAGTGATCGCGGCAGTAAAACCGGCACCATCGTCAACGGTGTCGCCATTGGTGCAGATGCACCGGAGTTCAAAGCCGATCTACATCCCGGCGACAACGAAATCATTGCAGGTGGCGCCGATTCCGCTTATCGTTTTCAGCTCGTGTGGGAATAGGGGCATCCGCCCCGTAACCTACGGGAGTTCTTATGCCTTCCCTCTTTGTAAACGTGATTGCGTGTACGGTGTGCCTGTTGCTAGTGACGCAGGTTTCCCATGCACAAACCTACCGGCAGCCCGGTTATTACCCCCCTCCGGCGCAAGGCATGCAGCCTCCCGTTGGGCAGATGCGTTCCGCCCCGGCCCCGCTCTCGCACCAACAGCAGCTCCCCCCTGCCCCGCCGCCAGCCGCTTATCCGCAGCAGCGGATGGAACCAACCTACCAGCAGCAACCGGCCTATCAGCGGCCGGGCTATCCGCCACAAGGCGCGGCCCCCGCTTCCAAACGCACGAAAAAGAAACCGCCTGCCTCTAAAGATCAGCAGCTCTATATTGACGTGCTGGATATAGGGGGGCATGATCACCTACTGTTCGACTCCGATTAGAAAGCTTGCCATGCCACGGTTTCACGGCCTTTTTACCGCGCTGTTTACGCCCTTCACCGCCGAAGATGCATTGGATGAACGCGCCTTCCGGGCACAGGTAGAATGGCAGATTCAGGAAGGCGTGCACGGGCTAGTGCCTTGTGGTACAACGGGGGAATCCCCCACCCTCACCCATGAGGAGCATAAACGCCTGATCGCCTGGTGCGTGGAAACCGCAAACGGCCGTGTGCCGGTAATGGCGGGAACAGGCTCCAACTCCACCCGCGAGGCGATTGAATTCACCCAATACGCGCAGGAAAGCGGCGCGGATGCGGTGCTGGTGGTCGCCCCTTATTACAACAAACCCACGCAGGAAGGCGTGTATCAGCATTACAAGGCGATCCACGATGCCTCCAGCCTGCCGATTTTCATCTACAACATCCCCGGACGTTCGGTGATCGACATCCGGGACGAAACCCTCGCCCGGCTGTCCGAACTGCCCCGTATCGCAGGGGTCAAGGATGCCACCGGCGACCTCGCCCGCGTCTGCACGCTGTCGCATCTAGTCACACCCGATTTCAACCTGCTATCGGGCGAGGACATGACCGCCGTGGGCTTCAATGCACAAGGTGGCGTGGGATGCATTTCCGTCACCGCCAACATCGCCCCCAAACAATGCGCCGCCGTGCAGAACGCCACCCTTGCGGGGGATTTCGCCACCGCACGTCGCCTGCACACCGCATTGGTGCCGCTGCATAAGGCGCTGTTTCTGGAAACCAATCCGGCCCCGGTGAAATACGCGGCCTCCCTGCTGAAACATGCCCGCCCTGAGGTGCGCCTGCCGCTGGTGATGCCCTCTGCCGCCACCCAAACCGCCGTGCAGGATGCGATGCGTTTCGCCGGATTGCTGTAGTCATAGCATGGAATTTCGCCGCCGATCGCAATTACTGGGAAACGACGTCACGGTGGTCGAAAACCGCAAGGCGCGTTTCCATTACAGCATCGAGGATACGCTGGAAGCGGGGATGATGCTCGTTGGCACCGAAGTGAAATCCCTGCGCGCCGGGCTGGTGAACATCACCGAAAGCTACGCCTCGCTGGAAGGGGATGGCGTGTATCTCATCAACCTGCATATCGACCCGTGGAGTGGCGGAAACCAGTTCAACCACGCCCCACGCCGTCACCGCAAACTGCTTCTAAAGCAGAAGGAGATCAACAAGTTATTCGGGAAACTGGAAAAACAGGGGGCCACGCTCATTCCCCTCAAGATTTACTTCAACAAGCGCGGTATCGCCAAGGTGCTGCTCGGCATCGCCACCGGCAAAAAGCAGTTCGAGAAGCGCGAGGCGATCAAGGAACGCGACTGGAAACGCTCGCAGGCACGGCAGGGGGAGGATTAGCCTCTCCTTTTTCTACCCCATCATACCCGGAAACCAGCCCTCATGCGCGGTGCGGAGCGTCTCCAACGGAAGCGAGGCTTCGCCGATCACCAGCGCAGGTGATTCCGTCACCGTGGCGATGCGTTGCAGCGGAATGCTTGCTGCGCGGGCGGCGACTTCCAGTGCGGCTGCATCGCTTGCTTTAACGGTGCAGAGGTATCGCGCCTGATCTTCGCCAAACCAGAAGGCGGAGGCTTGGAGTGGCCTATTGCCCCCCCCTTGAGGGGGGGCGGGAG
>JBIPLF010000060.1:0-6953 GCA_044368015.1 Rickettsiales bacterium
CACGTCGGTTTTGCTGCGCGGAGGGGCGGCTTCGGCGATGCGTTTAATGTTTTCGATTTTGGTGGAATGCTCAAAATCATGGGTGACGCGGAGGGTTGCCTCGCCGGAGGTCAGCAGAAAGCCCTGTTCCAGCTGTTTGCCTTCTGCGTAATGGCGCGACTGATGGTTTCCAGTGGCCTGTACGTCGCTGAAGCGTGCATCCCCCGATTGGGCGATCAACTCACCATCCAGCGGCACCATCACGGGGTTACTGCCTGCTGGGCAACGCACGGTGATGAGGTCGCCCGGTTTTACATCGGTGATCCAGGTGGTGGTGCCGGATGTGCCTGCACGCTCTACCTTTTCGGCTTCCAGCGGCAGGGACTTGAGTGTATCGGTGATCGCCTGCACCGATTTCTCGGAGAAGTTGCTATCCAGCGCCTTGGCGAGGTTAAAGAGCAGGAAAAGCTGGGCGAATACGTCGCCGCTGGGGCGGTCGTTATCTACCACACTCCGCACACCTTGCATCAGCATGACGCCACGCATCAGGGCGTCGGGCAGATTCATGTTTTTGAAGTGCCCTTGCAGGTCGGACTCCGCCAGAAACTCGTTCCAGGTTTGTTCCAGCATCGGCGCGTTGAAGGCCAGATTACCAAGCGTTTGCACGGGGACAGAATCGGTTGCAGCATCTACCAGACGCGGCCCCACCATTTCCTGAATCGCCAGCGCCAGTTGTTCGCCGTAGCTGTCCAATCCGCTACGGAGCCGTTCATTTCCGGGGGCGAACTGGTCGGCGGTAGCTTGAAGTAGTTTCAGAATGGGTGTAGCAGCCAATTTTGGAGCTTTCGGCTCGCTTCCGCCACCATGGTCATGCGTGCCGGAAATATGGATATGAGGCTGCTCCCCCTGCGACAGGGTTTCCAGAAAATGGTGGATAACCTCGCCTAAATCCACCCCTTCGCCATGGGAGTGCCCTGCATGGTTGTGTCCTTCCTGTCCCTCATGGGCGCTGTGGTTGTGCCCTTCATGCCCGGAATCTGCATGTGCGGCATGGTCGTGTGCCGAATGGTCATGGCCGGAATGATCGCCGTGATCGTGCCCGGAATGGTCGGTATGATCTGCCACGCAAGCCTGCTCCCCTGTTTCTTACCCCATCAGGGTAACAGGTGAATGTGAAAGAAATGTGACAGAAGGGTTTTTTGTTAACGGGAGAGGGGGATGGCGAGCGGTTTGGCCGCAATTCCCAATAACCGCAGGTTGGGAGCAGCAAACCGTGCCTGCAACTGTGTTAGGATGGGATCTTCCGGCAGCACGGCACCATCCACCTCCACCGCGTAGCAATCAACGGATTTCTGAATAGAGTGGACGGTCAGCGGGGCAAAACCCGCGGTGATGGCTTCCGGTGTGAGGGAAATCGCCGATGACCAACCGATCCAGCTTGTATCTTCGCCGCTTACCTCTGGAATTACCCGTCCAATGAGGAAATGACTCGCCGTGTGCGGAGAGGGGGGGGCGGGGAGCAGATAGGGTGCCACCCCGAAGATAAACAGGGAGGGGTGGGAGAGTAGGCATTGCCAGAGGTCAGGATTCAGGATTCGGGATTCAGAAGCAGAAAGTAATTGGCAATGTTCTGACCCCTGACTCCTGACTCCTGAACCCTGAACCCCCACCGTCACCTCTCCGCTTTCCAGCGCGTCACACAAAGCGGCGGCATCAGCAAAGCGGTGCACGGGGGTGAAGGCGCCGAAATATTCGCGGGCGAGCCAGTAGCCTTCTTCCGTGGTCGCTCCCGCCGCGAGGGGGGATTCCACCGAAAGCGAGCCGGAGATCATCAGTCGCCACATGGCGGCCAGCGCAGCAGAGGGGAAATCCCCCACCTCCCGGCCCAGCATGGCGCGCACCATCTGCGCTTCACGTCCGGGACGGATGAAGCTCTGCCCGGCGGCTTGTGTGGCGCGTTTATGCTCGCCGACCTTGGCGACATAAGAGGCCCGCTGGCGGATCAACGCCACCAGTTGATCGTCAATGCGGTCAATTTCCGCCCGCCACTGGCTGAGGGGATCGCCACTCATAGCGCCAACATCCAAGTGGCAAGCCCCAGAAACAGGAAAAACCCGAAAATATCCGTAATGGCGGTAAGGAATACGCCGGACGCAATGGCGGGGTCTACATCCAGCCGGTCGAGGGTGAGGGGGATCAGCACACCGGCAAGCCCGGCGCAGGTGAGGTTCAGCACCACGGCGATGGCAAAAATGCCGGAAAGTTGCGCGTCGTGATGCCACAGAAAGGATACAAGCCCCACCATGGTGGCAAGAATCAACCCGTGGGCCAGCCCGACCATCAATTCCTTGGTGACGGCGCGGCGGGCATTGATGCTACTTAACTCGCGGGTGGCGAGTGCCCGCACGGCGACGGTCACCGCCTGCGTGCCGGTATTGCCGCCCATGGAGGCGACAATCGGCATCAGCGAGGCCAGCGCCACCAGTTTTTCGATGGTACCGGAAAATTGCGAAATAACATACGAGCCAATCAGCGCGGTGATCATGTTCACGAACAACCACGGAAAGCGGCGTTGCACGGTACTCCGCACGGCGGAGAAGTAATCATCGGCGATCACCCCCCCCAGGCGCATGAGGTCTTCGCCTGCTTCTTCCTCGATCACTTCCAGAATATCTTCAATGGTGAGCATCCCGTGGATGCGCCCGTCCTCGCCGATGACGGGGGCGGAGGTGAGTCCGTATTTGCGGAAAATGAACGCCACTTCCTCCTGATCCATCTCAGCGGGGATCAGGCGCGGTTCGCAGTCCATGATGTCGCGGATGGCGGCGTCGCGTGCGCTGCGGATGATTCGGCTTACCAGCACGCTGCCGACGGGTTTCTGGTCCTGATCCACCACAAACAGGGCATAGAAATCCTTCGGCAGGTTGGTGGAGGTACGGAGAAAATCAATCGCGTTGCCGACATTCCATTCTTCGGGGGCAATCACCACTTTTTTACGCATCAACCGCCCGGCGCTGCGTTCGGGGTAGGAAAGCCCTTCCTCCACGGCGGTACGGGCGAGCAGCGGGATGGCTTCCAGAATATCTTTCTGGTCTTCCTCGCTTAATTCTTCGATGACGCTCACCGCGACGTCGGATTCCAACTGGCTGATGACCTCGGCGGAAGCCTGTGTGCCCAGATAATAGACGATCTCCTCCCGCACTTCGGGGTTCAGGTCTACCAGCACTTCGGGGTCGAAACGGTCGCGCAGAATCTCCACCAGCCGCTCGCGTTCCTCGCTGGACAGCATGTCGATCAGGTAGGCGAGGTCGGCGCTGTGGAGCGGTTCCAGCAGGTCGCGGATATGGCTGGAACCGGGATGGGCCAGTGCCTCCGATACCGAACGGATAAATTCCGGCGTTAGCTCATAGGCTTCGGTCGCCGATCCGGTGATGTCGGAGAAATCTGTCATGAGGGTGGAGTTAAACGGTTTTAGCGCAAGCCGCAAGGCAGTAGTGACACCCTCGGCGTCATCCTGAGCCATAGGCGAAGGATCTCTCAACTGGGAACGATGTGCAAGTGGGGAGATGCTTCGCTACGCTCAGCATGACGAGGCCCCTCACCCCACCACCAACACCGTCGATCCATGGGTGCGGCGCGCCTCTAAGTCGCGGTGGGCGGTGGCGGCGTCGCGCAGGTAATAGCTCTGGCCGATGGGCATGGAAATCACCCGCCGCAGGATGAGGCTGAAAAACTCGTTGGCGGCGAGCAGGTAGCTGGTGGCGTCACCGGCGGCGTAATCCATCACCGTCGGGCGGGTGAGGAACAGCGACCCCTTGTCGCGCAGCAAGCCAACATCAATAGGCGGAACCGGTCCGGATGCCTGCCCGTAGGAGACCATCATGCCGAGTGTTGTCAGGCAATCGAGTGAGCTTAGAAACGTATCCTTGCCCACGCCGTCATACACCACATGCACGCCTTTGCCCTTGGTGACCTCGCGCACGCCGCGCACCCAGTCTTCCTCGCGGCTGTTGAACACATGGTCGCAACCATATTGGATGGCGAGGGCGCGTTTTTCCTCCGACCCGACCGTGCCGATCACCGTCGCGCCCAGCCACTTCGCCCATTGGCAGAGGATCGCGCCCATGCCCCCCGCCGCCGCATGGACAAGAATCGTATGCAGATTGCTCACCCGATAGGTGACATGCAGCAGGTAAAAGGCGGTGAGTCCCCGCAGCAGCATCCCCGCCACATGCGGAGCGGTGAGCGCAGGCGGAACCCGTAATAATGCAGAGGCTGGGATGGTACGTATTTCCGCATAGGCACCAATAGGGCCGATCCCGTAAGCGACCAGATCACCCACCTGATAGTCGGAAACCCCTTCGCCCAGAGCCTCAATGACGCCTGCTCCCTCCATGCCGATGATCGCGGGGAAGGATTTCAGCGGATACAACCCGCTGCGATGGTAGGTGTCGATGAAATTGCACCCCACCGCTTCCTGACGCAGCAGCACCTCCCCGGGTCCGGGTGTGGGGGTGGGAATTTCCTCCCAACGGAGCACTTCCGGGCCGCCATGTTCATGGATGCGTATCGCGTAAGGCATGGTACTCTACGCCTTCCTGAGCGCGATTTCCTTCTTGATTTCGCCGATGGCTTGCGAGGGATTCAGTCCCTTGGGGCAGGTCTTGGCGCAGTTCATGATGGTGTGGCAGCGGTAAAGGCGGAAGGGGTCTTCCAGCTCGTCCAGCCGGTCGCCGGTATGTTCGTCACGGGTATCGGCGATCCAGCGATAGGCGTGCAGGAGTGCGGCCGGGCCTAAAAATTTGTCGCCATTCCACCAATAGCTGGGGCAGCTGGTGGAGCAGCAGGCGCAGAGAATGCATTCATACAGGCCGTCCAGCTTTTTGCGGTCCTCGGGCGATTGCAACCGCTCGCGTCCGCCGGTGGGTTGGGAGTCGGCCTGCAACCACGGCTTCACATAGGCATATTGGGCGTAAAAGCCGGTCATGTCCGGCACCAGATCCTTCACCACATACATATGCGGCAGCGGATATACGCGCACCGGGCCTTTGACATCCTCAATCGGCTTGATGCAGGCGAGCGTGTTCGTGCCGTCGATATTCATGGAGCAGCTACCGCAAATCCCCTCGCGGCAGGAGCGGCGGAAGGTGAGGGTGCTATCGGTTTCGCCTTTAATTTTGATCAGCGCGTCCAGCACCATCGGCCCGCAGGAATCCAGATCCACCTCGTAATGGTCGATATGCGGTCCCTTCCCGTCCTCCGGGTTCCAGCGGTAAATATCGAACCGCTTGGTGCGCGTGGCGCCTTGGGGAGCGGGATAGGTCTGCCCATCCGATATTTTGGAATTGGCGGGAAGTGAAAACGACACCATGAACGTGGCCCTTTATTGCTTTGCGTACCCTTTGCATCCGTCATGCTGAGCGCAGCGAAGTATCTCCCAGCTCGCGTAGCCTATCCGCGTGTTCGTAAACGGAGTGATCCTTCGAGGGCAAGCCCTCTCAGGATGACGCCCAACGCTTCTTCGCAGACAACAACAATCCTCTTTTCCCACTACAGGAAAGCACCCGCTGACGTCCAGCGGTTTTCAGTGCTTATCGGCGTGGCCTGTACATCATCTGGTGGCAGTGATACCCAGAAGCCCCAACAGGCGGGCTTCTCGCAGCCAGCCGACTTCCTCGCACACGCGGAGGATGAGTTCAGCGCTGGCGAGGTGATCCAGCAACCGGGCGAGCGGCTGGGCGATCTCCACCACCTGCTCTGGCGTGGGGGTGAGGTGTTCGGCATCCTGAAGCGTTTGCAGCGCCAGCACCAACAGGCTGTATTTAACGGCAAGCAGCGTGATGCGCTCCACCGGGTCTTTCGCCAGTCCTGCGAAGGGAAACAACGTGCCGGAAAGCTGCGCGCCGATCCAGAAGCGCAGCGGGGTTGCGCAGGCGGCCTCTCCGCCCTCGTTCCAGCGGATATTCAGGGCGGTGGCGGCGGAGATACTATCCCCCACCGGGGCCATGTGCAGCGAGGTACGGTCAATCGCAATCAGCAAGCGGGTGCACATGCGCTCCAGAATCGGCTCCAACCGGGTGCGGGAAGAAGCGGGAGCACCCCGCATCAGCGCGGCGAGCAGTTGCGCCAACCGGAATTTATCCGCAGGCTCTATTTCGGGTGCTCCCAGCCGTTCGGTGGCGAGCTTCAACCCCAGCGTAGCCGCTCCCTCCCAGGAGGCAACCGGCAGCCGCGCCAGCGACCGCGCTACCGTTTGAATGCGCGCAAGGGTGAGCGAAGGCAGCGCATCGCTGCGGCTGGCTTCCAGTATAAAGCCGTGGTGGATGTTCCCCGCTGCATCGCTCGTTAGACCTTCCGGCAGGTAATCGACACAGGAAAGCGGCAGGCGTTCGGCATCGAAGGCGCGCCAGGTGAGCGGTTGTTGCTCGGTCAGCGCCAGCCGGGCGATCTCCGGGCAGGAAAGCGCGGCCGACACCACCACATGCTCGCCGAGCTTACGGGTGATGCGCGGGTAGAAATAACAGGCGTCTCCCAGTGCATCCGCGCCATACTGTTTCTGCACGCCGCACAGGCCCCCCTCCAGCTTGACGCAAAACCCGTCGCTGTTTTTGCGCATCACGGGGGAGGGGGTACCGATCCCTTCCACCGCCTCCAGCAATTCGGGATGCTGCTTCTGGTAGCGCTCAAGCCGTGGCGCATCCACCTGCATCTGCCAGCCCTGACAGCAGGTGTCGGGGCATTCCGCCCCCAGACAGGCGAAGGACTCCAGCAATGCAATGCGGGAAGTATGCATGAGGCCAAGCTGTAGCAGATTTGCGCGAGCGAGGAAAGGGGAGTGACATGTCACCAAACTTTCACAGAATTGTCATTTGAAATATGCGGGGGGGGGGATAAGATGTACAAGATTGGTTTGTAGATTTAGGGGGGGGATATGTCTCGTAAACATTACCTAAGACAAATAGATCAAATTGCAG
>JBIPLF010000029.1:0-24623 GCA_044368015.1 Rickettsiales bacterium
GGGAGAGGGAACCGGATGCACCGTCGCGCCTTAAGACCAGCGCCTGTGATGGGGGAGACTTTCCTTCCGGTCCCCTCTCCCGCAACGCGGGGGAGGGACAGGGAGGGGGTACTTCTACGAAAAGGGATGCCATGTATACCATCGCGAAATACGTTCTCTTCCTTACACTATGGGTATGGACAGCGGGTGCCCATGCACAATCGCCCGCCACCCCTGCCGAGCAGGGCGGCTATTACACCGTGTCGCAGGATGAGCTGAAAGAGCTGATCATCGCCTATCTTTCGCAGGAGAAGAAACTCGGCGGCGATGTGCAAATCGAATGGGTGGGGCGGTTGAACGACCCTGTATACCAGAATATCCAACCCTTTGAGCCGGAAATCACCGGCTTCCAGATGCAGGAACAAGCCCAACGCTTTGTGGCGAGCATTGCCTTTGTTGGGCCGGAGATGGCGGAAACCGGGCAATCCCCCACCTACTCCACGATGCGCCTGATTGGCCGGTATTTTTCGGTGATGGAAGTGCCGGTGGTCAACCGTCGCATGGAAAAGGGCGAAGTGATTGAGCAGGCGGATGTCGATCTGGTCAAGCTCCCCAGCGATAAATTACGCGACGATGCGATTCTGGCGATCGAAGGGCTGGTGGGGCATTCCCCACGCCGCGCCATCATGCCGGGACGTCCGATCCGCGAGGATGAGGTGGTCACTCCCCGCCTGATCCAAAAAGGGCAAACGGTGAGCATGGAATATGAAAATGGCAGCATCATCCTCACCGCATCGGGTGTCGCGCTCGGCGAGGGCGGTGCGGGCGATAGCATTCAGGTGCGCAACACCCAGTCCAACAAGGTGGTGCAGGGTATCGTGATGAGTGACGGGAAAGTGAAGGTGATACCATGAAGGTAGTTGTCAGTCGTCAGTCATCAGTTGTCAGTAAGCATAAAACAGGCAGATGCTTTTCTGCATCCGGCTGGCAACTGGCAACTGGCAACTTACTGCTTCTTCTTACACTCACCGCCTGCGGAAACACGCTCGACCGGCTGGAGAATGTGGGTAAAGCACCGCAAATGGCGTCGGTGGGCAATCCCAGCGAGCATGTGGGGGATCGGCAGGTGCATTGGCCCATGCCGACGCCCGAACCAAACCCGCAGCCGCACCCGAATTCCCTGTGGCAGCCGGGTTCCAAAACCTTCTTCCGCGACCAGCGGGCGCACCGCGTGGGCGACATCCTGAAAGTGGTGGTGAAGATTCAGGACAAGGCCGAGCTGGATAATAAAACCGAACGCAACCGCGACAGCAGCGAAACCCTCGGCACCCCCAGCCTGTTTGGGGTCGAAGGCCAGATTTACGATGCGATTCCGGGTGTCGCCGACCCCGCCGCACTGGTAGACCTCACCGGCAAAAGCAAAACCAGCGGCAGCGGCAAAATCGGTCGTCAGGAAAATATTGCCACCACCGTGGCGGTCACGGTCGTGCAGCTATTGCCCAACGGCAATATGGTGATCAGCGGCAACCAGCAGGTGCGGGTGAATTACGAACTGCGCGAGATTTCCGTCTATGGCGTGATCCGTCCGGAGGATATCAGCTCCAGCAACTCCATCGACTCCACCCAGATCGCCGAAGCCCGCATCTCCTATGGCGGGCAGGGCACCGTCTCCGACCTCCAGCAGCCACGCATCGGCTCGCAGGTGATTGATATTTTGTCGCCGTTTTAGGGGGATGGCCAGCAGACGCGCTTAATGCCCGTCGACAATATTCGCTGCGGTGGCCTGAACCATCGCTGCCACAGTATCTATCGTTGCTCCAATAGCCGGAACCGTTCCAGCAAGTGCCAACACGGTAGCTGTTTTATCAAGACCTGCAACTTCAGCACCGATAGCTCCAGCAACAAAACCAGCGGCAACAACCGTTTCAACTACAGCGGCCCCGGCATATCCTGCGGCATCTTGCCGCAACGCATCGGCTGTTTTGTGTTTATTCCTGAAACATCTCCCGTCATTGGTTGTATCCAAAACCGGATGTACCCGTACCATCCCAATGTGACAACATAGTGACAGCAGTGGTAAATCCGCTACACCCATCCCACCAGTGCCCGGTCGGCGGCGAGCAGCGGATAGCGATGGATGGTTTCCCGCGTTACCCAGGCGAGGCTCGGATGTTCGGTGGATTGCACTTCCCCCACCCAAGCACGGATGCGATAAACCGGCATCAATAGGTGAAATTCCGGGTAGGTATGGGAGAAGAAGGTCAGCGGCTCCAGCGCGCCCAGCGGCACCTCAATTCCCAACTCCTCGCGCAATTCGCGCACCAGTGCGGCCTCCGGCGTTTCGCCAGCCTCTACCTTGCCACCGGGCAACTCCCACTCGCCGGGATAGGATTTATGCGCCGGGCGCTGGGCAATCAGCGATTCCCCGGTCGCGTTTTGCAGCAATCCGCCCACGACGAGCAACAGCTTCACGCCGCATCCTTGCCCAGCACACCCATTGCGTGCCGCATGAAAAGTTTCTTCAACGGGGTGAGGGGTTCCACCGCACCTAACCCCAGCCGTCGCGCCGTGGTCAGCAGCGGATGCGAGTTGGAAAACAGCCGGTTCAACCCGTCGGTGATGCCGACCAGCGACCAGATATCCGCCTGACGGTCCCGCGAATAGCTGGCAAGCAGCGCCTCCGCGCCGATGTCTCCGCCGAGCCTCGCCTGCTGGGTGAGGCATTCCACCAGCCGGGTGATGTCGCGGAAGCCGAGATTAATCCCCTGCCCGGAGATGGGATGGATCAGATGCGCGGCATCGCCCACCAGCGCCACACGAGGGCCGTGGAGGCTGCGCGCCACCTGTACGCCCAGCGGGTAAAGCGCCCGGCTACCTTCCAGCCGCACCTCTCCCAGAAAATCACCAAAGCGGTGGCGTAAATGCGCCATGAATTCCGCTTCCTCGCATTGCGCCAGATGGGTGGCTTCCTCTGTCTGCTCGCTCCACACAATGGAGGAACGATTTCCCGGCAGCAGCGGCAGGATCGCAAACGGACCGGTAGGCAGGAAATATTCCACCGCCAACCCCTGATGCGGCTGCTCATGCGTCACGTTACACACCACCGCGCTCTGCGTATAGGCATGGCGAGTGCAGGCAATGCCCGCCAGCTCACGCACCCGCGAACCCTTGCCATCCGCGCCGATCACCAGCGGAAAAGGGGCTTCCGTGCCATCCTGAAACCGGAGGATGCTGTGCTGCGGATGCGATTCCAGCCCCGTCACCCGCGTGTCCATCCGGCAGGTGATGTTCGGATGCTGCATCACCGCCTCTGCCAGCACCCGCAGCAGATCGTGATTTTCTACCATATAGCCGAGCGGCGTCCCCACCAGCCGGTGGTCGTAATGCACCCATTGGTGCGAGCCCTTATCCGCCACGCGAATATCCAGAATCGGCTGAGTGTGAGGGTTGACCGCCTCCCACACACCCATGCGGCGTAGCGCCTGAACGGCACATTCCGCCAGCGCCGTGGTGCGGCTATCCCGCTCCGGCGATTGCAGCGCGGCAAGCGACAGCGGATCCACCAGCGTGACGTCAAACCCTGCCCTTGCGAGCGTAAGCGCGGTGGTCATGCCGGCGATCCCGGCCCCCACAATCCCCACAGAAAGCGGTGTGTTCATGCGGCGGATACTAGGGAGCGTACAGCGTGGGTCAAGAGGGGAAATGAGAGGGTATCAAAGACCGGTACTGAAAACAAAGTTGCATGCAACTCCCGTATACGCCATGTTGTAGGTTGCCGTTGCTCCGGCATTATTCGCTCCCGTACTGCAGTTAGGGGAAGCGGTACCGCTGGATCGCGTGCGCAAAACGCCCATAGCCGGCAGGCCGTCATCCATTTTCGTGTCGAGGATTAACGCCTCGGCGGGCGTAAGCACTGGGCTTCCCGCTGTGTAAGCAGCCGTTTTAGCGCCAAATTCTATCACATCTCCGTATTGGCCGTCATAATAATTCGCTAGCCCCGTGACATACCCCCATCCCCACCCGTAATACCCTGCACCTGCAATTTTAGATTTGGGAACGTTAACCCCCAGCGTGACATCTTCCGCCGCGCCCGGTCCGGCAATACCCGTGTAGCTTCCCTTGATAAGCCCGGCGAGCGCCAGTTGTTCCCACCGACCAAAGGTTTCTCCGGCGGTGTTCGCGGCACCGGGAGCGCCCAGCGACCCATTGCCATTCCCGTTTGCTGCCGCCGTCCAGAAGCTGGTGGCGTTGGTAATATCTCCCGGCAATCCCTGATATTTATCCACAAACAGGTTCATCGCCGCTTCAAACCCCTGCAAATCGCTGGCGACGGAATTCACTTGTGAGGAGCGAATCATGCTGCGTCCCACCATCACCCCGCCGAGGATCAGGCCAATGATAACAAGGACGATGGAGAGTTCCACAAGGGTGAAGCCGGGAGAGGCGCTTTTCCCTCCCCTGCTTGCGGGGGAGGGATGTGTAGCCACGGCGAGGGACGAGCCGATGGCGGAGCTGGGTGGGGGTGTATTCTGAACGCCAGCAGACACCCCCACCCAACTGCGGCTAAGCGCCTTCAGCGCAAGCCTCCGTATCCCTCCCCCGCAAGCAGGGGAGGGGAAACCGCCGCTACGCCCTACAACTGGCACGACATGATTCCTCCATTGTCGAACATCAAACAATTCTACTCTACCCACGTTCCTCCTCGAAGTCCACCCCAATCCCATAGTGTTTTCGCTTTGTTTCCAGACGAGGAGTGTGAGGCGAAGAAAATTCCAACGTAGGATTTCTACGTGAATTTTCAGAGTCCGATACAGGACAAAGTCTGGGAAAAAATGGGAAATACTATGCTGGATTTCTGGCGGAAAAAGGAGTAAGAACGCTCCCCTTCCCTTGGAGTATTGCATGTATAGTAAAGTCACCCACGACGTCAAAATATCGGTGATTCCCGAATTCCTGACCGATAAATCCGTGCCTCATAGCCGGTATTTCGTATGGGCCTACCATGTGCAGATCGAAAACCTCCGCGCCGATACCGTGCAGTTGATCGGCCGTTACTGGCAGATCACCGACGCGCGCGGCCTGCAACAGGAAGTGCATGGCGAGGGCGTGGTGGGTGAGCAACCCACCCTGCATCCCGGCGAGATGTTTGAATATACCAGCGGCACGCCGCTGCACACGCCCTCCGGCATCATGCTGGGACGTTACGAAATGCAGACCGAGCAAGGCCAGCGCTTTGAGGTGGATATCCCCGCCTTCTCGCTGGACAGCCAGAAGCCCGCGCTGGTGCATTAACATATCAGCCGGTTAGGTTGCCGGCTTCAATTCGGGATGAACCCAACTTGTTTACGGTCAGCGGCTTGCTGTTGCAGGCCGTCGTTGCGTGTTTCTGCGTAGCCACGGCCCCCGGTCCCAAGCGTTTCTACACGTACGCCACCTTTTTGTGAATCTGTAACCAAGAACGGGTTGTCCTCTACCCGTGTGGGGTATGCCGTTGTCAGGGGGGGGGTAGCTGTATCGTTAGTCGCAAATCCCATATCATCCTCATGTTGTGAAAGTGAGGGCAACAATTTATGCGTTTGGGAGGTTCCGGTCAAATGACTGTTTTGTGAAAGGAATCGGATGTTTGTCCTTGAGGGGGGGGCGTCGAAGGCCTATCCCTCAATCCGGCTGACATCCGCCACCAGCATCACGTCGGACTGGATCTGAGCGAGTAGCCGCAGCCGGTTGCGGCGGATATTGGCGTCGCTGGCGTTCACCGTCACCTGCTCGAAGAAGGCATCCACCGGAGCGCGCAGTTCGGCGAGTACCGCCATCGCGTCGTGGTAGCGCTCATCCTTCACGTGTTTTTGCACCACCGGACGCAGACGGGAGAGCGCCGCGTATAGCGCCTGTTCCTGCGCATCTTCCAGCAGAGCGGGGTCGGGGGAATCATTGTAGCGGGTGCGGTCTTTTTTCTCCTCAATTTTGAGGATGTTCACCGCCCGTTTCGTGGCGGCAAGCAGGCTTTCACCCTCCTGCGTGCGGAGGAAATCCGATAGCGCCTGCGTGCGTGCGACGAGCGACACCAGCGTGTCTTCCTCGCTGCTGGCAAACACCGCGTCGATCACGTCATGCCGGAAGCTTTGTGCTTTGAGGAGCTGCTTCAGCCGCTCTAGTGTGAAGCTCAACAGATGCTCGGTGATCTGCTGTTTGCGCTCAGCAGGTTTGGCTTTGTCATCCTTCAGAAGCGACGCCGGATAGGCAGCAACCGCCTGTTCAAAGGCAAGCTTTAAGGGGAGTTTTAACTGGTTTTCCAGCAGGATGCGAATCAGCCCCAGCGCGGCGCGCCGTAAGGCAAACGGGTCCTTGGAACCGGTGGGGATTTCGCCTGCGGCAAACATCCCGGCCAGCGTGTCGATTTTATCGGCGAGTGCGAGGGTGACACTCACCGGGCGGGTGGGCACGCGATCAGCAGCCCCACGCGGCGCGTAATGCTCGTCGATGGCGGCGGCGACCTCCGCATCCTCGCCCTGATGCTCGGCGTAATAGCGGCCCATGATGCCTTGCAGTTCCGGGAATTCGCCCACCATGCCGCTGACGAGATCGGCCTTGGCCAGTTGCGCGGCGCGCTCCACCTGTTTAAGGCCTGCGTGAGGAACCCAGACCGCCAGAAACTTGGCGAGTCCCTTCACCCGGTCCACCTTGTCGGCGATGGTGCCGAGTTTGGCGTGAAAGACCACGGTCGAAAGCTGTTTGGCCCGTTCGGAAAGCGGGGTTTTCAAATCCTGATCCCAGAAGAACGCCCCATCGGCGAGACGCGCACGCAGCACGCGCTCATTGCCATTGACGATATAGGCACCGGCATCACGGCTTTCCATGTTGGAGATGACGAGGAAATGCGGCGCGAACGCCCCCTCCCGCGTTTTCAGCGCAAAATATTTCTGGTGGGCGCGCATTTCGGCGGTGAGCACTTCCGGCGGCAGCACCATAAAGGGCGCATCGAACCCGCCGATATAGGCAACCGGCCATTCCACTAGGCCCGTCACTTCGTCCAGCAAGCCTTCATCTTCCACCAACACCAGACCTCTGGCCGCTGCGGCTTCCTGCGCGGTGTGGAGAATCTGTGTTTTGCGATCCACCTGACTCAGCACCACTTTGGCGCCCGCCAGTGCGGTGAGGTACTGCTCCACACCCGTAACCGCAATCGCACCCGGCGCGAGGAAACGGTGGCCCTCGGTGAGGTTCCCCGCTTCCAGATGCCCGAAGGTTACCGGTAGCACCGTGCTATCCAGCAGGCACAGAATACGATGCAGCGGACGCACCCAGCGGATGTCGCTCTCACCCCAGCGCATGGATTTCGGCCAGAGAATGCTGGCGATCACCTGTTCCAGCAGCGCGGGCAACACCGTGGCGGCGGATTGTCCCTGTTGCTGCTCCACCGCGAAATAATACTGTTCGCCGCCTTTTTCACGGATTTCCAACTGGTCTTTGGTGAGTCCTGTGGAGTTGAGGAACCCGGCAAGCGCGGCGTCCGGTGCGCCAAGTCTAGGGCCGCGTTTTTCGACCACCGCGTCGGGCTGTGTGGCGGGGATACCGCGAGCAATCAACGTCAGGCGGCGTGGCGTGACGAAAGTTTCCAGCGATGCGGGGGCGAGCTTCGCCTCCTGCAAAGCATCCAGTGCCAGACGTTTGAGTGCTTCCGCCGCCGGAACCTGCATCCGGGCGGGAATTTCTTCGGAAAAGAGTTCGAGGAGGAGATCAGGCATAATCGGCGACCGTCGTGTTGCGGCAACTGAGCACCTGATTGTTATCTCCCAGAATCACCACGCGGGGGGCATGGGTGGCGGCCTCGCTTGCTTCCATATCGGCAAAGGCGCAGATAATCACCCGGTCGCCCTTTTGCACTAGACGCGCCGCCGCACCGTTGATCTGGATGGTGCCAGACCCTTCCGCCGCCGGAATCGTGTAGGTGGTGAAGCGCGCCCCGTTGGTGATGTCGTAAATATCCACCTGCTCAAACGGCAGAATATCCGCCTGACGCAGCAGCGCGGCATCAATGGAAACCGATCCCTCATATTGCAATTCGGCCTGCGTCACCACAGCGCGGTGCAGCTTGCCTTTCATCATTCTCAGGCGCATGGAATCATCCCTTCAACGGTGAGCCAACCCTCGCAGCAGGCCTTGGCGAGCGATCGTACCCGCGCAATATAGGCGGCGCGTTCGGTGACGCCAATCACCCCGCGCGCGTCGAGCAGGTTAAACAAATGGCTCGCTTTGATGCATTGATCGTAGGCGGGCAGCGGGAGTTTCAGCTCGATGAGCTTCTGGCAGGCGGTTTCGGCATCGACGAAATGGCGGGAGAGGACGTTCGTATCCGCATGTTCCAGATTATAGGCGGAAAATTGCTGTTCATTGGCCAGAAACACATCGCCATAGGAGATAGGGTAACGGGATTCCTTGCCGTTCCAGTCCAGTTGGTAGACGTTCTTTTTGCCCTGAATATACATGGCGAGCCGTTCCAGCCCGTAGGTGATTTCGCCCGCCACCGGCTTGCATTCAAACCCGCCCACCTGCTGGAAATAGGTGAATTGCGTGACTTCCATGCCGTCGCACCAGACTTCCCAGCCCAGCCCCCAGGCGCCGAGCGTGGGGCTTTCCCAGTCGTCTTCCACAAAGCGGATATCGTGGGCGAGGGGATCAATGCCGAGCGCCCGCAGCGATTGCAGATACAAATCCTGAATATTTTCTGGTGAGGGCTTCAGAATCACCTGAAACTGGTAATAATGCTGCAAGCGATTGGGGTTTTCGCCATAACGGCCATCCTTGGGGCGGCGCGAGGGCTGAACGTAAGCCGCGCACCAAGGCTTGGGGCCGAGCGCCCGTAGGAGGGTGGCCGGGTGAAAGGTGCCCGCCCCGACTTCCATGTCGTAAGGCTGAAGCACCACGCAGCCCTGATCCGCCCAGAATTGCTGGAGGGTCAGGATGATTTGCTGAAAGCTCATACTCATGAGCGGAAGGATAGGGAAAGCGGGGGCAAGGGTCAAGCGGGGAGATTGCGCGTGCGAACAGGTGGGCGATTCATCAAATTGTCATATTTTAGCGTTAAAAGGGCAGGGCATTTGGGAGGAGTACTGCTATGCATGGCGACAAAAACAGCGGAAGCGGAGCGGTTGATCCGGAGTTCCTCGGGTGTGGGCTTCGGGATGCCGGGCAAATGCCTCCCCAACCTTTGGGGCAGGGGGTATCTCCGGTTCCCATCCCGGTTGTTCCTAGAGAGGAGCAGGGGTTGCGCTTTTGCGGCGATGAGCTGCGCACACCCAAATGGCCGGCGGGTACGGAGTGAGTGGCTTGATTGCAATCTAACGTCTAACAGAAGGATATAGTATTATGGCGGAAATGGTGGAAAAACTCGTTGAAATATACAACGTGGCAGAACAGCGGAGGGCATTATCTGGTCATTCAGGGGGGCATATGGAGGCGTTTGAAGGGCTTAATCCTGTGGAGCAGGCTTGTACGTGCGCATGGCCGGGCGAGCAGCTATAGCGGCTTCTATGCAGGATGTGGATACGATGCAGTTAACGGTAGAAACGGTAGGAAAGTCATAAAAATCCGTATTTCTGGCTCTCCTCCTGATTGGTGGGCATTTTCTATCCGTGTGATGGGAAATGCCCCCTCTCCCATTGCAGGCGTGCGTAGTTTTTAGTCGCGTGGCCTGTTGCGTTTGCTTCTGTAATCAGCGATGGTGTCCGTTTCCTTTTACGAAAGGCATCAAATGGAAATGGTTGTTAAAGACAGCAACGGCAACTCCCTTGCCGATGGCGACAGCGTGGTGGTCACCAAAGATCTCAAGGTCAAAGGCACATCGGTAACACTCAAGCGTGGCACGGTGATCCGCAATATTCGTCTCACCCATGACGAAGCAGAAATTGAGTGCAACGCCGACAAGGTGAAGGGGCTGGTGCTTAAAACCTGCTTCGTGAAAAAGGCCTGAGGCCGATTGGGTGGCTCAGCGCCATTTCTATCCACTATTCCCCTTTTGCGTATAACGGAGTGTTTCCATGAAGCCGATGCCTGTGTTGCTGGTCCTTGCTGCGGTTGGGGCGGGGTGGTGGTTTATGACCACGCAAACCGGTCCCTCTCAGCAGGATGCGCCGCCTCCGCCGGTGGTGGTGGTGAGCACGCCGGTGGCCAAAGCCGTGACCGAGTGGGATGAATATGCCGGGCGCTTTCAGGCCACCGAGCGTGTGGAGATTCGTGCGCGGGTGAGTGGCTATCTGGACGAAGTCCGGTTCACCGACGGCCAGAAGGTTACCAAGGGGCAAACCCTGTTTCTGATCGACCCCCGGCCCTTCAGCATTGCGCTGGAGCGTGCGGAGGCGCGCCTCAATCTGGCGCAGAAAGAGTATGAGCGTGCCCGCTCGCTGCGTAAAAGTAACACGATTGCACAGCGCGAGCTGGATCGCCGCACACAGGAATATCAGGACGCCAGAGCCGCGGTAGAGGAAGCAAAGCTGGATCTGGAATTCACCCGCGTGACCTCGCCGATGGATGGCCGGGTGGGGCGTCGGCTGGTCGATCGTGGCAATCTCGTCAATGGCAGCGATATGAACGCCACGCTGCTAACCGTCATTGTGGCGGACCGTCCGATCTATTTCTATTTCGAGGCCAGCGAGCAGGATATGCTGCGCATCATGCGGCGCACCGCGACGGAGCAAAAGCGCGAAAAGGTCACCGTGTATGCCAAATTGCAGGATGAACAGGCGTTTACGCATGAAGGGCATCTGGATTTCATCGACACCGAAATAGACAGCAAAACCGGCAGCATTCAGGGCCGTGCCCTGTTTCCGAATGCAGAAGGGATGCTGATTTCAGGGTTGTTTGGTCGGTTGCGCATTCCAAGCGGAGCGCCACACGAGGTGTTACTCATCCCCAATGAAGCGGTGGGCAGTAATCAGGCGCAGAAGGTGGTGTTTACGGTCAATAAGGAGGGCATGGTGGAGCCGCGGCCTGTCGTCCTTGGTCCCGTGCATGAGGGAAGTTGGCGCATTGTGCGCTCCGGCATCACCGCCGGGGATCCGATCATCTGGTCAGGACTGGCGAAAGTCCGTCCGGGCCTGAAGGTTTCCACTAAACCGCTGGTTGCTTCCGATGCCGCCGAGAACGAGGCCGGTAAATGAAACTGCCGCATTTCTTCATCGAACGGCCGATCTTCGCCAGCGTTTTGTGGATCATCACCCTGATCGTCGGGGTGATTGCCTATCTGGGCCTGCCCGTCGCCCAGTATCCGGAAGTGGTTCCCCCGACGATTGTGGTCACCACCAACTATCCCGGCGCCAATGCCGAAACGGTCGCACGCACGGTATCCACCCCACTGGAGCAGGAAATCAACGGGGTGGAGAACATGCTGTATATGTCCTCCCAATCCACCAATGACGGGGCGATGTCGCTCACCATTACCTTCCGGCTGGGGACGGATCTGGATACTGCGCAGGTGCTGGTGCAGAACCGCGTCGCCATGGCCGAACCCCGATTGCCGGAGGAAGTGCGGCGTCGCGGGGTGACCACGCGCAAAAACTCCCCCGATCTGATGATGGTCATCAACCTGTTTTCACCGGATGGGCGCTACGACCAGACCTTTATCGGCAATTATGCTACCCTGCAAATTAAGGACACCCTGTCGCGCATTGATGGGGTGGGCGATATCCGCCTGTTCGGGGCAAGTCCCTATGCCATGCGCATCTGGCTGGATCCGGACCGGATCGCCTCGCTCGGCATGACGGCGGGCGAGGTGCTCGCGGCCCTGCGCGCCAAGAATGTGCAGGTGGCTTCCGGTGCATTGGGGCAGCAACCCGTATCAACGCAGCAGGCCTTTGAGTTGAACGTTCAGACCAAGGGACGGCTGATCGAACCGGAGGAATTTGCCGAGATCATCGTCAAAGCGTCGGATGATGGCCGGGTGGTGCGTGTGCGCGATATCGGACGGGTGGAGCTGGGGGCCGAAAACTACGCAACCCGTGGGTATTTAGGGGATAAGAAGGCCATTGCATTGCCGATCTTTCAGCGGCCAGGCAGCAATGCGCTGGCCACTGCCGATGCCATTAAGGCTCAGATGAAGGGGCTGGCGGAGAAATTTCCACCGGGGCTTGAATACCGGATCATCTATAATCCCACCGACTTCGTCGCGCAGTCCATGGATGCGGTATACAAGACCATCCTGGAGGCGGTTCTGCTGGTGGTGCTGGTGATTATTCTCTTCCTCCAGAACTGGCGGGCGGCGATCATTCCCATCGTGGCGATTCCGCTGTCGTTGATTGGGACCTTTGCCGTCATGTCGGTGATCGATTTCTCACTCAACAACCTCACGCTGTTCGGGCTGGTGCTGGCGATCGGGATTGTGGTGGACGATGCCATTGTGGTGGTTGAAAACATGGAACGCCTGATGGCGCGTGGCATGAACGCACGCGAGGCCGCGCATCAGACCATGGACGAAGTTGGCGGTGCGCTGGTCGCCATTGGGCTGGTATTGATTGCCGTGTTTCTGCCCACGCTGTTTATTGAGGGCATTTCGGGGCAGTTCTTCAAACAATTCGGGGTGGTGGTGGCGGTTGCCACGGCGTTTTCGGTGTTGATCTCTCTGTCCCTCAGTCCGGCATTGGCGGCGCTATTACTCACCCGTGAACATGCTGTTGTCCACACGCACTCCCCGGGTTTGTTTCCTAATCCGCTGCACTGGGTCTTCTTCCAGTTCAATCGCCTGCTGGCAGGATTCTCCAGCCGGTATGGGGTGATGGTGGCCAGCACCGTGCGCAAGGGGGCGCTGATGCTCACCCTCTATGCCGGTTTGATGCTGCTCACCGGCGTCACCTTTCGTTCCGTTCCCACCGGCTTCATTCCGCAGCAGGATCAGGGTTATATGATCTTGGGCATTCAGTTGCCGCCTGGCGCCTCGCTGGATCGTACCGATGCGGTGATCCAGCAGGTGGTACAAAAACTGCTCAAGATCGACGGGGTGGTGAATGCCGTGGGCTTTGCGGGTTTCAACGGAGCCACCTTTACGCAGGCCACCAATGCGGGGGCTATTTTCCCCGTTCTGGAGAGCGCGAGCCTGCGGGCGGAGAAAGGCATCACCTTCGACCAGCTGATGGGGCAGATGTGGGCGGCAGCCGGGCAGATTGAAGACGCGTTCATTGTGGTGATTCCCCCTCCGCCGGTACGGGGAATCGGCAATGGCGGCGGCTTCAAAATGATGTTGCAGGATCGCGGCGGCGTGGGGATTGACGCACTCAATGCGGCATTGTGGGAATTAGCGGGCGCGGCCAACCAGTCCGGCGTGGTCACGCAGGTGTTCAGTTTCTATGAAACCGCCACCCCCACGCTGTTTCTGGACGTGGACCGCGAACATGCGGAGCGGCTGGGCGTACCGTTGGAACGTGTGTTCGATGCGCTGAATATCTACCTAGGATCGGCCTATGTGAATGATTTCAGCTATCTGGGGCGCACCTACCGCGTGCTGGCGCAGGCCGATGGCGAACACCGGATGCGGGCGGAAGATATTGGTCGCCTGCGGGTCCGGAATCAGGACGGCGAGATGGTGCAACTGGGCAGTTTTGTCCAGTTTGAGGATCGTTCCGGTCCCTCGCGGCAGCCGCGTTACAATTTATATCCTGCGGCGGAACTTCAGGGGAATACCCTGCCCGGTAAAAGTACGGGAGAAGCGCTAAGCACCATGGAGAAGCTGGCGCGCACGGTGCTGCCTTCCGGGATTGATTTTGAATGGACTGAACTCTCCTACCAGCAAAAATATGCGGGTAATACCGGGGGTATGGCGTTCCTGCTGGCGGTGCTGTTTGTGTTTCTGCTGCTGGCGGCGCTTTACGAAAGCTGGACCCTGCCACTGGCGATTATCCTCATTGTGCCGATGTGTTTGCTCTCCGCCATGGCGGGGGTGCGGGCCATGGGCATGGACAATAACATCCTGACGCAGATCGGCCTGATGGTACTGATTGGGCTGGCGAGCAAGAATGCCATTCTGATTGTGGAATTCGCCAAAAAACGCACCGAAGAAGGCGAAACGCCCTGGCAGTCGGCAGTGGAGGCGGCCACGTTGCGTCTGCGCCCCATTCTGATGACGTCCTTTGCCTTTATCCTGGGGGTAATTCCGCTGGTGCTGGCGAGCGGAGCAGGGGCTGAAATGCGGCAGGCCCTTGGGGTGGCGGTGTGTTTTGGGATGCTGGGGGTGACGTTTTTCGGGCTGATCTTCACGCCGGTCTTTTATGTACTGTGCCACCGGTTGTCCGGGTGGCTGCGCTCAGAGCGAGCGTAGCCGCACCGTCTTCAGGATGCTCAGGAATCCTTCAGGATTCCGGGGGAGGGTGTCATGCTGAACGGAGTGAAGCATCTCTCCGCTTGCAATGCCGTTTCTAACTGGGAGATCCTTCGCTGTGCTCAGGATGACCACTCCCTCTTGGTCTCGCGCGATGCTCACGCCGCTCGCCGACCTTCCCCATCAAGGGGGAGGTGAATAACAGGACGCAGTGTGAGGAGAAATGGTGAAGTACAGGCGCCTAGGCGCTGGCTTTTTCCTGCTTCACGCGGGCGCGGTGCACGGCATTGTCCAGATCGGTCTGGCTGCACAGGCCAAGCAACACCGGGTCACGCGGTTTGATGTTGGTGCTGTTCCAGTGCGCCTTGTCGCGGATGGCTGCGATGGTGTTTTTGGTGGTGCCCACCAGTTTGACAATGGTCGCTTCCGAGAGCTCCGGATGGTATTTCAGCAGCCAGGAAATGGCGTCCGGCTTGTCCTGACGGCGGGCGACGGGGGTGTATTTGCCGCCTTTGGGTTTGGCTTGCAGGTGTTTGCGCGCATCTTTGCGGATTTCCAGTACCTTGCTGGGGTCCGCCTCGCAGGCGGCGATCGCTTCACGGGTAAGCTGGCCATTCATCACCGGATCGACGCCGGTGATGCCAATCGCCACATCGCCATCGGCAATGCCCTGCACCTCAATCGGGTGCATGCCGCAGAATCCGGCGACCTGCTCAAAGGTGAGGGTGGTGTTTTCGATCAACCACACGGCGGTGGCTTTGGGCATTAAAGGCTGTACGCTCATGAAACTCTCCGAAATCAAGCGGTCACTATGAATAACCGGCTCATACAATGATTTAACGGTCAACGCAAGGCGTGCATGGTGTTTTCTGCGATCCATCCTACTAGTTTCTCGGCAGCACTCGGCTGCGAAGGGCGGGGCATCGCCGCCTGCATGGCGGCAAGCGATGCAGGAGTGGAGAGCTGCATGGTCAGCCATCCGGTCAGAAATTCCGGGGTGAATTCCGGTTGCAGTACCATCCAGCCGCCGCCTTGCGAGGTAATACTCTCCGCGTTCAGGCGCTGGTGGTCATCCATCGCGTTGGGGTAGGGAACCAGCAGGGCCGGACGCACCACTGCCTGCAATTCTGCAATGGTGGAGGCTCCCGCACGCGCAATCACGGCGTGGCAGGCGGCGTAGCGGGCGGGCATATCCTGAAAAAAGGCGGAAAGCTCGGCCTCCACACCCAGCGTGGCATAGCGGGCGCGCACGCGATCCACATCTTCGGCCCGGCATTGCTGGGTGAGGCGCAACCGGGTGCGTAAGCCATCGGGAAGCAGGGCTACCGCTTCGGGGATCACCTCACCGAATACGGTCGCGCCCTGACTCCCCCCCAGCACCAGCAGATGGAAGGGGGTATGCGCATCCAGCGGCGGATAGGGGAGCGTGCCCACGGCAGCAATCTCCGGACGCACGGGATTACCGACCACACGGGTTTCCGTACCTGCCGGTACGCCCTGCGTGTCGATAATTGATAGCGCCACATAGCGGGTATGGCGTGCAAGCCATCGGTTGGCGCGTCCGAGCAGTGCGTTCTGCTCATGGATCATGGTGGGGATGCGCAGTATCAGTGCTGCAAACAGGGTGGGGAAGGAGGGGTATCCGCCAAATCCTACCACCAGTTTCGGGCGGTGTTTCAGGCAGAGCAGCATCGCCTGCACAATGCCGATCATCAGTTGCAGCGCACCTTTCACCTTGCGGAGGGGGCTACCGCCCATACGACCGGCCTGCACCGAGCGTACCTCCAGCCCTTGCGGAAACCGCCCGAAGGCATAGGCGCGGGCATCCACCACCAGCACCGGATGCATCCCTGCCTGTTGCAGGGATTGCGCAGCGGCAACGGCAGGGAACAAATGCCCGCCCGTCCCCCCGGCGGCGAGGAACACCCTCTCCCTCTGGGAGAGGGCCGGGGTGAGGGTATTACCAGCGTTTATTTTCTCCCTCACCCTGCCCTCTCCCAGAGGGAGAGGGTTCACTCTGCTTTCTGAATCCTGACCCCTGACCCCTGACCCCTGCTTATCCATACGCCCCCCCATACCGCCTGCGGGTGAGGGCGAGCAGCATCCCCATGGCGAGCGCCAGCGAGAAGGCAGAGGATCCGCCATAGCTGATAAAGGGTAGCGTCATCCCCTTGGTGGGCAGTAGATGCAGCGAGACCCCCATATTAATCGCGGCCTGCAAGCCGAACTGGAACAACAGCCCCGCCACGGCGAGCGCAATGAAGGGATCGTATTCGCCGCGCAACCGCCACAGTCCGCGCAACACCACAAAGCCGAAAATCCCCACCACCAGCAGTCCGGCCATCGCGCCGAATTCCTCTCCCACCACGGCGAAGACAAAATCCGTATGGGCGTCCGGGATGATGCGTTTCACCGTTCCCTCGCCGGGGCCAGTGCCAAAAAACCCTCCATGTTGAAAGGCTTCCAGCGACTTCTTCACCTGAAAACTATCCGATTGTTCCGGGTTCAGGAAGCTATCAATCCGTTTGGTGGCATGCGGCAGGAAGGTATAGGCCATGAACAGCCCCGCCGCCCCCAGCACCATCAAGACGGGCAGGAAGGTGATCGGCAGCCCTGCGAGCACACATTGCCCCCACCAGATAGCGCTGACCGTCACCAGCATCCCCAAATCCGGCTGTAGGGCCAGCAGGGCACAAACCAGCACATAACAACTAAAGGAGATCAGCCCTCCCTGCATGGGGGCAAAGCGTCCGCTGGCTCCACTAAAAAGCCATGCCGCAAATACGGCAAAGCAGGGTTTTAAGAACTCCGAGGGCTGAAGGGAAAGCCCCGCAATATAGAGCCAGCGGGTGGAGCCTTTGACTTCCGCACCAAACAGCAGGGTCCACAGCACGCACAGCAGGCTGATGCCAAACCCAAGCGTGGCCAGTCGTCGCACCTGAAGGTTGGAGAGCAGCGAAATGACAAACATCATCCCTCCCGCCACGGTGAGGAACAGCAGTTGATGCGTCACAAAATGGTAGGTGGGTACCTTGATGCGCGCTGCCACCGGCGGGCTGCTTGCCACCACCATCACCGCGCCGATCATCATCAGGGCCAGCAGGCTGAACACGCTGGCGCGATCGACCGTCCACCACCAGCGGCCGAGTAAGGTATCGCTGCGGCGGAGGAGGGGAGGGGTCATCGCACCTTTTCCATGTTCATTCTGAGGACGCTTCGCATCCGTTCACCTCCCCCTCTGATGGGGGAGGTCGGCGAGCGGCGTGAGCGTAGCGAATCGCTAGCGAGTCCGGGAGGGGGTGACGTTAAAGAACAATCACCCTCCCCCGGAATCTTGCACGATTCCGACCCCTCCCATTCAGGGAGGGGTGAAGGTACGTCAAGCGCATGCCGTGTTGCGGTGGTTACCAACATCACACGGTCTCCCGTGAAGGAATGGAAAGCGCTTGCACACTCTGGCGAAAACCCTCGCCGCGTGCTTCAAAATTCGCCCATTGGTCGAAGGAGGCGCAGGCGGGCGAGAGCAACACCACTGCGTCCGGAAGGCCGGATTTCCAGGCGTCCTGAGCGGCCCGTTCCACGGCGTGGGCGAGTGTCCCGCAGCGCACCACGGGTACTTTACCGGAAAGCCACTGCGCGAAGGCTTCCTCTGCCTCGCCGATCAGATAGGCGGCCCGGATACGCGGCAGAAACGGGGTGATAGCGGAGAGGCCATCCTCTTTGGGTTGGCCGCCTGCAATCCAGAAGATATCTTCAAAACAGGCGAGTGCCTTGGTGGTGGCTTCGGCATTGGTGGCTTTGCTGTCATTGACAAACCGCACGCTGTTCAGGGTGGCGACCGGCTCAATCCGGTGCGGCAGGCCGGGATAGGTACGAATGGCGGTGAGCATCACCTCTGGCGCGATGCCAAGGCAGGCACCGACCGCCCAAGCCGCGCCGACATTCTGGGCGTTGTGCGTGCCAAGCAGGGTGGGGATACCGGAGATGTCGTGGGTGCAGGTTCCATCATGCAGAAGGCCATTGGCGACATGGAGTGCATCCGGATTGCCCCCTCCTTGAGGGGGGGCGGGAGCGCGTAGCGATCCGGGGGGGGTAAACCCTCTCCCTGTGGGAGAGGGCAGGGTGAGGGTATCTTTATCAGCGTTAGAATGTTCCTTCACTCCGCCATTGGGGCAGCTTACGTCAGCTTCCCTCACCCTGCCCTCTCCCACAGGGAGAGGGTTCTCCTGTTGCGAGAGCACCGTCCGCACCTTCACATCACCGCGCGTCCGCAGGCGTTGCGCTATTTCGCGGCTCGGTGCGTCGTCTTCGCAGAGGATCGCCGTGTCGTCCGCTCCCTGCCGTGCGAAGAGCTTCTCCTTGGCGGCGATATAGCCTTCCATTCCCCCGTGTCGGGAGAGGTGGTCCGGCGTGATGTTCAGCCACACCGCAATGTTAGGGCGGAACCGGTCCAGCAATTCGCTCTGGTAGGAGGAGAGTTCGAGGATGTAGGTTATTCCCTCCCCCCGCTTGCGGGGGGAGGTTAGGAGGGGGGGGGCACTTCCAGCAGAGCACTCCCCCCCTAGCCCTCCCCCGCTTGCGGGGGAGGGAACAGCTGATTCCAAACTCAACGCCGGAATGCCGATATTCCCCCCCATGGCGTGGGGAATCTCTGCCACGGCCAGCAGATGGGCAATCAAATTCGTGGTGGTGGATTTGCCGTTGGTGCCGGTGATGGCAATGAAGCGCGCATCCGGACAGGCGCGGTAGAGTAGTTCAATATCGCAGATCACCTCCACCCCGGCCGCGCGGGCAAGCACCACCACCGGATGGGGCGTGGGATGGTGCAGCGGCACGCCGGGGCTAAGGATCAGGCTCTCGATCCGCTCCCACGGCATGGCGTCGATGGGAGTAAGGTGGAGGGGAGCGTTGCCAGTTGTCAGTTGCCAGTTGTCAGTATTGCGCGCCCCTTCCGCATCGTCCCATGCATGTACTTCTGCGCCGGAAGCAAGGCATGCCGCCACCGTCGCACGGCCGCTTTTGCCAAGCCCGAACACGGCGACCGCTTTATTAGTGAGAAAGGGGAGGGGGATCATCGTATCTTCAGGGTTGAAAGGCCAATCAGCGCCAGAATCACGGCGATAATCCAGAAACGTATCACGACGGTAGGTTCCTGCCAGCCCATTTTTTCAAAATGATGGTGGATGGGCGCCATGCGGAACACGCGCTTCCCCCGCGTTTTATAGGAAAATACCTGAATCATCACCGAAAGCGCTTCCATCACAAACAGCCCCCCGATGATCGAAAGTACGATCTCATGCTTGGTGATGACACTCACAATCCCCAGCGCGCCGCCCATAGAGAGGCTGCCCGTATCGCCCATGAACACCATCGCCGGAGGAGCGTTGAACCATAAAAAACCCAGCCCGGCTCCCACCAGCGCAGCGCAGAACACAGCCAACTCCCCCGTGCCCGGCACATGGTGGATTTGCAGGTAATTGGCAAAGATCGCATGCCCTACCAGATAGGCAATCAGCGCAAAGCAGGCGGCGGAGATCATAATCGGCACAATGGCGAGGCCATCCAGCCCATCGGTGAGGTTCACCGCGTTGGAAGCCCCCACCACCACCACCATCCCAAACAGGATATACAGGAAACCCAGCGGCAGCAGCACGTCCTTCAGGAACGGCAGCGCCAGACGATTCGCCAGTTCCGGCGGCGCGACATGGTTGGCGGCCAGTACCGCCACCAGCGCAATGGCGCCTTGCCCGGCGAGCTTCATGCGGGCGGAAATGCCCTTATGGTTGCGGCGCGTGATTTTGCGGTAATCATCAAAAAACCCTAAGAATCCGTAACCGATGGTGACCATCAGCACAATCCACACATAAGGGTTGGTGACATCCGCCCACAGAATCGTGGAAAGCGTGACGGAAGTGAGGATCATCACCCCCCCCATGGTCGGCGTGCCTTTTTTGGTGAGCAGATGGCTTTCCGGCCCGTCCTCGCGGATCGGCTGCCCTTCGGCCTGCTTGGTTTTGAGCCAGCGGATGAAGCGTGGCCCCATCCAGAAGCTGAAGATCAGTGCGGTAAACACCGCCCCGCCGCTACGGAAGGTCAGGTATTTGAAAAGATTGAGGAATCCGAGTTGGTCGGCAAAAGGAAACAGCAACTGGTACAGCATGGAGGCATCCGCAAAAGGTTTTTACGGGCACCTCTGTTAACCCACCTTCTGCGGGAAATCTGCTTGGGCTGGGTTCGCATGAAAAACGATTCACTGGATCATTTTTCATGACTCACTCACTCGCAACACGTCATGTATAAAGAATACACTCGTTTGACTTGGTTGCCATCCCGGCGCGCTTTCCTCGCATAAGCGGGTTAACAGAGGTGCCCTCACGGATGTAGCGGAAATGCGGGGAAGCTGCAATGGGAGAACGTTTCTCCCCTAGTTAGAAAGCCGTGTCGTTCCTGCGCTGGAGTGCTGATGGGTAACGCACGCACCCTCGCGCACAGGCAGCCTTGCGGGGGGGATGCTCAAACCCATTGAAAAACATGGTGCCGCCAGGAAGGATCGAACTTCCGACCTCGTCATTACCAATGACGCGCTCTACCACTGAGCTATGGCGGCTCTGCAAAAGCGGGATCGTGAATGCCACAACTCCTCACACAACGCAAGCGGTTTGTCGTATCTCTCTTGACTTCCGCCTCCGGGAACCATAGTAGAGAAATCCTCCTCGCGGATGGGGTGTCGCCAAGTGGTAAGGCACCGGTTTTTGGTACCGGCATTCCCAGGTTCGAATCCTGGCACCCCAGCCATTTTTCAGAGGTTCTGTTTATCTCCCCCTTTACCCTCTACTGGCACGAAGCGACAGCGGCGCTTGCGGCAGCCGATCCCGTGATGGCGGGCTTGATGACGGCTTTTCCCGGTGAGTGGCGGGCTTCGGAAGGGGATGCGTTCACGACGCTGATCCGTGCGGTGGTGGGGCAGCAGATTTCTGTCAAAGCGGCCGAGACCATCTGGCAGAGGCTCTGCGCCGCGGTAGGGGGCATGTCGCCGGAGCGGTGTGTGGACCTCACCGAGGAGCAGGGGCGGGGTGTGGGGCTTTCCCGTCAGAAAAGCCGCTATGTACAGGGGATTGCACAGGCATTCGTGAAGCGGGCGGTGCATCCGGAGGGTTGGCGCGAGATGCTGGACGAGGCCGTGCTGGCTGAACTGATCGCACTACCCGGCATCGGGCGCTGGACGGCGGAGATGTTTCTCATCTTCCATCTGCAACGGCCCGATGTGTTTCCCGTCGGCGATTTGGGGGTGCTGAAGGCGGTGGCGCGTCATTACCACGCGGGGGAAAGTCGCTCCAAACCTGAGATTCTGGCGATTGCAGAGCAATGGCAACCCTGGCGGACGGTGGCTACCTGGTATTTATGGCGGAGTTTGTAGCATTTCCCATTTTCGCTTACGCGGTGTCGCGTATCGGCTCATGTAGTTTTTCTACACATCGCCTCACGCTCCTTGCGTAACCAAAAAGCGAAAACGCTACGGATCCGGTGCCGGTTGTCTATTAAACAAGGCATACCCGGCAATGCCTGCCAGCATCAGGGCGTAGAGGACATTCCATCCCGCCATCGAGAGGCCGAGCAGCATAAAGGCGGGCTGGTCGCAGCGCACCAGAGCCGCGCCCAGAATGGCGTCGCGCAGGGCATCGACAGAAGAAGTATCGCCACTGCCGCTGCATTCGCTCTCAAACACCCACCAATGCTGCTCTACCCCCACATGGTAGAAGGCGAGTGCCGCTTCTGCGATAAAGGTCAGCAGCCACAGCCACAGCAGGGAGAGGCGCAGGCGCAGATGTTTCCAGTAACGGCAGGTGAGGAGGGCGCTACCGACTACCACCGCATAGGGGACGCGCTGCCACAGACAGAGATGGCAGGGGTGCAGGCCGAACCCGTATTCGGAGGTGTAAGCCCCGGCAAGCGCCAGTATGGAGAGGACGCTGAGGATGTGGAGGGGAGAGCGTAACAACTGGTCGAGTACTTTCATTTTACCCTCACCCTACCCTCTCCCGGAGGGAGAGGGTTCTGTCGCAGTATCCTCGTGCGTCTACGCAAACAGCTTAGCAAACCCACGACGGGTGCGGTTTTTCCACGCCCCGCGATGGTAGGCATCGCTGATCATCAGCGGCAGCACGCTGGTGGCTTCGGCATAGACCATTTGCTCTTCGGTGACATCCACCTTGCCCCAGGAGCAGGCTTCTTTCAGCGTAGAACTGGAGCAGGCGCCGTCGCGTGTATCGGCCACGGTGATCTGCACCGCGTATTTATGCATATCCACCTCCTTGCCCAGAATCTCGGCGCACACCACCGTATCCTGTGCAAAGTTTTTGGGCACGCCGCCGCCGATCATCAGCAGACCCGTTTGCCCGGCCTTGATTTTGATCTCGGTCAGTTCTCGGAAATCGGCGATGGAGTCCATCGTCAGGTAGTTGCCGGGGTTTTTCACCTGATGCACCACCAGCCCGAATCCGGCACTGGAATCGGTGAAGGCCGGGCAGAAAATCGGCACATGGTGCTCGTAGGCGGTTTGGATCAGCGACCCTTGTTTTTTCGCGCCGCCTTCGGCCAGATACCGCCCCATTTCGCGGATGAACGCACGCGAGGAATAGGGTTTGGGCGGCAGTTTATCGGCGATCTCGCAAATGGTGTGGTCGCAGGCCTGCAAATCTTCCTCGTCGATATAGGTATCGTAAATGCGGTCGATATAGAGGTCGCGCAGATCGCGGTCGTCCACCTGTTCCTTGCTCTGATAGTGGCGGAAACCCAGCGCCTCGAAGAAATCCATATCCACGATGCTGGCACCGGTGGCAACAATCGCATCCACCATATTGTGCTTCACCATATCGGCATAGAGCTGCATGCAGCCACCGGCAGAGGTGGAACCGGCCAGCGTCAGAATCACCGAGCATTCCTTATCGGCGAGCATCTGGTTGTAGATGCGGGTCGCACGCGCCAGATCCCGCGAGGTGAAGGACATTTTCCCCATCGCATCCACAATCGGGCGTGCATCGAAGGAGGTGATGTCGATATGCTCCACCGGGGTGGAGAGCAGTTCGGCCTTGCGGTCGGATTTGGGCTTCAGGTTGGTTTTCATGGCGGTGCTCCTCATCTGATACAAACTGCATTGCATACGGTATTTTGGAGGTTTGTGAAGGGAAAAATGCTCCCGTCCCCAGATGAATATTTAATGACAGGCTTGTTTTTGCGGTGGTGTTCAACAGAATGCGTGGCATCAACAACAACATGTATGGAGTTTATTATGGCTACGACGCCACAGGATTTGCTACAACGGGAAGGTTTTCAAGAAAAACCGGTTACTCAAAAGAAGTCAGGGGGGAAGCCTGCTACGGATGCAACTCTTCAGGATGTTCGCACGGAGTATGAGGTAGTGCAGTGCGATGCCACGCTGCCCGATATTCGTTTGCAGTTTGAGGTTGCGTTTTAATCACTCCCCCCAAACCTAACCGCCATTTCGGCGGCGCGGATGACGGCTTTGGCCTTGTTGCAGCTTTCCTGATATTCGGCTTCCGGGTCGCTATCGGCGACGACGCCACCGCCCGCCTGCGCGTGGAGGATGCCGTCCTTGATGAGCGCGGTGCGTAGCGCAATGCAGGTGTCCATGCCGCCATTGGCACCGAAATAGCCTAAGCACCCGGCGTAGAAAGCGCGGCGTTCCGGCTCCAGCGCGTGGATGATCTCCATCGCCCGGATTTTCGGTGCGCCGCTCACCGTACCTGCCGGGAAACCTGCCATCAGTGCGTCGATCGCGTCAAAACGCGGGTCGATGGTGCCGGTGACGTTCGACACAATATGCATCACATGCGAATAGCGTTCGATCACCATCCGCTCTGTCACCTGCACCGTGCCGGGCTGGGACACGCGCCCGACATCGTTACGGCCTAAATCCAGCAACATCAGATGCTCGGCGCATTCCTTGGGGTCGGCGAGGAGTTCATCGGCCAGTTGCTGATCCTGTTCGGGCGTGGTGCCTCTAGGGCGCGTTCCGGCGATGGGGCGGATGGTCACGGTGTTATCGCGTAGCCGCACCAGAATCTCCGGGCTGCTCGCCACCACCGCGAACTCGCCGCAATGCAGGTAGACCAGAAAAGGCGAGGGGTTCAAATGCCGTAAGCTGCGGTAAAAAGCGAAGGGATGCTGCGTAAAGGGTGCACTGAAGCGCTGCGAGGGTACCACCTGAAAAATATCCCCGGCGCGGATATGTTCCTTCGCCACTTCCACCATGCCGTGATACTGCTCGCGGGTGACGTTCGGTTGAAAATCAAGCGTTTGCGGCGGCACATCCCGCACCCGG
>JBIPLF010000061.1:0-6762 GCA_044368015.1 Rickettsiales bacterium
TCATCCCAAAAAAGTAAACGCACGTTCATATTTATAAAATTTATGTGAATGCCCCTCATGCATAACCCTCTCATTTGCGCGATTGATACGCCCGACCTGGAAGCGGCGGTGGCGCTTGCCGCCCGCCTGAAACCCGTCATCGGTATGGTGAAGCTGGGGCTGGAGTTCTTCACCGCCCATGGCAAAAAAGGGGTGGAGCGCATCGCCGAACAGGCTATGCCGATTTTCCTTGATCTCAAATTTCACGATATTCCCAATACGGTACGGGGCGCGGTGCGGGCGCTTGCCGACCTCCCCATTGCCTGCCTGACCGTCCATGCCAGCGGCGGCAAAGCGATGCTGGAAGCCGCAAGCGAAGCCGCCGCCACGCTACCCGCAAACCCACGCATTCTGGCGGTGACGGTGCTCACCAGTCTGGATGAAGCGGCGTTGCATCAGGTGGGGGTGCCGGGTTCCGTCCCCGCTCAGGTGGAACGGCTGGCGTTACTCGCCATGCAGGCCGGGGTGGGGGGGATTGTCTGCTCCCCACAGGAATTGCGTTTGCTGCGACCCTTGCTCCCTGCCGATCGCTGGCTGGTGACGCCGGGCATTCGGCCCGCTTCCGCCACGAAGGACGATCAGGCGCGCACGCTTACACCTCAGGAGGCACTGGCAAGCGGCGCTACTTATTTAGTGGTGGGTAGACCCATCACTGGAAGTGCGGATCCCGTACAGGCTGCACGGGAATTGTTGGGGTAAGCCGCCCTCCTCCACTTGCACGACGTCATCCTGAGGGGGGTACCCCGAAGGATCACTCCGTTTACGGAACGCGGATAGGTTGACGCAAGTGGAGAGATGCTTCGCTACGTTCAGCATGACCTACGTCAACGGCAAAGGCCGTTTGCTAAAGGGCAGTGGCCGTTCGCGGTAGTTGCGCAGCACATGCCTCACCCATAGCATGGAGGCAATGCCCAGCACCAGATTCACCCCGGCGGAGGCGTAAAAAATCCCCTCCATCCCAATCCAGTGTTTCCCCAGCGCGGCGAGCGGCAGATACAGCACAAACGCCCGCGCAAAAGTGATGGCGGTCGCGTGGTAGGGGTAAGGGTAAGCCAGCGCATTGAGCATCCCGTTGGCATTCATCATCATCCCCTGCCCGGCATAGCCGATGGGTACGATCGCCAGATAGAGCAGCGCCACCTTGACAATACGCGGGTCGGTGTTGAAGAGATGCACAATCTCCGGCGCGTAGAAATGGAACAGCAGCACCATTGCTGCACCCCAGAACACACAAAACCCCACAGCGATCCACAAGCCCCGCCACACCCGCTCGCGGTATTTGGCTCCCCAATTCTGCCCGGTGAACGGCCCGACACTGAGCGAAAGCGCCACCATCGCCAGCAGCGCGAAGGATTCGATCCGTCCGGCGACCCCGTAAGCCGCAACCGCCTGCGGGCCGAAATCCGACATCAAGCGGGTGATGGCCGCCACCATCAGCGGGATGATGACGCTGCTCGCCGCCGCCGCAATACCGATCCGCGTAAACCGGAACCAGGAATCGCGGAGTTCTTCAAAACTCGGCGGGGTGGAGGTCAGAAAATGCTTCCGAACCGTAATGTTATAGAGCGCCCACAGCATGGTGGTGCCATGCGCCAGAATATTGGCGAGCGCCGCGCCTTCCATCTCCAGACGTGGCATGCCCAGCGCCCCCAGCACCAGCAACGGCGAGAGACACAGGTTCACCGCTGCCGCCACGCACATCATGAAGCTGGGAAAGCGGGTATTCCCCGATGCGCGAATGATGCTGTTGGCGATCATCGGCACCACCACCAGCGGCAGTCCCGCAAACCAGGTGGTGATGAAGGGACGGATATAGGTATAGACTTCCGGGGTGGCCCCCAGAAAGCGGAAGAGGGCAGGAGCGCTCCAGTTGCCAATCAGCGCCATCACCACGGAAAGCAACAGCCCCAGCAGCAGGGCGTCGGTGGAAAGGCGGCGTACCTTGCCGGGATCGCCTTCGCCAATGGTGCGCGCCACCACCGAGAGCACCCCGGAGGAAATCCCCATCGCAATGCTGGTGCAGACGGTGATGACCGGGAAAATAAACCCCATCGCGGCGAGCGCGTTGGAGCCGAGCTTCCCCACAAAAAAACTGTTGGTGATGTGGAACAGCGCCACCGAGAAAATCCCGATGGTCATGGGGAGCATCAGGGTGGCGAGTACCTTCTCTACCGGCGCTTTGGTGAGGTTAGCGATCATGGGAGACATAGCGCACCCCGCAACCCCAGAGTGAGTGCCGCCGCAACCGACGATTCGCGGATGGTGTCCCGCATCCCTGCGAATTGACAGCCAACGGCAAGAGTGCTCCCCCTACGCCGTGCACAGGCGAGATACACCCGCCCGACGGGTTTCTGCGCCGTGCCGCCCTCCGGACCGGCAATACCCGTCACCGAAAGCGCCAGATGCGCAGGGCTGCGCGACAGCATCCCCTCCGCCATGGCAATGGCCACTTCGCGGCTGACGGCACCATGGGTGGCAATGAGCGTTTCCGGTACGCCCAACAGTTCCGTTTTGGAGGCGTTGCTATAGGTCACCACCCCTCGATCCATCACCGCAGACGCGCCGGGAACGGCGGTGAGTGCCGCCGCAATCATCCCGCCCGTGCAGGATTCTGCCGTGGCAAGCCACATCCCGCGAGTGCGGCATTCGGCAAGCAACAGGGATGCGAGGCGGGTAATCACGCGACAAACGGCTCCTTTATAGAGGGTGTACGATAAGGAAACAAAATCACTCGCGCAATAGGCGAGTATGAATCCAGTTCCACACCGTTCCAAGGGGCGCAAGCTACCGTGATTCCATGACTTTTTAATGACGGGGATCAAGAAAACTGCCAAACCTGTCGTAATCACGCACCAACTGATGCGCTTATGCCACTTTTGCGGGGTAGGTGCGGTCGATATAGGCGACGAGCATCTGTTGAAATTCCTCGGCAATTCGGTCACCGCGCAGGGTGGCCACTTTTTTGCCATCCTCAAACACCGGTGCGACGGGGGATTCGCCCGTACCCGGCAGGCTGATGCCGATATTGGCGTGCTTGCTCTCGCCGGGACCGTTGACAATGCACCCCATCACCGCGACATTCATGGTTTCAACCCCTGTATAGCGCTTACTCCATTCCGGCATCTGGCGACGGATGAAGAGCTGAATCTCGCCTGCTAACTCCTGAAAGCTGGTACTGGTGGTGCGTCCGCAACCGGGGCAGGCGGCGACCATCGGCATAAAGGCGCGTAAGCCCATGCTTTGCAGGATTTCCTGCGCGACGATTACCTCCTGCGTACGGTCGCCGTTTGGTTCCGGCGTCAGCGAAATGCGGATCGTATCGCCGATCCCCTCCTGCATCAGCACCGAGAGCGCGGCAGTGGAGGCGACAATCCCCTTCGATCCCATCCCCGCCTCGGTCAGCCCCAGATGCAGCGCGTAGGTGGAACGTTTGGCGAGTTCCCGGTAGACCAGAATCAAATCCTGCACCCGGCTCACCTTGCAGGAAATGACGATCTTGTCCGCGCCAAGCCCCAGCGTTTCGGCCCGCGCCGCGCTTTCCAGCGCAGAGACCACGATCGCCTCGCGCATCACTGCTTCCGCAGAGGCGGGGGCGGCGAGCTTACCGTTTGCATCCATCAGGCGAGCGAGGATTTGCTGGTCGAGGCTTCCCCAATTGACACCAATCCGCACCGGACGGTTATGGCGGATCGCCGTCTCGATCATCGCATCATATTGGGTATCGCGCTTCTGCCCAAACCCGACATTGCCGGGATTAATGCGGTATTTGGCGAGCGCCTCCGCGCATTCCGGATAATGTTTCAGCAGCATGTGCCCGTTATAATGGAAATCCCCCACCAGCGGGACCTTGCAACCTTTTGTATCCAGCAATTCGCGGATGCGCGGCACAGCTGCGGCGGCTTTTTCCGTATTCACCGTAATCCGCACCAGCTCGGAACCCGCCTGCGCGAGCGCATAGACCTGCGCGGCGGTGCTTTCGGCGTCTTCGGTATCGGTATTGGTCATGGATTGCACCATGATGGGCGCGTCGCCGCCCATCGGCACATCGCCAATCATGACCGGTTGCGTGCGGTGACGGGTATAACCGGGAAAGGGTTGCGTCATCGGGAGATTCCTCTCATAAAGAGCGCCATGACTACACAATTTCGCCACTGTCTGCAAGTGACACTCCTGTTACAGCTTCTCTGTGGCGGAGCCTGGGCCGACACCCTTCAGGTGGCGGTGCTGCCGGTGCAAAATGCGCCCACCGCGCAGGAATGGCGCAGCGACCATCCGGAATTCGGAGGCTTTTCCGGGGTGGATGTGATGCCGGATGGCGAGCTGTTTGCCGTCACCGATCGCGGCTACCTGCTGCACACCATGCTGCCGATGGGTTCCAGTCCGGTGACGTTTACTCCATTGCCGATGGAGGAGAACGCTACTCCTTCCCCTGCGTGCAAGGGTTCAACATACCTATCGGGTGTGGTGGGATGTTTCCCTCGCGATCTGGGGGCATCGGCTCGGCACGATAGCGAAGGGCTGGATTGCCAGGAGATCACCCACGATATCACCGATTGCATGGTCAGTTTTGAGCGGAAACATCGCATCGCGCAGTATCGCATCACCGATCAGGGGATTACGCTACTCCGCACCTTCCAACCAAAGGAATTTGCGGCACTTCCCTATAATGAGGGGAATGAGGCGATCGCCTGGCGGGCGGATGGCACGCTGATCGCCATTGCCGAGGAACCGGGCGCGGGCGGGGTGATGCTAAGTGGTGATGGGACGTTTATCACCCACTTTGCCTACCCGTATGAGGGGAAATTCAAGCCCACCGACATGAAGGAAGGGTTGGGCGGCACGCTCTATGTGCTGGAGCGTAGTGGCCGCTGGACGGGGAACTTCGCGGCCCGGATCCGGAAATTTGGGATGGGGTGTTTTGCGCCGGATTCGGAAAACGTGAACCCTCTCCCTGCGGGAGAGGGCAGGGTGAGGGAAAATTCACCCCCCGATGATGCCCTCACCCCTGCCCTCTCCCACAGGGAGAGGGAGCTGGCATCGTGCGGCCAAACGGTCGCCACCCTGCCTGAACCCGTGGATAATATGGAAGGGTTGGCTGTGCTGACGAATATGGAGGGTGAAACCTCGTTCCACCTCCTCTCCGACGACAACTTCCGCCTGTGGCAGCGGACTTTGTGGCTCAATGCCCGTCCGTCTCCGTAAACGCCACCCCCACATCGGCGAGTAACCCTTTCAGCACCTCCACCATACGGTCGCGGGCCTCAACGGTTGCCCCTTCGCAGCGGGCGACAATGGCGCTTTGCGTGTTGGAGGCGCGCAGCAACCACCAACCATCCGGGGTATTGACCCGCAGCCCGTCGATATCGTTAAACGGCGTGCCTTCGCGCCGTAGCCGCGCCTGAAGCTCCTGAATCACCACGAATTTACGGTCGTCCGGGCAGGCAATGCGCAATTCCGGAGTGGAGACGCTCTGCTTCAGCCGTGACCGCAATACCGAAAGCGGCTGCGCGGCGCGGGAGACAATCCCCAGCATCCGGATTGCAGCATACAGCCCGTCATCATAGCCGAAATATTTATCGGCGAAGAACATATGCCCGCTCATTTCACCGGCCAGCGGCGCGCCGGTTTCCGCCATCTTCGCCTTGATCAGCGAATGGCCGGTTTTCCACATGAGCGGCGTGCCGCCCATCTCGGCAATGCTATCGAACAGGTTCTGGCTTGCTTTCACATCGGCGATGATGGTGGCGCCCGGCTCCTGCTGCAACACTTCGGCGGCAAAGAGCACCATCAACTGGTCACCCCACAGCACCACGCCTTCATCATCCACCACGCCCACGCGGTCGCCATCGCCGTCGAAAGCCAGTCCCAGATCGGCCTTCTGCTCGCGCACGGTGCGGATGACATCCTGCAAATTCTCCATCACCGCCGGGTCCGGGTGATGGTTGGGGAAGCTGCCATCAATGGCGGTAAAGAGTCCCGTATGCGTGCCGGGAAGCTGTGCGCAGAGCCGCTCCACCATCTCGCCCGCCGCGCCATTCCCGGCATCCCACACCACTTTCAGCGGGCGGTCGCCATGGAAGGCCTGCACGAGCGTCTGGATATAGGCGTCGCGCAGATCCTGTCTTGTAATATTGCCCTCGCCCTCTGCCCAGGCTCCGCGTGCGGCGATCTCGCCAAAAGCGCGGATGTCGCTGCCAAAGAGCGACCCCTTCCCCAGCATGAATTTGAAGCCATTATGGTTGGGCGGGTTGTGCGATCCGGTGATCATCACCCCACCATCGGCGCCCAGCGTGCGCGTGGCGAAATAGAGTAGCGGTGTTGGCCCAAGCCCCACCCGCACCACATCCAGCCCGCTTTGTGCGATGCCTTCGACCAGCGCCGCTTCCAGCTCCGGCGAACTGATCCGTCCATCGTATCCCACGCAGATGCGGGCGGCGTTCAGATTGCGTTGCTGCACCAGTGCTGCATAAGCGCGTCCCAGAAAATAAGCATCCGTGACTGAGAGGGTTTCGCCCATAATCCCCCGCACGTCGTATTCGCGCAGAATGCTGGGGTGAAACGAATAGGTTTCCTGATTCCGGACTGGGGTAGGTTGCATGGCTAACACTCCGTTTATGCCACGGGCGATAGCTCAGGAGCGCACGGATTGCAATAAAATTGCCGATGGCGATATAAGATTAGGCTATTCATTTATCTGTCATAAATGCACGGTATCATGAGGGA
>JBIPLF010000030.1:0-15000 GCA_044368015.1 Rickettsiales bacterium
CCGGCCTCGCTGGCGATTCGCTACGCTCACGCCGCTCGCCGACCTCCCCCATCAAGGGGGAGGTGAAGCAGGAGGCTGTGGCAATACCTCCTGAAGCGCCTCCAACATGCGATCCATCACCTGTCCTTTGCGGGAGAGCCAGTGTTCGGCGGTGCTGCACAGGGTGCGGATGCGTTCCGGCTCGCGCAGCAGGCGATCGACCGCATCACGTAAGCCGGGTTCATCACCGACACGCAGAATACCGCCTTCCTGCTCCAGATCGCGGTAGATTTCCAGAAAGTTGTGCGTATGCGGACCGGTGAGGGCGGCGCATTGCAGGCGGATCGCCTCCAGCGGATTCTGGCCGCCATGGGGAATCAGCGACCCGCCGATAAACGCAAACGGGCAGGCATGGTAGAAGAGTCCCAGCTCGCCGAAGCTATCGGCGATATAGAGATCGGTATCGGCATGCGGGGTTTCTCCCAGCGAGCGTCGCACAGAGGTGGCTCCTAGCGTGATAAACAGCGCCGTCAGCTCTGGGCCGCGTTCGGCGTGGCGGGGGGCGAGGATGGTGAGCAACCCCGGATGTTGTGCTTTCAGGGCCAGGTGGGTGCGGGCAATCGCCTCTTCCTCGCCGGGGTGGGTGCTGGCGGCGAGCCAGACGGGACGGCCATGGATCATGGCTTGCAGTGCCACAGACTGCGCGGCATCCACGGGGAGTGGCGGGGCATCGGTTTTCAGATTGCCAAGATAGGAGAGCCGTTTGGCTCCCAGCTCCCGAAACCGGGCGAGATCGGCCTCGGTTTGGGGCAGGATCAGGCTGAAACAGGCGAGCATCTGCCGCGCAAGGGAGGGCATTTTCCGCCACCTCGCCAGCGAGCGCTCGGACATACGGGCATTGATCAGCGCCATCGGTGCGCAGGTGCGGTGGGTGAGCAGCAGCAGGTTGGGCCACAGCTCCGACTCCACAAACCAGGCGGCGTCTGGTTTCCAATGCGCCAGAAACCGCCGCACGCACACGGCGCGGTCAATCGGCACATATTGGTGGAAGGCGCGTTCCGGTAGGCGCGTGGCCATGAGCTGCGCGGAAGACACCGTGCCGGTGGTTAGCAGCAGGGTCAGCGCAGGGTTTCGCGCCAGCAATCGCTCTATCAGGGGCAGGATGGAGAGCGACTCTCCCACACTCGCGGCATGGATCCACACCAACCTCCCCTTGGGGCGGGGGATGCTGGCATGGCCTAAGCGCTCGTGGTAGCGGGCAGGGTCTTCCTTGCCATGGTTACGGCGCAGCCGCAGCCACATATCCACCAATGGGCGGGAGAGGAAGTTCAGTGTACGATAGGCGGGAAGCCACATGGGAGGGCGCTATTTCTTCCCCTTATAGATGGCGATGATCTCATCCAGCATAGCGAGTGCTTCGTCGCGGGGGCGGGTGAAGGTGTTGCGACCGATGATAGAGCCATGCCCGCCGCCATCGCGGATGCTGCGGATTTCGTCATACACATCCTTCAACCCTTTGGAGGCACCGCCGGAGAAGATCACAATCCGGCGCCCACCAAAAGTGGTTTGCATGATATGCGCCACTTGCTCTTGCAGGGTTTTGACCGGGATTTTTTCGGCTTCATACACTTTCTTCGCTTCCGGCAATTCCAGATGGCTGGTTGGCGGCTTCACCTTGATGATGTGCGCGCCGAGGAGTGCGGCCATATGCGCGGCATAAGCGCAGATATCCACGGCGGTTTCGCCTTCTTTGCTGATGATCGGCCCGCGTGGGTAGGACCAGATGACGGTCGCAAGTCCGGCGGATTTTGCCTCCGCTGAAAGCTCGCGGATTTCCTCCATCATGTCGAACAGCATGTCCGAACCGGGATAGATGGTAAAGCCAATCGCCGAGCATCCCAGCCGCAGCGCGTCATCCACCGTGCCGGTGATGGCCTGATTGTGGGGGGCGTCTTTCGGCACCAGCGAGTTAGAGCTATTGACCTTCAGAATCAGCGGAATCTGCCCGGCGAAGGTGTCGGCTCCCGCCTCGATCATCCCCAGAGGGGCGGCATAGGCGCTGAGTCCCGCATCAATCGCGAGTTTGAAATGGTAATGCGGATTGTAGGCTTCCGGGTTCGCCGCAAAACTGCGCGCCGGACCATGTTCAAACCCTTGATCGACCGGGAGAATCACCATCTTTCCCGTGCCGCCGAGCTTGCCATGCATCAGCATCTGCACCAGCTTCGATTTGGTGCCGGGATTGTCGCTTTCGTACCAGGAAAGGATATTTTGAACGGTTTTCGTGATTTTCATAGTCGTTGCCTCATTGTCGTTACGATATGTGGGACCCCTGATAACGGGTTGTGGAGTATTTGGCAACGGGGGTGTGTGGAATGCATATTACACCCCCTCCCTATCCCTCCCCCGCAAGCGGGAGAGGGAACCGGGTGCAGCATCGCGCCTTACGATCGGCGCTTATTTGAAGGAGAGGCCTCTCCTCCGGTCCCCTCTCCCGCTTGCGGGGGAGGGATAGGGAGGGGGAACTCTTAATTCCAATCATCGCTCATCGAAAAATCGAGTTATCGAGCCACCACCCGCACATGCCGCTTTTTTCCGGCGCTGAGTTGCAGGAAGCCCTCGGCGCTCAGGTGGGCGCTGGTGATGGGCATATCCTCCGTGGCGATCGGATCGCCGTTGAGTTTCGCTCCGCCGCCACGGATCAGTCGTCGCGCTTCACCGTTGGAAGTGGCCAGCTCGGCGCGGGCCAGCAGGGCATAGGCGGGGATGCCCGCTTCCAGCTCGGTTCGTGAGACTTCCAGCGTGGGGATTTCTTCCCCCAACCCTCCCTGTTCGAAGGTTTGGCGGGCGGTTTCTGCTGCGAGCGTTGCCTGCTCACGCCCATGGCACAGGGCGGTGACTTCGGTGGCGAGCACCTTCTTCGCGTCGTTGAGTGCGGCGCCTTCCAGACGTTCCAGCCGCTCGATTTCCGCCATCGGCAGCTCGGTGAAGAGGCGTAAGAATCGCCCGACATCGCGGTCGTCGGTATTGCGCCAATATTGCCAATAGGCGTAGGGTGAGAGCATCTCGGCGCTCAGCCACACAGCGCCGTCGGCGCTTTTGCCCATTTTGGCCCCGGACGCCGTGGCAAGCAGCGGGGTCGTCAGCCCATAGACTTCCGTTTCCGCGAGCCGACGCGTGATGTCGATGCCGCAGGTGATGTTGCCCCATTGGTCCGACCCGCCGCATTGCAGGCGGCAACCGTAGCGGCGGCTCAGCTCCAGAAAATCATAGGCTTGCAGCACCATGTAGTTGAATTCGAGGAAGGAAAGCGGTTGCTCCCGTTCCAGACGGCGCTTGACGCTCTCCATGGTGAGCATCCGGTTGACGGAGAAATGCCGTCCGACATCGCGCAGGAAGGGGATGTAGGAAAGCCCGTCCAGCCAGTCGGCATTGTTGACCATCACCGCGTCGGTGGGGCCTTCGCCGAAGGTGAGGAAACGGGAGAAGACATGGGCAATACCGGTGAGATTCGCGGTAATGTCATCGTCGGTGAGCATCTTGCGGGCTTCGTCCTTGCCCGATGGATCGCCAATGCGGGTGGTGCCGCCACCCATCAGTACAATCGGCTTGTGTCCGGCTTTTTGCAGCCAGCGCAGCAGCATAATCTGCATCAGGCTCCCGGCATGGAGGCTCGGTGCGGTACAGTCAAATCCGATATAGAACACCGCGGGCGAGGAGCCACTCAGCAGCGCGGAAAGCCCTGCACGGTCGGTGAGTTGATGGATGAAGCCACGGGTTTCGAGGATGGTGAGGATGTCTGATTTCATACGTTTGGTATAAACGCCTCACCTGTGGGAATCAAGCAACCCCTTTCGGCTTGTGAGTCAAAACGGTGTCTCGCCGCGCTTGCGCGAGGGGGGGGAGAGGATTTAGAATGGGGAGATGGAACCGGATACCGCCACCATCGCTCCTCCACCGCCGCCTATGGACGCGATGAGCGATGCTGCTTCCGCGCCGCAACAACCCGCTAAGCGGCCAATGCGGATTGGCGAGAAGCTGATCAGCATGGGATTGATTTCCCCGGATCAGCTACAAATTGCCCTTCAGGAACAAAAGAACCACCCTTCCGGTAAAATGCTCGGCGCATTGCTGGTGGAGATGGGGTTCATCACCGAAAGCACCATTGCCGAGGTGTTGGCGGAATCGGCCGGGGCGGAGCGGTTTGATCCCAAATCCTCGCTGCTTGATCCCACGCTGATCCGCTCTATCCCCAAAGACGTGGCCTTGCGCTATAAGGTGATTGCCGTCCGCAAGGAAGAGCCGCTGGTCTATCTGGCGATGACCGATATTTACAACGTGCTGGCGCTCGACCAGGTGCGCCGCTTTTTTCCCAAGCATCTGAAGATCATGCCGTTGCTCTCCGCCGAGAGCGAGATTCTGGAGCTGATCGACCATTATTACGATTACGAAATGTCGATCGACGGCATTCTGCGCGAGATTGAATCCGGTATCCGTGAGAAATCCGCCACTGCCGATGGCCAAAAAGAAGGCTATGTGAACCCGACGGTGCGTCTGGTGGATGCGCTGCTCGCCGATGCGATCAAGCTGGGGGCGTCGGATATCCACTTTGAGCCGGAGGGGAATTTCGTCCGCTTACGTTACCGGATCGACGGCCAGATGGCTCAGATCCGCAGCTTCCACTTCGATTACTGGTCGGCTCTTCTGGTCCGGATGAAGATCATGTCCGGGATGAACATCGCCGAAACCCGTCACCCGCAGGATGGGCGCATCAGCTACACGGTGCAGGGGCGCGAGGTGGATTTCCGGGTGGCCACCCAGCCCACCGTCCATGGCGAAAACGTGGTGCTCCGCTTACTCGATAAGCGCAAATCGTTGGTGCCGCTGGAGGTGCTGGGGTTCAGCGAGCACAATACGCGGGTGCTGAAGCGGCTGCTTAAACGTCCGGAGGGGATTATCATCGTCACCGGTCCGACGGGGAGTGGTAAAACCACCACACTCTATTCGGTGTTGAATTTCATCAACTCGATGGATGTCAACATCATGACGCTGGAAGACCCGGTGGAATACCAGTTGCCGCTCATCCGCCAGACGCAGATCCGCGAGGGCTACGGGATGGATTTCGTCAGCGGGATCAAGTCGCTGATGCGGCAGGATCCGGATATCATCTTCGTGGGGGAGGTGCGCGACGCCGATACGGCGCTGATGGCCGTGCGCGCTGCGCTCACCGGTCACCAGGTGTATACGTCGTTGCACACTAATGACGCGCTCGGTGCCATTCCCCGTTTGGTGGATATCGGGGTGCCGCGCCACCTGCTGGCCGGGAGTTTGATCGGCGTGTTGGCGCAGCGTCTGGCGCGGAAACTCTGCCAGCATTGCAAACAGGCGCGACTGGCAACTCCGCAGGATTGCTCGCTGCTGGGGGCCGACCCGGATCAACCACCGACCATTTATGATCCGCTGGGGTGTGATAAATGCAACCACAAAGGCTATAAGGGCCGGGTCGCCATTGTGGAAGTGCTGCGGATGGATAAGGAGATGGACGAACTCATCGCCCGTGCCGCCACCCGCAGCGAAATGCTCGCCTACGCCCTCGATAACGGCTTTGTGCGGATGCCCGAAGACGGGATTGACAAGGTCATCGGCGGCATCATCGACATCGCTGAGCTGGTGGGGACGATTGATTTGACCGACCGGATGTAGGGGGCTGAACTCTACTTCTGCGGAAAATCTACTTGGGCTGGATCCTCCTCAGAACATGTCATGTATAAAGCATACACTCATGTTCCTCGGTATCCATCCCGGCGCGCTTTCCTCGCATAAGCGAGTTCAAGCAGAGTCCTCAGCACCCAACACTTCCCACCATTAACCCTTTCTACAGAAAGAACGCGCAAGGTGAGGCTATGCCCATCTTTAATTACCAGGCCTATAACGATGCCGGTCGCCGTGTGAAAGGCGAGATGACCGCGATCAACGAGATGGATCTCGAAGAGCGGTTGCGCACGATCGGGCTGGACCTCATCAACTGGGGTGAGCAGAAAATCAAAAAACCCGGTATTTTTTCGCGGGTGAAGCTCAAGGATTTGATTCTCTTCTGCGTCCAGATGGAACAATTAAACCGTGCCGGGGTGCCGCTGCTCGATGCCCTTTCCGATGCACGCGACGCCACCGAATCGGGGAAATTACGCGGATTACTGGCGGATATTTATGAATCGGTCAAGAACGGGGAGCAGCTTTCTGAATCCATGGGGAAACATCCACGGGTGTTCAATGCCGTGTTTACGGGGTTGATCAGCACGGGGGAATTCACCGGAAACCTGACTGAATCCTTTGAGCATCTGGCGCATCATATGAAATGGGTGGGCGATATGCGGCGGAACATCCGCAAAGCCATGACCTATCCGATCACGCTGGTGGTGGTGCTGATGGGGGTGATTACCATCCTGATGCTCTATGTGGTGCCAAAAATTACCGGATTTATGATTGCACAGAATTTTGACCTTCCCATCCATACCCGTGCACTGATCGCGGCTTCCGACTTTATGGGGCATTATTGGTATATGGTATTTGGTGGGATCATCGGTACATTTGTGGGGTTGATGACCCTGCGGCGCACGTCTGAGAAATTTGCCTACCAATGGGATAAGATGGTGCTCAAAGTGCCTGTCATCGGCGGTACCGCTCGCAAAATTGATCTGGCGCGTTTCACCCACTTCTTCGGGGTGATGTTCAAGAGCGGGATCGGGATTCTGGAATGTCTGGATGGCGCAAAGCAGGTGGTGAATAATCGCATCATTCAGGACGCGGTGAGCATGGCGCGGAACTCGGTTGCCAATGGTATGTCGCTCACCGAATCCTTACGGACCTCCAGCCAGTTTCCTAACATGGTGGTGCGGATGTTCAAAATCGGCGAGGAAAGCGGCGATATGCATACCGCAATCGATAATATTAATTACTTCTATGACCGCGAAGTGAATGACGGGATCGACGCCATGATCGCCGCTATCAAACCGGCTATGACCGTGGTGCTGGGTCTGGTAATCGTGTGGGTGATCGCCGGGGTGTTTGGGCCGCTCTATGAGAGCTTCAGTAAGATGAAATTTTAGCCGTTTAGTTTCCCGGATCAGTAATGCCACATGCCGGAAGCAGGGCATCTGCCAGTAACATCTGATTATAAACGCAGGTGCTATCCAGGCCCGCACCCCCCTCTATTTCGCAGCCCACCGGCCCGGTTTTGGGTTTTGCGGTGAGGCTGTAAGGCTGGTTGGCGCGGTAGATTGTTTCGCATAATTCTTTATCTACCAACCCGCCTGCTGCTTCCAGCATCTGCCAGCGCTCGGCATAGGTCACAATATCGTCGAAGGTGGCCGATGCTGGACCCATCGAGAATTCAGAATCGAAGGTCGCAAGCGTGACGGAGTTACCGGTGTTTTCTCCTTCTGCCGTGTCACCGGTGGCGGCATTGATAGGCGCTCCACCCCCTGCCGGGAACGCGCCATGCCCATCCGGACCGTGGCTGACCAGCACCATTACCGCACGCGTGGTGACGGCGGGGGCCGCGTTACCGCGTGTCCAGACGGTGATACGGGTGGAGTTTGGTTTGGCATCGGTGGTGGCGATACCGGTTTCCAGTATATGCTTGGTGTTCACCACAGCGGCGGATGGTCGCACCAGTTGCCGGTCAACGGCATAGGTGAAATAGCGACCCCAGGCATCGAAGGCGTATTCGTCGGGGAGCACAAGGGTACGGGTGGGAACGGTGCCGATATAGGCGATATTGTCGGTGGTGAGGGTGCTGCAATTGGCAACCCCAAAGGCCGTGTTGTTGGGGCCAACCGTGGTAACCGCAGGGCATGTTAACCCATTGTTGCGTGCATTACGCGCCAGTGCGAGCCTGACGGCTTCCATGCGCCGTTTGGTCAATTCTATTTTTGATCTCTCGGTACTTTGCGTGCCTAAGGTGAGTACGGAAGAGCCAACCAGTGCCATGATGGTCAGCACCACTGAAAGCTCCAGCAGGCTGAAAGCACAGATATTGCGAGTTGGAAGGCGTGTCATTGTTTTTTCCTGCAACGCTGGAGGACGGCCTCGGCCAGCAGGCGCTCCCGCACCATACAGGCGTTGTTGTAGCTGGTCCAGCGGGTGCCGTTGCTATTGATTTCCGCGCTATTATCGACCTGACAACCAATGGGACCCATCAGGGGCTGGTTAACCGAGGTGGTGGTTGCGGCGATGTCGCTGATCGGCTGGACAATACGCAAGGCAATATCGCAGACATTGGCCCTGTTTCCGGTAAAAATACTTCCTGCTTCTGTTTCCAGAAGCCACTTCGTTCTGAAACGTAGCACGTCATCAAACGCAGAGGTGCGAAAACTTTGTACAAAGGTTTTATCGGTGAGGCGTGCGTTCACCGCCGGGTTATCGGCATTGTGGCCCTCATCTGTGTCGGTTGAGCCGGTATTGATGCGGCTGGCACCTGCCGTTTTGTTCCAGGCTCCGTGTCCGTTAGGGCCATGGCTTGCAACGATATAGATGGCACCGGCTACACGGTTTTGGCCGATGGCGTTGCCGGTACGCACGGTCAGCGTGCCGTTTGGAAAATTGGTGCCATCCGCAAAATTCACGGCATTGATGAACGGGCTTTCCACGGCGTAAGTGAACTTACGATCCCAGCCATCATAGGCGAAGTCACGAGGGAGTCCGAGTGCGGTGAAGGGAATGCCGCCCACATACATATCCAGTGTGGTGGCGGCAATGTCGACAAAGGTGCTGGCGGTGCAGTTTTCGGCCCCTAGGGTGGCGCTGTTTGCCGCCAATGTGCCGTCGGCCGGGCAGGGGAGGCGGCCATTGATCGCCACAAAGGCGGCCAGTGCTTTTTCGATCCGGTCGAGTTTTTCTTCCGTCTGGTACTGGTTGGCAAATCCCATGCGGGACTGACCGGATTGCAGGGCGCTCCCGGCAATCACCGCGATGATGAGCAACACAATGGAGAGCTCAACAAGGGTAAAGCCGGAGGAAAACCGCGATGGTGTTTGGGTGTCGGTCATAAAATCCATTACCATCCTAAGCCTAAAACCTTTATCTGGGGATGCAAGATGCTCGTGGATTTCTGGCTGCTTAATGTACTGATTGCCTTACTGGGTGTGTTGTTCGGGAGTTTTGTCACCGCCTGGAGCTATCGGCTGCCCAGAGGAGAATCCATTCTTGCCGCCCGGTCGCGCTGTGTGGGGTGCGAGAAACCGTTGCGCGCCCGTGACCTGATTCCGGTGCTCTCCTGGGTGATGAACAAAGGCCGATGCGGGCAATGCGGGGCAGAGGTGAGTATCCGCTATCCGCTAACCGAGATTGTGCAGGCATTGTTGTTCCTCTGCATCTTCTGGCGTTACGGGCTGCAACCGGCGAGCCTCACCCTGATGGCGCTTTCGGTGTGTTTACTCACCATGAGCGTGATTGATCTGGAGCACGGGATCATCCCCGATCTGCTGCAACTCCTGATGCTGGGGCTTGCGGTTTTGTTTCGTTTCCAACTGGGAAGTGAAATCTCCGACATGCTGGTGGGGGCGGCATCGGGGTTTGCGGTGGGGCTTAGCCTGCATTACGGCTATTATTTCGTCAAAGGGCGGCACGGATTGGGGTTTGGTGATGTGAAGTTTTTGGGCGTTGTGGGGTGTTTTTTGGGCTGGATGCTGCTCTCGCCTTTCGGGGTGATGTCGGGGCTGATGGGGATTGGCACGGCGTTTCTGTGGAAGGCGATGGGCCGGGGGAGGGTGTTTCCCTTCGGTCCGGCGCTGGCAATGGCGCTCTATGCTTGTCTGTTGCTGTTGCCGCAACTGAGCTACTGGTTCCGCGATACCGGGATTGTGCCGTACTGGGAGGTATTAGACCAGCCACAATAGACCTCCTTCTAACCTGATTCTAGCGGACTGCGAACGTCGGGCTTTCTGCGCTCCGCTGCGCACGTACCCAATGTACGCTTGCGCTGCGGTGCTCAAAACCCCTCGTTCTCGCCTCACCATAATCGGTTAGAAGGAGGTCTAATCCTTATGGAATTATTAGGAATTGCTGACTAGACTGCGGAGAAATACTATCCAAGGAGTACGCCATGCCATCCCTTCTCAATGCCGGATACCCGCTTGCCATTACCCCGCCGGAAGAAGGCGCAGGGGCCGCCTATGATGTCGCCAAGCGGGCGCTGCTGGAGCCATTCGGCGTGGAATATGTGGAACTGCCGATGGACCTTGCAACCCGCGTACTCTCCAACTCACAAGCGGTGGAAGATGCCTCGCGCTTTGTGAAGGAACATCCTACTTCCACCTACGTTAAAGGCCCCGGTATTACGCCGCGCCCGGATCAGGTGCTGGCATGTATCATGCATCTGGAGCAGGCAGGGGCGCTTACCTTCCACGATCCGGCGCTCGATCAGCAGGTGGCGGATTTGCGGGCACAGCAGGGCGGCAATCTGCAAGCATTTGCAGAAGGCGTGGTGAAGCTCATCAAACCGATCGGCAGCCCCAACGCCAAATGGCGCGACGCGCTGGAAGCCAATCTCTCCCGCGGGGCGAAGGATGAAGTGGCTGAGCGGTCGCTGGTCACGCCGCAAGTGTGGACAGATGCCACGCCGCTTACCGTTTATGCCTATCCGGCAACAGAAGGCACCAATCGCTGGACGGGAAAAACGGCTACTGACACCAGCATCACCGTGCGATTTATCGGTGCAGATGGCACGGAACGCGAGATCGGCTCGCAGAAACTCAGCGCCGGGAGTGGGGTGCGGTTGTTTCGCTCGCAGGCGGAGGAGGTAAAAAGCTGGCTGGATGACACCCTGAAGCAGGTGGCGCAGGACGGCGCGATGGTGGCGCATGGCACCAAGCAAACGGTGCTCAAATCCGACGATACCCGGATTGTATGGCTGGCCGATCGCATGGCAGCAACAGGATTGAGCGACAAGGTGGCGCCCTTTGCGCAGAAGAAGGACGCGCCCGCCCAGTTTAACAATCTGCTGGTGGATGATCTGTTTGCGCGGCTGGCGGCGACTACGCCGGACAAGCCGCTGGCGATTGTGGCCCCCAACCAGTCCTATGCCGATTATGTGCAGGAAGTGTGGGACGCGATCCGCGCAAAGGGCGGATTCAAGCCGATGCTGCATTCCGAAGTGGTGCGGGCCTCGGCCACCGGCGATCATTACAAGGCGATTGAAACCCCTGTCACCGAAGCAGGGCGGATTCAGGTCACAGATGCATCCGGTGCGGTGCTGGCAGAGGCTTCCGTTCAGCCCGGCGATCTGGTTTCCGTCACCGGGTTTGACGCCAAACGCGCTGCGGCGCTCGTCAAACAGGCGCTGGCCAATGCGGAAGCTTCTCACCGCACGCAGGTGTTGTTTGGGTTCGATGCCGAGGATCCCTATTACGCGGCGGCGCTCACGGCGCTGGAATCGGAGCGTGGCAAGTATCCCGGCTTACAGATTCGGGTGCTGAAACCGGCGGAGGCGACGGCGGAATATTTCACCGCCGGAGTGCGCGATACGATTCTGGTGCTCGGCAATATTCATGGTGATTTCGCCACCGATATTGAGGTGTTTGGCAAGGGAACGGCCTATTCCACCGGCACGATTTACGATGGCCGCAATGTGGTGGAACTGGGTTCGGGCGGCACGGCCCCGGATTTGATTCCCGAATGGAAGGAAACCGGGGTGCTGAAATTCAACCCCATGTCCTTTGTGGAAGGGTTTATTCTGGCGCTGGAATTTGCGGCGCAAAACATGAAGCGCGACGGCAAGGACGCCAGCGCCGTCGAGCAACTGGCGGAAGCCTTCTCGCACGGACTCTACTCCACGATGGATCAGGGGATTGTGCCGCCGATTGTGAAGGGCAAGTTTAAAACCCGTCCGGATGTCACCGAATATCAACTGGTCGGCACGCACGGGTTTGTGGCGTCGGTGGCGGCAGAGGCGATCGCCTGGTTGCACGCCAAAGGCGCGGCGGGTATCACCGACGAGACGGTGGAGGCTGCCCGTGCGCGCAGCGCCCAGCAGATCGCCGAGGATGGCGCATTCCTGAAAGGGGAGGCTGCCGATAAAGCCGGGTGGCGTGCCGCCTGCACCGCCTATCACGAGGCACGCACCATTGATCCCCTCAACCCCGATTACACGCTGCATCTGCCGTCGGGAGCGGAAGTGGGGCGTATCAGCGCCGCCACCATCCGGCAGATGCTTCCATCGGTTGCCGTGCATCAGCAGGAGGTGGGGCGAAAGCTCGCGTGAGGAGGGGTGAGGTACTAGCCTACACCGGGTGCGGGCTGGTTGTCCGATGCGGCGATCACAGGCAGACCTGGCTTGTTCGGATCGACGTTACCTACGATTGGTGTCTTCTGTGCGCTGCTTTTGGGGAGGCGGGCTGACTCGTTCACTGCAAGGGTTTCAACAACAGCTAGTCCTGCCCCATATCTTCTGTCTGGTCCTGCCCCATATCCTCTGTCTTGTTCCATGTCCTACTCCTTTTGCTGTGTGTGAGAATCCGCAGGGTTTCTACTCTGCTGACCTGTAGAATGCAATCGGAAATGACTTTCTTTGCAGTAAGATTAACCATTTGAGGGCTGTTTGCCACCAGAGATGATTTTAATGCATACGTAGCATGGAGACTCTAGCTACTGCTGTCATATTTGGAAGGACGTCTTTCATGGTTTCCGGAGGGGGGAGGTACAGGGAAACAGGGTGGTGCACCTGTAAATTGAAAAAAGGATCAGGCACTCCTCCCACATTGTATCTCTTGGATTCGGGCAGGTGTTGATACTGCTCCGGGCATACGTAATAACCCGCCAGATTGGTGCCGTTTCGGTAATAGCTATAGCGGCTTCCGGGTATTTTGCGGTCGTTTGCCACCGCGGGTCCGGGGCGGATCCCCGCAGCGGCCAGACTGTGTTCCAGTTCGTTGATGCAGGCACTCCAGTTTATGCCATCTTTGGCACTGGCATAGAGGGTGAGCATTTTCCCGGCCTGTGTTTTCTCTGGTTCCATGAAGGAAGATGCCGTTTCCGGTGACGCGATCTTGGCAGCTCCGACTCCATGTTTGCGTAAGGTGGGGAGTGCAACATCCCACGCCTTGGCAACGTCTCTTGCATCGACCGAAAGGTGGAATTTCCAAGTCTGGAAGGGGACGCGCCGCATATCGATGCGCTGAAGCAAGTAGAAATCTTCGTTTGTTAGTGCCTGATACATGCCGTCGTTTTTGCCACCCACCCGGTATTCGTTGATGCGGCTCAGCGCATCCAGCGAGGCGTAGCAGAAGGGATCGGCAAGGGGTGGGCGCATAGGCATAACCGCCTACCATCCTAACCGCATCCTGTGACGGTTTCGTGACGCGGGGCGTGATTTGCAACCGGGTCTATAACTCCGCCAGTCGCTCGGCCTGGTCGTGTTTGATAAGCGGGTCGATGAGTTCGTCCAGCGCGCTGCCGCCGAGCACCAGCTCCAGTTGGTAGAGCGTCACATGGATGCGGTGATCGGTGACGCGTCCCTGCGGAAAATTATAGGTGCGGATGCGTTCCGACCGGTCGCCCGACCCGACCTGCGTTTTGCGGGAGGCGGAGCGCTCGGCCTCTTTCTTCTCCCGTTCGATCTCATAGAGGCGGGCGCGGAGGATTTTCAGCGCCTTGGCCTTGTTTTTATGCTGCGATTTTTCGTCCTGCTGCTGCACGATCAGCCCGGTGGGTAAGTGGACTACCCGCACGGCGCTGTCGGTGGTGTTGACCGACTGCCCGCCGGGGCCGGAGGCGCGGAACACGTCAATCCGCAGGTCTTTATCCTCAATCTGGATGTCTACCTCTTCCACTTCCGGCAACACGGCCACCGTGGCGGCGGAAGTGTGAATGCGGCCGCTGGTTTCGGTCGCGGGGACGCGCTGCACGCGGTGCACGCCGGATTCAAATTTCAGCCGCGCAAACACGCCCTTGCCGCTGACGCTCGCCTGCGCTTCCTTCGCGCCGCCAATGCCGGTTTCGGAGTAGGAGAGCACCTCGAATTTCCAGCGGCGCAGCTCGGCATAGCGTTGATACATGCGGAAGAGATCGGCGGCAAAGAGGGCGGCTTCCTCGCCACCCGTTCCGGCGCGTACCTCCAGAATCGCGTTGCGTTCGTCGTCGGCGTCCTTGGGGAGGAGCGCAATTTGCAAATCCATCTCCAGTTTGGGCAGCCGTTCCTTTAAGTCCAGCCATTCGGCTTCGGCCAGCGCCCACATCTCCGGTTCGCTGTTATCCTGCATCAGTTGTTCGGCCTCGCGGTAGTCGGCACGCGCCTTTTCCAGCATGTTGATGCTTTCTACCACCGGCTCCAGATCCGATAGCTCCTTGGAAAGGCCCGCAAATTCACGGGTACCCGCGATGCCGGGCTGTACCATGATCTCCTGCAATTCATGGTAGCGGGTTTTAATGCGGGCGAGGGTGTCGTCAAATGCCATGCTCTTTCGTCCTTTGTGTCTGTTCCCCCTCCCTCGATGGGAGGGGGGTAGGGGGAGGGTGGTGTACTAAACATCATCACCCCCTCCCTATCCCTCCCCCATTCAGGGGGAGGGGAGTGTGCCGAGTGCCATTGTCAGCGATTCGATAGCCACGACCCGCTGCTCTCCGCTGGTTAAATCCTTGAGCGCCACCTGACCAGCGGCCCATTCCTCATCGCCGATCAGAATCGCACGCTTGGCCTGCAAGCGGTTGGCAATTTTGAGGCCCTTTTTGAAGCCGATGGCGTGGATCAGCTCGGCGTGCAGCCCCGCCTGGTGCAGTTGGTGCGCCACTTGCAAGGCCGGGAGGCTCATCGCCTCGCTGAGCGCAATCACCACCAGCGGCGTGACGGAAGCGGTTTCCTCCGCCATCAAGGCCAGCAATCGTTCGATGCCCGCACCCCATCCGATGCCAGGAACGGCGGGGCCACCCATCTGCGCCACCAGTCCGTCGTAACGGCCACCGGCCAGCACCGTCCCTTGCGCGCCCAGACGGTCGGTGACGACTTCAAACACGGTGTGGCTGTAATAA
>JBIPLF010000030.1:20000-24322 GCA_044368015.1 Rickettsiales bacterium
CCGACACGGTGCGCAATAACATTGCCCGTCTGGACCCTTCCGCAACGGATGAGGAAGTGGTGGAAGCTGCGATGATGGCCGGAACCCATGATATGATCCTGCGCCTTCCCAAAGGCTATGATACGGTGGTGGGTGAGGGGCTGGCGGGACTTTCGCCAGGACAAAAACAGCGGATTGGTTTGGCGCGGGCCTTGTTCCGCCGTCCGAAGCTGCTGGTGCTCGATGAGCCGAACTCGAACCTCGATGGCGATGGCGAACGGGCGCTTACGCGTGCGCTGGCGATTGCCAAGGAGCTGGGCATTACCACCATCATGGTGGCGCATAAGCCGTCCTTGGTGGCAAATCTGGATAAAATCATCATGCTGAGGGCGGGGGCGCTGGAAGCCTTTGGCCCGCGGGAGGAAATCTTAGGTAAATATGTGCGGAACGCGCCGCAACGCGTTGAGCAAATTGTAGAGGCGGGTACCTCTGGTGAGGACGTGGCCGGTGAGCCGGGTACGGGGCCTTCTGTCACACGGAAGCAGGGATAGAGCCATGACAATGCTACAGACGATGGTGGAAAAATGTTCGCTGGAAGAAGGCAAGCCCATGCAGCGGATGGCGGGCGGCTTTACCCGCTTTGCCGATGTGTTTTCGCGGGCATTACTTATCCGCGATGCAGGGGCCGATGAAGCGCGGAAAATCGTCGGGGCTTCGACCATTCGCATTGGAATGTGGGTGGTGCTGGGGGTGTTTGGCACCTTTGGGATGTGGGCTGCATTTGCGCCGCTTGATAGTGCTGCCGTGGCACAGGGCACGGTGGTGCTCGATACCAATAAAAAAACCATCCAGCATCTGGAAGGCGGCATTATTGAAGCCATTCTGGTGCATGAGGGGGTGACGGTGAAAGCCGGTCAACCGCTGGTGAAGCTCAGTCAGACCGCTGCGAAGTCTAAATCCGATCTGTTGCGTGCGCAGTATTTCGCTTCCCGTGCCGCTGAGCGTCGGTTGCTTGCGGAGCGTGACGGCAAAGAGGTGATGGAAATCACCCCGGAGCTTCAGGCCGCCAGTGCCAGAAACCCTGAAATTGCCGATATGGTGGACAGTCAGAAACGCCTGTTTGAATCGCGTAAATTAGGGCTTTCCGGGCAGATCGATGTGCTGAATCAGCGGATTGAGCAATTGAAAGATGAAATCGGCGGGATGCAGGCGCAGGAAAATGCAGCGCGTAGTCAATTGGTGCTGATCCGTGAGGAAATTGGAGGGGTGCGCACCCTCTATCAGTCCGGAAATGCACCCAAAACCCGGTTGCTGGCCCTGCAACGCAAGGAAACAGAACTGGAAGGGAGTCGCGGCGAATATCTGGCTAAGATTGCCCGTGCCAAGCAGACCATCAGCGAAACGCAGATGGAGATCATCAATGCCCGTAACGAAGCCCTGAATAAAATCGTCGATGAACTGCGCAAAACGCAGGTGGATCTCTCGACGCTGGAAGAGCAGGTGCGTGCCTCCAAAGATATTCTGGACCGTGTGACCATCTATGCACCGCAGTCCGGGATTGTCACGGGACTCAAATTCCATACCAAAGGCGGGGTCATTACCCCCGGTACGCCGATTATGGATATTATCCCGCAGGATGACAAACTGATCATCGAAGCGAAGGTGCATCCGCAGGATATCGACGTGGTGCATAAAGGATTGCACGCCAAGGTACGGCTTACCGCCTATAAAGCGCGTCGGATTCCGCCGCTGAAGGGAGAGGTGATTTCCATCTCGGCCGACCGGTTTGTGAATGAGCAGCGCGGCGAATCCTACTATCTGGCGCGGATTGAGGTGGACCAAACCCAGCTTAAAGACACACCCGATGTGGTGCTCTATCCCGGGATGCCTGCCGATACGCTGATTGTTACCGGCGAGCGGACCTTGCTTTCCTATCTCTTTACGCCGCTTTCCGATGCCATGTATCACGGGCTGAAGGAGCAGTAGAGGCAAGCTGTTGTGCGCGATGCCTTGATGTTCGAAGCGCTGGCGTGATCTTTCCGTCATTGCGAGCGGGCAACGCGAGCGCGGCAATCCAGCAAACGGATATTTGGCTGGATTGTTTCGTCGGCTTCACCTTCTCGCAATGACGTTGCCCTTGTATCCACTGACTGGGTTTGCTACTGAGAGGAGTGTCTTTTCCCTCAAGGAGTGTCTCCATGTCCCATGATCCGGTTGTGATTGTCAGTGCGGCGCGTACCCCGATTGGTGCGTTCTCCGGTGCGTTGGCCTCCGTTCCTGCCCATATGCTGGGGAGCACCGTGCTTCGTGCGGTGCTGGAACGGGCTTCTTTCAATGCCGCTGAGGTGTCGGAGGTGATTCTGGGGCAGGTGCTCACCGCGGCACAGGGGCAGAACCCGGCGCGGCAGGCATCGCTTCAGGCTGGTATTCCAAAGGAAACCCCCGCATGGGGATTGAATCAGGTGTGTGGATCGGGCTTGCGTGCCGCGATGCTCGGTGCGCAGGCAATCCTCGCCGGTGATAGCGAAGTGGTGATTGCGGGCGGTCAGGAAAATATGTCGCTGGCACCCCACGCGGTGTTGGCGCGTCCGGGATTGCGGATGGGCGATGGCACCCTTACCGACACCATGATTAAAGACGGGTTATGGGAGGCCATGCATGGCTACCATATGGGCGTCACGGCGGAGAACATCGCCAGAGAATTTGGCATCACGCGGGAGATGCAGGACGCCTTTGCCGCAAGCTCTCAGCAGAAATGCGAGGCAGCGCGGAAGGCGGGCGCGTTTAAGGATGAAATGACCCCGGTGGTGATTGCCGATCGTAAGGGTGAGATCACCGTGGATGCGGATGAATTCCCGCGCGACGGTGTGACGGCGGAGGCGCTCGGTAAGCTCCGTCCGGCCTTTGATAAGGAAGGCACAGTGACGGCGGGAAATGCGTCCGGTATCAATGACGGCGCGGCGGCGGTGCTGATGATGCGCGCCTCGCAGGCTGAAAAGCGTGGGCTGACGCCGCTTGCCCGCGTGGTGTCCTACGCGCAGGCGGGGGTGGAGCCGCGTATCATGGGCACGGGGCCGATTCCGGCGAGTGAGTGGGCGCTTCAGCGTGCGGGCTGGAAAGCCACCGAGCTGGACCTCATCGAAGCCAACGAGGCCTTCGCTGTGCAGGCCATCGCCGTGAATCAGAAAATGGGCTGGGATATGGCCAGGGTGAATATCAGCGGCGGCGCGATTGCGCTGGGGCATCCGATTGGTGCCTCAGGCGCGCGGTGTCTCGTCACGCTGCTCTACGGCATGCAGCGCACTAGAGCGCAAAAAGGGCTGGTGACGCTGTGTATCGGCGGCGGTATGGGCGTGGCCGTGTGCGTGGAGCGGGTGTAGCGCTCCCCCTTCTCTACGGGTAGAGTGATAAAAAATGGAGCAGCAATACGTGTCCAATCTCGATTCCCTCCTCAAAAACAACCGCCACTGGGCGGCGCGGATGCGCGAGCTGGATCCGCAATTTTTTGAGCAACTTTCGCAGCAGCAAACGCCGGAATATCTGTGGATCGGCTGTTCGGATAGCCGTGTGCCTGCCAACCAGATTATCGGGTTGATGCCGGGCGAGGTGTTTGTGCATCGCAACGTCGCCAATGTGGTGGCGCATGGTGATCTCAACTGCCTGTCGGTGATTCAATATGCGGTGGAAGCGCTGAAGGTAAAGCATATCATCGTCTGCGGCCATTACGGTTGTGGCGGGGTGGAAGCGGCGCTGAACCAGCGCAAGCTGGGGCTGATTGATAACTGGCTGCGCTATGTGCAGGATGTCGCCCGTACCCATATGCAGGTGTTTTCCAAGGTCGAGAAGCAGCACCATCACGATGTGATGTGCGAGCTGAATGTGATAGAGCAGGTGTTGAACGTATCCCAAACCACTATCGTGCAGGATGCCTGGGCACGCGGGCAGGACCTCACCGTGCATGGCTGGGTGTATAGTATCCAGAACGGGCTGATTCAGGATCTGGGGGTAACGATCGACCGGATCGACCAGACTACCGAGGTCGCTGCGGAGGCCCTGCGGGCGAAGGTCACGGCGGGGTTGATGCGGGCGTGATGTATCCTTTAATGAGTGATTCGGTCCATTGTACTCTGCACTGGCAACAAAACCACAGCCGTCGAGGTGCCGCTCTCAGAATTGTGTCATCAGTCTGTCACATCAAAGGGATATAGGTAGGCGCTCCACCATCTCGCTTTACTTAGGAGCAACTGATCGATGACTGAATCATCCACCTCTCCAGATGTAAATGGAACCCAAACCGCTGTATCGTTTACACAGTCGCGCATTGGGGAATCCAAAGACACGCC
>JBIPLF010000031.1:0-24293 GCA_044368015.1 Rickettsiales bacterium
TCCCACTGCAACACACCAAACAAAACAGGGTTTTACGCTGGTTGAGCTTTCCATCGTGCTGGTGATCATCGGCCTGATTCTCGGTGGGGTGATGGTGGGGCGCAGCATGATCCGCAGCTCGCAGGTGAATCGCGTAGCGTCAGACCTGCAATCCTATGAAGCCGCCATGAATATGTTCGTCGATAAGTATCAGGGCCTGCCGGGCGACATCACCAACGCCACTACCTTCTGGTCCAGCACCATCGTGGCGAATGGGAATGGCAATGGACAGATGGATGTTGCCAGTGCTGCGAGCACCGCCGGAGAGATTTTCGGCGCATGGGAGCAGATGGCACTGGCTAATCTGATTAAGGGATCTTTTAGCGGCCTTGCGGGAACGGGAGGTACAGTCCATGCGTTGATCGGCATTAATGTACCTAAGATTGCTCTATCTGGCAGTGGCTGTTCATTTTCTTACTATGGAAACCAATCCAGTAGTGTCACATATTATGATGGCTTCTATGGTAACATATTGCAGTGCGGTATGGCGACGACGAACACTACTCCGGGGAGAGACGCTTTTTCCCCTCAGGAGGCCATGGCAATCGATACCAAAATCGACGATGGTGTTCCAGGCACTGGTATCCTGCGCGTTTCGCACCATGATACCGCCTGCAATACAGGAACGGCCACTACCGGTTCCACCTCCACTTATCTAGCAACCTCCAACGCTATCGCGTGCCCGCTCATCTTCATCACCGGCCTCTAGCCCTACACCCCTGTAGAGCCAAACCCGCCTGCGCCGCGCTCAGAAGTCTCAAGGCTATCCACCGCCTCCCAGACGATATGCATCACCGGGGCGATGCGCAGCGGAAATCATGGAGATGGTGCCGGTATCCGCCCCCCCCCACAAAACACTGCAACCCCTAGGCATCCCCCCCCCCCAATCAATAAGGTTTTTGTCAATTTATTGATTCTGTGGTAAAGGTACCGCGTCGCGCTTAAAATGCGTCGCCTGTTCGCCACACATGGCGGATGGGACGGTCTTTTCTGAGTGCGAGCTGACATGATGTATCGTGTTTTCACTTTTTTCTCAGACTAAGGAGTGCGACCCAATGTGTAATAAACCTACATGAGGCGAAGCACGACGTAGTCTGAGGAAAAATGGGAAATACGATAGCCCCCTGATAACAAACGAGGAGTATGATATGCCTATTTACGGAACCAACGGAAGCGAAGTGATTGCAGCCACCGATGCCGCAGATGAAATCTACGCCGGTGCCGGAAACGATACAGTAGCCATCAGCGCCACGGATGCGGGCAACGATACCATCGATGGCGAAGCAGGGAACGATTTGCTTTACGGCAATGGCGGTGATGATCTCCTGTTGGGTGGTGCGGGTAAAGATCGCCTGTTTGGCGGCACGGGCGGAGACACCCTCTCCGGAGGCAGCGACGCGGATACCGTCTCCGGCGAAGATGGAAATGACCTCGCGGATGGCGGCGGCGGAAACGACCAGATCACCGGCGGCAGCGGACTTGATTCCCTCCATGGCGGTGACGACAACGACACCATCAGCGGTCTGGATGACAACGACAAAATCTGGGGCGGCAATGGATCGGATACGGTCTATGGCGGTCTGGGCGACGATTCCATTCTGGGTGAAGCCTTCACCTTTATCATCAATGAAGACAAAGCGGATCGCCTGCAAGGCGGGGGCGGAAACGACACCCTTCGCGGCGGATTGGGTAACGATACCATTCTAGGCGAAAGCGAGAATGACCTCGTCTTCGGCGGTGATGGAGACGACTCAGTGTTCGGCGGAATCGGAGGCGATGTCCTGAACGGAGATAATGGGAATGACTCCGTCTATGGCGGCGCCGATAACGACAATGTACAGGGCGACAATGGCGATGATTTGGTGCTCGGAGACGACGGAAATGACACGCTTTCCGGCGGCAACCATAATGATACACTCGGCGGTGGCGTGGGCAATGACTCGCTCAACGGCGGCACCGGTGATGATTATCTGGATGGTGGCACCGGAAACGACACCATGGTAGGTGGCAGCGGCGCAGACTTCTTTGTGTTTGAAGATGGTCTGGGCAGCGACACCATCACCGGATTCGGCGTAACGGATGTCATCGGCCTGCAAGGCGCGGCAGACATCATCGACAACCAGTACAATTTCAGCGAGCTGGTCACTGCGGGTTACATCGCAACGACCGTGGGCGGGGTACTCATCGACCTCGATCTCATCGCCGGTGGCGACACACTGTTCCTCTCCGGAGCGAATATTGCCAACCTCACAGCCAGCAACTTCCTGCTGTGGGATGAAGTATAGTCATCTCTGGGTTCTGAGAAGGAACGAAGGCGGGGCCATCAGGTCCCGCCTTTTTTATGGGCGATGCACCCACTGGTGCCGAAACCAGGTCATCTGCCGCTTCGCATAATGCCGGGTATCGCGCTGCGCTGTAGCAATCGCCTCCTGAAGGCTACACTCCCCGGCGAGATGCCGCGCCAACGGCACAGCCCCTAACACGCGACGGATGGGCAGACGCTGCCATTCAGGATGGGACGCAGTAAGCCGCGCCACCTCCGCCAGCGCCCCCGCCTCTAGCATGGCGCTAAACCTTGCATCGCAGCGCGCATAAAGGGTGGCGCGGTCGGGCATCCGCAATTCCGCACGGATCTCCGCATGAGGAAAAGGTGGTTGTGGGGGATGGCGTTTCTGCCATTCCGGCAACGATATGCCGGTCGCCAGACGCACTTCCAGCGCCCGCATCACCCGTTGGGGGTTTTGGGCATCCACCTGCGCGGCGGCATCGGCATCCAGTGCATAGAAAAACCGCAGCAGCTCGGCCAGCCCCTCGGCGTGATAGCGGCTCTGCACCTCTGCCCGAATTGCGTCCGGAACCGGAGGAATGGCTGATATCCCATGCATCAGTGCATGAAGATACAACCCCGTTCCCCCTACCACGATGGGCGTTTCGCCCGCATCCCACACCTGCTGGATACAGAGGCGGGCCTGTGCCAGCCACTCTCCCATCGACCATTGCGTTGCGGGACTCAGGATGCCGTACAGATAATGCGGCACCGCATCACGCTCTTCCGCTGAGGGCGCGGCCGTTAAAAGGGGAAGCGCCGCATAGCATTGCATACTATCGGCATTGATGATCTGCGCGGGGAATTGCCCTGCCCATTCCATCGCCTTCGCAGACTTTCCGCTGGCGGTCGGCCCGGCGACGATGAAAAGAGGGGGACGGTGCATACCGCCCCCCTAGAAGGTTTTAGCATTGCTGACAAGGATAGTATTGCCCATTTTCCCTCAGACTGTGTCGCGTTTTGCCTCGTGTAGGTTGACTACACGTCGCCTCACGCTCCTTATCTGAGAAAAAAGCGAAAACATTATCGAGTCTTTTGCATTCTCCATCAGTGACAGGTTTCCATTGCCTCTCTGGAAACCTCTTCCGTTACGACCATAAAAGAGAGCGGCTTGCCCTGACGGGTAAACGTCCCCCGGTAGCAACGGTTGTAGGCGATGTGTAACTGTCCCTGCCCTACCCATTCACGGGAGCAGAGCGGGTCATCGCTTTCCAACATGTCCTGATAGAATTGCTTCGCAATGTCGCGGTAGCGTTCCGGAGTCTGCGCGCCCACAGCAACCCCATAACGCCGGAAGTTGTCTTCCAGTGTCGGGCCTGTGTGGTGGTGCATTCCCTTCGTCGCCACCGATTCCAAGAAACGTTGTGCAACAGCTTTCAACGGGTATTTCATACACGCCTCCCTTGTTTTTTTTCCTGTTTTATATCGCCAGCGAATCAGGACCAAAAAACCACCCACGATTGTGGGTTCCTGTGCATCTGACGTTGTACGTCGTGTAAGAATGAACCGGATTATAAGCGTTTTTAGCTAAAATGCAACAGATTTGTCATAAATATGCAACAGTTCGCACAACCTGAGCGGGTGCGCACGTTTTTGCCCGTCATTGCGAACGAGCAACGCGAACGCGGCAACCTAGAAAAAAGAATGGATTGCTTCGTCGGCGATGCCTCCTCGCAATGACGGGGAGGCCACAGCCAACCTACTCTGGCTTGTCCACAATCATGGCGGAGAAAGTGGATTCGGCGACCACCTGACCATCCACCCGTGCGGTGCCCGCGAATTTCCACACCGGGCCACGATTCTGGGTTTTGACGACCTCCAGAAACAACTGGTCCCCCGGCACCACCGGTTTGCGGAATTTGGTGTTGTCGATGGTCATGAAATAGACCAGCTTCCCGGCAGCGGTTTCGCGCCCCAGCGATTCCACCACCAGCACGGCGGAGGTTTGCGCCATCGCTTCCACAATCAGCACGCCGGGCATGATGGGTTTTCCCGGAAAATGCCCCATGAAATGCGGTTCATTCATGGTGACGTTTTTCAGGCCCACAGCGCGGACGCCCACTTCCAGTTCCGTAATGCGATCGACCAGCAGCAGCGGGTAACGATGCGGAATCAGCGTTTGTATCTCAGTAATTTCCAGCATTGCCTCTGGGGTTCCTCATCCCATTACGCGGAGCGTTGCGACGCGGCGACACGACATGCTCGCGGTTACCATCGACATCGCCCGGTTGATGTTCTTCATGATCAAAACTGTTACCCGGCGCATCGCCCGGAGCACGGAAATTGCCTCTTTCCCCGCCCCCAAACCGATTCCCCGGCTGGCGATTGGGGTCACGACGATGGCTGTTGCCATTGCCTTCTGCATGCCGCGGCCGGTGATCCGTGATGCGGTTACCGATATTATCGTCCCGGTTTCCCTGATCGTTGTGGTTGCGGCCTCCATCGAAACGCGGCTGACGCTCGCCGCCGAACTGGTTGCGGCGCCCTTCACCTTCCGGGCGACGCTGCCGGTTCTGGCGGAATTCGCCCTGACGATCCGAACGGTCGCCACGCGGTTGATGCTCGCCCCGCGGCTGCCGATCCGGACGATCCTGCCGCTCGGTGCGGGCTTGTTCGGGACGGTCAGTGCGCGCTGGTTGTTCCGGACGATCTCCGCCCTGTTTTTTGCGAATCGACTGGCGATGCCAATCGCGGATCGGCAGGGCGGGATACCCCCCCACCGTTGCCTTGGCGGGCACGTCCTGCACCACACCGCTACCGCCTGCAATGCGGGCTTCGTCGCCCACGCGCAAGTGACCGGCGATACCGGCCTGACCACCCACCATCACGCCATTGCCGATGGTGCTGCTGCCTGCAATCCCCACCTGCGATACGATAATACAATTGATGCCGATCGACACATTATGGCCAATCTGCACCATATTGTCGATTTTACTGCCCCGGCCAATTTTGGTGTCGCCCAGTGTTCCCCGGTCGATACAGGTGTTGGCCCCGATCTCCACATCATCGTCAATCAGCACCCGCCCCAGTTGGGGAATCTTCACAAACCCGGTTGGCGAGGGCGCAAAACCAAATCCGTCCTGCCCAATCCGCACGCCCGGATGCACCACCACCTGATTGCCCATCAGCGTATATTGGAAGGTGCAATGCGCACCGATCACGCAATCGCTGCCGATCTGCACACCTTTCCCAACAATCGTTCCCATGGCAATCGAGGTACGGTCGCCGATTTTGGCTCCAGCCCCGACAATCACGCCCTCGCCCAGCTCTACCCCTTCGCCAATCACGGCGTCGGGCGCTATACGCCCCTCTTTGGAAGGAAGCAGTGTCGCTCCGGCCCGCGCCGCTTCCGGGTAAAACAGCGCCGCCATGCGGGCAAAGGCCAGATAGGGATGTTCGGTGAGGAGCAGGGTCAGGGTGGAAGGCGCTTTCTCCCGATGCTTGGGATGCATGATGCACGCCCCGGCCTGCGTTTTCTCCAGCACCGGCAGATAGCGCGGATTATCCACAAAGGTCACATGTTCCGGCGTGGCGAGGTCCAGCGTCGCAACGTCGCACAATGCGGTTTCAGGATGCTCGCTGACCAGCTCGGCCCCTAACGCTTCGGCAATCTGCGCAACAGTGAACGGTCCCTTGCGAGCGTAAAAAGCAGCATCAGGCATGTGAATGCTCTTCCTTAAAATATACTGATACGCCGCTGATTTACATCAGCTAGACACCCAGTATGGTGAAAATCTCCTCGAAGCGGTTGGCTACCTTATAGCAATCCCGCGTTTCGGGACGGGCGAAACCCAGCTCCAGCATCCGCTCGGTGAGCTGTACCCAATGATCCCAGTACCCCTCATGGTTAAAAATGACAATAGGTTTTTGATGCATCCCCAGCTGATGCCAGGTAATCATCTCAAAGGTTTCGTCCATGGTGCCAAAGCCGCCGGGGAACGCCACAAAGGCATCCGAGCGGCGAAACATCTGCATTTTGCGTTCATGCATGCTGTGGACATGGATGATCTCGGTCAGGCCCTTATGCTCCACTTCCAACGAGCGCAATTCCGCGGGGAACACCCCAATCACCCGACCACCGGCTTTCAGGGCACCGTTGGCAGAAGCCCCCATCAGCCCGCAGTCACCACCACCATAGACCAGTCCGACATCGCGGCGGGCGAGTTCCGCTCCAAATTCAGCGGCGACTTCTTTGTATTTTTCGGGAACGGCATCCTGAGCGCCGCAATAGATACAGACATTACGAATCATAGAACTCCTTTAGTCATCCACTCAGCATGTCGGAAACGCACCGTTTCCCACAAGGGAATTGTATCAACCCACCTTTAAGAAAGGTATAATGCGCGCTCAATACTGCGGCGGCGTTGCAACCCTGGCACCTTCTCGCCATCCACATGCTGCCAGCGCAGAAACTCCTTCGCCGCCCGTTGGTGATCCCCGGCATTGACATAGCGCAGCAACCGACTTTCCGCAAACTGCCCCGCCCCGATGTTGAACACCAGCATCACCAGTGCGTCGAACTGGCTCTGCCGAAGCGGCACGGTGACGTAATGCTGCACCACCCCTTCGGCGATCGCCACATCCTGCTTCAACAGCTCTTCGGCCTGCGCCATGGTCAGCGAGCCGTGCAACTCGCCGCGACGCATCAGATGCCCATAACCGACCGTCATTTTACCACCCGCATCGAAATAGGGTGTCAGCCGCACCCCCTCAAAGGCCTTGAGCCATTGATACCCCTCAAAACTCAGATGCTTGCTGCCATTGGTGCCTTCGCCGATCCAGCCCATCTCAAAGTCAAAGAACCCCTCCAGCATCTCCTCATAGGCATCGGAAGTATAATAATCCGCGAAATACCCAGCATAGTAGCTGGCATAATGCTGTGCCTTCATCTCCCCCATGCGCGGCAGATAGGCTTGATAATAATAATCGTAATAGCGGCCATACACCTCGCGGTAGCTGCTCCGCGCCTGATAGATGTCATACCCCACAAACACTCCCGCGCAGGCCAGCACCAGCAGGATCGCCGCCCATAGCCGCCGCCGCTTATCCGGGGCCATAATCCGTAGCCTCCATACCCGCAACCGCATGGGAAGCTGGAGGAGATGCTGCAACAGAGACGCAAAAAACGCACGCATAGGACTCTCCTATAGCAAAAGCCTGTCTTTGGTTCCAGAAACTCTGTCTATGGTTTACGGGTTGTAGAGGATTTGCCGGATAGGCTTACCTCTTTTGAAACTCGCTGCGGTAAAGAGGTCATATGCATTTTAGCACCACCTTCTGGGGCGTTCGCGGCAGCGTCGCCTGTCCGGGGCCAGATACCATCCGCTATGGCGGCAACACCTCCTGTATTGAGGTGCGCTGCGACGATTACTCACTGGTGTTCGACGCTGGAACCGGAATGCGCGGCTTAGGCGATGCGTTGCTGAAAACCGGTCGTACCAATGTGGATGTCTTCCTCAGCCACACGCATCTGGACCATGTGAGCGGATTCCCGTTTTTCCGCCCGGCCTATACCCCCGGCAACCGCATCAAAATCCATGCCGGGCATCTGCTACCGGAAAGCTGCGTGCGCGAGCAGATCGAAAAACTCATGTCGCAGCCGCTCTTCCCCGTGACACTGGACATCATGGCCGCCGAGCTGGTGTTTATTGATTTCCGTGCCGGGGAAACGCTCCAGATATCGCCCGAAATCACGCTGCGTACCGCTCCGCTCAACCATCCCAATGGCGCCACGGGTTATCGCATTGAATTCGATGGAAAATCGGTGTGTTATGTCACCGATACCGAGCATGTCCCCGGCAGACCGGATCAGCACATCCTGAAGCTGATTGAAGGATCAGACCTCTTTATTTACGACTGTACCTACACGGATGAGACCTTCCCGCGCTTTGTCGGCTGGGGGCATTCCACCTGGCAGGAGGGGGCGCGTCTGGCCACCATGGCGGGAGTTAAAAACTTCGCGGTGTTTCATCACGACCCCTCCCACACCGACCAGATGATGGATGCGATCTCGGTGGAACTGCACCGCTTCCGTCCCGCCTCGTTTGTGGCGCGTGAAGGCATGACCGTGGAGTTATAGCGTGCGCGCACTGGTATTGGGGGACGTTCAGGGAACAGGATTCGGGGTTCAGGATTCAGGGGAACACCCCCTCCCTTGGAGGCACTGCCTCCAACCTCCCCCGCTAAAGCGGGAGAGGGAACCGGAGGAGCGGCCTCTCTCTACTAATAACGCAGATGGTGTGCGTGACGGATGTATCCGGCCCCCTCTCCCTCCGGGAGAGGGAGGGGTGAGGGAAGCAACAAACACCGTTAATGCCCTCACCCCGCCCCTCTCCCAAAGGGAGAGGGAGTGCCGCCCCCTCACCCTCCAATCCTTTCCCTCCCCTTCCCTCCCCGCCACCCATGTGCGGATCGCCGTTGCGGCGTCGGGCATCAACCGCGCCGATCTCTTTCAACGCCAGAATCTCTACCCGCAGCCGGAAGGCACGCCCCCCATTCCGGGGCTGGAAGTCTCCGGTACGATTGTGGAAGTAGGAAATCGGGTAAAAGAATGGAAACGCGGCGATGCCGTCTGTGCGCTCCTCTCCGAAGGCGGCTATGCGGATGAGGTGGTGGTGGATGCACGGCTGCTCCTCCCCATCCCCCATACGGTCGGGTTGGTGGAAGCCGCCGCACTGCCGGAGCTGCTCGCCACCGTGTACCAAACGCTGTTCCGCGACGCGAAACTGAAAACCGGAGAGCGCCTGCTAATCCATGGCGGCATGAGCGGCATTGGCAGTATCGCCATCCCCTGGGCTGTGACAATGGGTGCGGAAGTGTTCACCACCGTTTCCTCAGAAGCTAAAGCGGAGACCTGCCGGGCGCTTGGCGCGCATCACTGCATTTTGTATCCGGAACAAGATTTTGTCTCTGAAATCAAAACCCTGACGCACGGCGCAGGGGTAGACGTCATTCTGGACATGGTGGGAGGCGATTACATCAGCCGCAATTTACGCGCCGCTGCGGTGGGAGGGCGGATTGTAGTGATTTCCTTCCTGCGTGGGGCCACCACCGAAGTGGCCTGTGCCCCCCTGTTGATGAAACGGCTGCAACTGATCGGTTCGTCGCTCCGCAGCCGCAGCATCGCCGAAAAAGCACGGATATTGCGGCAGGTGAGGAGGGAGGCCTACCCCCTCATCGAACGCGGCGCCCTGCCCCTTACCCTCGACCGCATCTGGCCGGTAGCAGAGGTGGAGGACGCACACCAGCGCATGGCACAAAGCGCCCACCAAGGAAAGATGCTGTTAAGGTGGTAAAACACGCACCAAGCAGGTGACGGCATTACCTAAAGTTCTTCCTGCTCATACCGGTAGGGTTGTGCCGCATCCTGATTGGCCAGAATCCGCTGCGGTGGGAGCCACACACTCACCCGCGTGCCGATGCCTGACTCGCTTTCCACCACCAGCCGCCCCTGATGCAACTCCACCAGGTTTTTGCTGAGCGGCAGCCCAAGCCCGGTGCCCTCAAATTTACGATTCAGGCCGCTATCCACCTGCCCGAACGGCTCCAGCGCAATGGCGATATCTTCCTCGCTCATGCCGATACCCGTATCGCTCACGGCGAGCATGCACCATCCGCTGCTGTGATCGACCCCCGCCGACACCGTCACCGCCCCACCAGCAGGCGTGAATTTCACGGCATTGGAGAGCAAATTCAACAACACCTGTTTGATGCGCAACTCATCAATCACCAATGTGGGCAGATCACTCGCAATCTCCTGACGAATGGCAATCTGGTTTTGCCGCGCCTTATCCGCCAATAATCGCAGGCATTTAGTGATGAGACGACGGATATCGGTCTGCCGCTCCATCAGATGCATCACCCCGGCCTCGGTTTTGGAAAGGTCCAGCACGTCGTTGATGATCTCCAGTAAATGCTGGCCGGACGCATGAATATCATCCATATATTCCAGATATTTGGAGTTATTTACCGGCCCATGATATTCGTTACGCATCACCTCGGAAAAACCAATGATCGCATTGAGCGGCGTGCGTAATTCATGGCTCATGCAGGCTAGGAATTCCGACTTGCTGCGGTTGGCGAGTTCTGCGATTTCCTTTGAGCGGCGTAATTCGTCGGTGCGGTGACGCAATTCATTTTCCACCAGAATCCGCTCGGCGATGTAGTTGCGGATACGCTTAACCTGCAACGCCAGATTCGCCACTTCCACCGGCCCACCTTCGGGGACTTCAATATCGTGCTTACCACGGGCAATCTCCGCCACAATATGCGAGAGCTGCACCACCGGTGCAATCACCCGCCGCCGTACCATCCACAGCAGCAACACCAGAAACCCGGCCACCACACCAAGCTGCACAAATCGGGGCCACAAGGCACTCAACATATGATGCGAGGCGGTTTCCTGCGCCGTCGCTATCACTACCGCATAAGGGTAATGCCGCGAGTGCAGCGAAAAGAGCGTGAGATTGCCCTTCGAGACATCGGCGATGCGTTGCAAACGGGCATCTGGCGTGGGGGTAATGCCTTTGAGCCTAGTCAGTAATTGGGTGAATACCGGCGGGGGCAAATGCTCAACAAGATACCGCGAAGGCTCGGAGGCTTCTGCCAGCACCCCTCCGCTGCTCAGCATGATCGCCGCGTGGATTTCCTGCTCCTTCGGTAAGGCGCGCAGCCCTGCGGTGAGTGGTTGCACATCCACACTCATCACCAGCGCCCCCAGATAGCGACCGGCGGTATCGGTAACCCCCATGGCGAGTGGAATCACCTTACGGGTGCCCACACTGCTTTCCACCGGCTCGCCGATTTGGAGCTTCCATGGCTCCTGCCGCACCGCACGCATGTAATCGCGCTCACCAATTGGGACAGGATCGGACAGGAGTCCCAGCGAGCTACTCACCCGGATACGGTCTTGTTGATCGGCCCATACCACCACGGCGAAGCGCTTTTTATCCGCACCAAATGCCCGAATATCCTGCACGATGCGGGTGTAATCATCCGCAGGTTGTGAGCGGATGACATTACCAAGCGACATCATGGCATAGGCCATCGGCTCCAACTGCGCGGCCATGGCATGATCCAAACGCTGCGCCTCGCGTTCCAGCCGTTCCTGTAGTTGCAGATTCTGACTGCTGTAGCTTTCCAGCGTCAGCCAGACGGAGAGCATCACAAACACCAGAAAAATCAATGCGGAAATCAGCACAAACTCGCGGGAGAGCGTGGTTTTGGTCCATGAGGCGCTCATACGACCTTCCCTCAACTAAACCGGTTGCTGCGCGGGAACCCGGTGGGAGGGAAGCGCCCCATGCCCCCCCGCTTGCCGAGCCATGGCGTGATGTCGGTTTCGGTGCGGGTGCGCCCGCCGATCGCCCAGCTAAGCCCGGCCTCCTTAAAGAAGGCGATGGCATCGGCCAGCCCTCCGGCTTTGTAGCGTTGCAACTGCACCCCCTGCCCGCGCTTCATCACCGGTATTTCCTCCATGGGGAATACCAGCAGCTTACGGTTATCGCCCATCACGGCCAGCATATCGCCCTCCACATACCGGCAAAGCAGCAGTTTTGCGCTCTCCGGCACCACGGCCACCTGACGCCCCTGACGGGTTTGCGCCAATACATCTTCGGAGAGTACCAGAAAGCCTTTGCCCTCGCTATTGGCAAACAGCAATTTTGCCTCTGGACGGTAAATCAGCAGCGTCACCAGTTCCGCTTTTGCATCCATTTCCGCAATCAACCGCACCGGTTCGCCGAATCCCTTGCCGCGCGGGATACGATCGCACGGAACGGTGTAGCATTTGCCGTCGGTGGTGATCATCAGCAGCTTGTCGGTGGTTTGGCCGGTGAGCACAAACCCCTCACTATCGCCGTCCTTATATTTCACGTCGTCTTGCACCACCTGATGCCCTTTGAGCGCCCTCATCCAGCCCATTTTGGAACAAAGAATGGTAATCGGCTCCTTCTCCACAAAGGCTTCCACGGCAATTTCTTTGGGGGGACTCGCCTCGCTGAACAGGGTGCGGCGCTTGCCGAGCGTGGTTTCCTCGCCAAAGCGGGTGCGGATGTCGGCGAACTCACCCGCGAGTGCCTGCGTTTGCAGAGCGGGATCGGCGAGCAGCGCCTCCAGCCCGGCTTTTTCGCCCGCGAGCTTGCCATGCTCACCGCGAATCTCCATTTCCTCCAGCTTGCGGAGGCTCCGCAGCCGCATATTGAGAATCGCCTCCGCCTGCACATCGCTGAGGTTAAACCGCTGCATCAGGGTGGGTTTGGGTTCGTCTTCCTCGCGGATGATGCGAATCACCTCATCCAGATTCAGATAGGCGATCAGATACCCTTCCAGGATTTCCATCCGGTGGGCGATCTTCTGCAACCGGTAGTGCGAGCGGCGCTGCAACACCTCGTAGCGGTGGTCGATAAAGGCCTGTAATGTTTCCTTCAGCGACAACACCCGCGGCACCAGCCCGGCGGTCAGTACATTGAGGTTAAGGGTTACCCGGCTTTCCAGATCGGTCAGCTTGAACAGCGACTCCATCAGCATTTCCGGGTCTACGGCGCGGGATTTCGGCTCCAGAATCAGCCGGATATCTTCGGTGGATTCGTCGCGGATATTGCCCAGCAGCGCGAGCTTCTTAGCGCGGAACAGGTCCGCCGTTTTTTCGATCAGCTTGGATTTCTGCACCTGATAGGGAATCTGCGTCACCACAATCTGGTACATGCCGTGGCTGAGCTGCTCCACCTCCCAGCGCGCCCGGATGCGGAAGCTCCCCCTGCCCGTTTCATAGGCTTTAAGGAGTGTTTCCTTGCTTTCAATCACCGTACCGCCGGTGGGGAAGTCTGGCCCCTGCACCCATTGCATCAGTTCTGCAACACTCGCCTCCGGATGGGTGAGGAGATGGATCAACGCCGCGCATAATTCGCCCGCATTATGAGGCGGAATGCTGGTCGCCATCCCCACCGCAATCCCCTCCGACCCATTGGCGAGGAGATTTGGAAAGGCCGCAGGGAACACTACCGGCTCGTGTTCGCTGCCATCATAGGTGGGGCGGAAATCGACCGTATCCATATCCAGATCGGCCATCAGCGCCATCGCCACATCGGTCAGGCGCGCCTCGGTATACCGCATGGCGGCCGCGTTATCGCCATCAATGCTACCGAAATTCCCCTGCCCCTCAATCAGCGGGTAGCGGAGCGAAAATTCCTGCGCCAGCCGCACCAGCGTTTCATACACGGCGCTGTCGCCATGGGGGTGGAACTTACCAATCACATCCCCCACCACGCGGGCGCATTTTTTGAAGCCTGTATCCGGGTTGAGCTTCAGCTCGCGCATGGCGAACAGCAACCGGCGATGCACGGGTTTCATGCCGTCACGCACATCGGGCAGCGACCGCGACATAATGGTCGAAAGCGCATAGGCCAGATAGCGTTCAGAGAGCGCATCCTTGAACGCAATCGGCTGGATTAAATCGTCAACGGGTAGAGCGATCATTCGGTTTCCTTAGTGATACTCCCTCTCCCTCTGGGAGAGGGCCGGGGTGAGGGTGGTCAGGACGTTGCTAGTCCCTCACCCTCCCCTCTCCCAGAGGGAGAGGGTTTTGGCCACTCACGCCCCCCTACGCCACATGGGAATGCATCGCGGGTTGCGGAGAGAGCAGCCCCACACGCGCCGCCGGAAGGGTGAGGTTGCGCGGCATACACACCCAGCGTTCGAGGAAATAGCGGGTCAGCGCCAGCCCGTCAACCAATGCTTCCGCCACCTCCTCCTGTTCCTGAAGCCGGGCGGCGGCAGAAGCCACCTCCAGCCCTCCCACCATGAATTTTGGCAGATTGAGCAATTTTCCAGCAAAGGGCAGCCCCACATCAAACGACACCGCCCGCCCGGATTTCGGCGAGACAAAACAGAGTTCCTCGCTCGTTCCCGTGGCGGCGCAGGCGCTCAGATGCAGCCCAAACCCCATCTCACGTAGCAACCGCAACTCCCAGGCGATGTACGCCGCCAAACATGCCTCGTCGCTGAGAGGGGAAGTCAGCACCTCCCACAGGTTCCGCGTCGCGGTGAACAGATGTGGATGCGGGTCGCGTTCCGGAATCAGTTGCAACAGCAGCGCACACACAATGGACAGCAGGTTCAGCCTTGCGCGATTCTGCAACAGTTGCGCGGTGTAGGAATGCTCCATTTCGCACACAAAATAGCCAAGTTGTTCCGGAAGTCGCGCCTGCCATTGCAGTGAGAGCAGATTTCCTTCCAGAAAATGCCCCTGATATTTCTTGGAAAACGCCCCCTGCACCAAGCCTTTATGCAGGCCATATTCATGGGTGAGCACGGTCAGCAGCAGTGCGTGGTCGGAAAACTTCCGGCCTCCGAGCACAATGGCGCTATCCTGAAACTTCATATCGGGCACGGTACCCCCTGCCGCTCTTACACGCAAAACGAACCACCCTGGGCGATGCATTTCCCATGCCGAATCGTGGCGCGAATGTCACAAACGCGCCTACACTTGCGCGGAAGAGGGCGGATGGGTATAAGCAATCTCCCCGTATCCGTACTGTGATGAGCACCATGAAACACTACCCCGATGCCCCCGCCAGCCCACGCTTCCCCGAACTGGAAGGCGAAATCCTGCAACGCTGGAAGGCGGAAAACACCTTCCGGCAATCGGTGGAGCAGCGTCCGGCGCAGGCGGATGGAAGCAGCAACGCGTTTGTGTTTTACGATGGCCCGCCCTTCGCCAACGGGTTACCGCATTACGGGCATCTGCTCACCGGCTTCGTGAAGGACGCCGTAGCGCGGTATCAAACCCTGCGCGGCCACCGGGTGGAGCGTCGCTTCGGCTGGGATTGTCATGGATTACCCGCCGAAATGGGAGCGGAGAAGGAACTGGGTATCTCCGGTCAGCGAGCCATTCAGGAATACGGTATCGATAACTTCAACGCCCATTGCCGCACCTCGGTGATGCGCTTCACGCAGGAATGGGAGCGTTACGTCACCCGTCAGGCGCGCTGGGTGGATTTTGTCGATGACTACAAAACCATGGATTTCGGGTTTATGGAATCGGTGCTGTGGGTCTTCAAGCAGCTCCACGACAAGGGGCTGGTGTATGAAGCGCACCGCGTAATGCCCTATTCTTGGGCGGCGGAAACCCCGCTTTCCAACTTCGAGACGCATCTGGATAATAGCTACCGCGAGCGTGTAGATCCGGCTGTAACGGTGGCGTTTGAACTGAAAGACCGCCCCGCAGGCGCGCCGGAAGCCGACCGTTATTATATACTCGCCTGGACGACCACCCCCTGGACACTCCCCAGTAACCTCGCCCTCGCGGTGAGTGGCAAGCTGGAATATGTGGCGGTGGTGCGGGATCAAACCTGCTACATCCTCGCGGCGTCTGCCCTGCCCGCTTATGCAAAAGAACTGGGACTCGCAGAAGACCTCCCCACTTATCCCATTGCTGGAACGGCCTTGCTGGGTGCTGCCTACATCCCCCTCTTCCCTTATTTCGCCGAACACCCAAATGCCTTCCGCGTGCTGGATGGATCGGATTTTGTCGAGGATGGCGCCGGAACAGGCGTGGTCCACATGGCTCCCGGCTTCGGTGAGGACGACCAGCGCGTGTGCGAAGCGGCGGGGATTGCGCTCGTCTGCCCGGTGGATCACACGGGACGCTATACGGATGAGGTGAGGGATATTGATTGGCCTGTTGCTTCCCCCTTGAGGGACATAAACCCTCTCCCTGTGGGAGAGGGCAGGGTGAAGGAAACTATAAACGCCGACCGAAACACCCTCACCCCACCCCTCTCCCGGAGGGAGAGGGAGTTTTCCCTGCGCGGCATCAACGTCATTGCCGAGCGGACGAAGGATGAAAGCGAACCCTACACCCCGCAACAGCTGGAGAAATACGGCCTCGCGAATTTGCGCATCCTCGATTACCTGAAAGCCTCCGGCCAACTCATCAAGCGGGAGGATTACGCCCACAACTACCCGCATTGCTGGCGGACAGACACCCCCCTCATCTATAAAGCGGTACCAAGCTGGTATGTGAAGGTAACCGCCTTCAAAGATCGGATGGTGGAACTCAACCAGCAGATCAACTGGATTCCCGGCCATGTGAAGGACGGCTTGTTCGGAAAATGGCTGGAAAATGCGCGGGACTGGTCGATCAGCCGCAACCGCTTCTGGGGGTCGCCGATTCCCGTCTGGCGCAGCGACAACCCGGCCAATACCAAGCTCTATGTGTTTGGATCGGCGAAGGAGTTGGAGGATTTCTTCGGCGAGAAAGTCACCGACCTGCATCGTCCGTTCATCGACCAACTCGTTGCGCCCGATCCGGAAAACCCGCGTTATACGCTGCGTCGCGTACCAGAAGTGTTCGATTGCTGGTTTGAATCCGGCTCCATGCCCTATGCGCAGGTGCATTACCCGTTTGAGAATGCGGACTGGTTCCACGCGCATTATCCGGCTGATTTCATTGTGGAATACGCCGCCCAAACCCGCGGATGGTTCTACACACTGATGGTGCTGGGTACGGCGCTGTTCGATAAACCACCCTTCCTCAACTGCATCTGCCATGGGGTGATTCTGGATGATAAGGGCCGCAAGCTCTCCAAAAGCCTGGGCAATTATACCGATCCGCTGGTGTTGATTGAGGAGCACGGTGCCGACGCGCTGCGCTGGTATATGCTGTCCTCCCCCGTGATGCGCGGGATGGAGCTCTATATCGACAAGGAGGGGAGTTTCATCCGCGACGCGGTGCGGCTCTACATCAAACCGCTTTGGAACGCCTATCACTTCTTCTGTCTCTATGCGAATGTGGACGGCGTGCAGGCGCGTTTCATCCACGCAACCCACGACCTCACCCATTTCCCGTTGCTCGATCGGTATCTGCTCGGCAAAATACGGGTAATGGCGCAAGACGTGCGTGAGGCGATGGATGCCTACGCCCTACCGAACGCCTGCCAGAGCATTTCCGACTTTCTGGAACTGTTAAATAACTGGTATATCCGCCGCAGTCGGGAACGCTTCTGGAGCAGCGAACAATCGCCAGAAAAACAGGCGGCGTACGATACGCTCTTCACCGCGTTGCATACGGTGGCGCGGGTGGCTTCTCCGCTGCTGCCGCTGACCTGCGAGGCGATTTTCTCTGGGCTGGAAGGCCATGGCAACAGCGTGCATCTGAGCGACTGGCCAGAGGTCGCGCATCTGCCGCAGGATGCCACACTCATCCGCGATATGGATAGGGTGCGCGATGCCTGCAACGTGGCGCTTTCGCTGCGCACAGCGAACAACATCCGCACCCGCCAACCGCTGGCGAGCATTACGCTGGTGGGGCTTTCCGACCATACCCTGCCCGCCGAGCTGGTGAATCTGCTGCTGGACGAACTGAACATCAAGGAATGCCACAGCGCCACACCGGACAAGATGCTCGATTACGCCAGCTACAAGCTGCAACTGCATTTCCCGGTGGCGGGTAAGCGTTTGGGCGCAAAGATGAAAGAAGTCGGCAACGCCGCCAAGCAAGGCGCATGGGAGCGCAATGCGAAGGGCGAGATTGCGCTCGCCGGAGTCACCCTGCTGCCGGAGGAATACACGCTCACGCTGGAAGCCAAACCGGAATACGCGCATCAGGTGAAGGCGCTCACCTCCAACGACGCGGTGATTCTGATGGATACAAACCTCACCGAGGAATTGCGTCAGGAGGGGATCGCCCGCGATCTGGTGCGTCTGGTGCAGCAAGCCCGAAAAGATGCCGGGCTACATGTGGCCGACCGGATTCTTCTAGGGGTAAAGACAAGCGCAGATGCCCGTCAAGCGGTGGAGAGCTTCGCCACCTACATCACCGAGCAAACGCTGGCGCTGACACTGGAATATGGCGTATTGGAAGGAGCGCTCTATACCACCGACGCCCAACTGGACGAAACCCCCGTGCACATCACGGTAGCGAAAGCAGCGTAGGATGAAAAAAGTCACGATACTCGGAGCCGGAGCCTGGGGAACCGCCTTAGCGGTTGCCTGCAACCGTGCGGGATGCGCCGTGACCTTATGGTCGCGCAATGCCCGCGTGGTGGAGCTGGTGAAGGAGAAGAACGTCAACGAACTCTACCTTCCCGAAGCCTTTATCGATTCCGCGATCCGTGTCACCTCCTCGCTGGAAGACGCCTGCGATGCCGAGGTTCTGCTGGTGGCGATCCCCTCGCAATATGTGCGGATGATTCTGATTTCCCTCTCCAATCTGGTGGATGCGACCGTGCCGGTGGTGATCTGCTCCAAGGGGATCGAGCGCGGAAGCCTCGCCCTGATGAGCGAAGTGATTGGCGATGTGCTGCCTAACAATCCCGTGGCGGTGCTCTCCGGCCCCAACTTTGCCGATGAAGTGGCACGCGGACTCCCCACCGCCTCTACCCTCGCCTGCGCCGACCACGCGCTGGGCGAGCATCTGATGTATTCGCTGGGGAGCATCAGCTTCCGCCCTTACCTCAGCGACGACGTCATCGGCGCGCAGATCGGCGGCGCGGTAAAGAACGTCATCGCCCTTGCCTGCGGCATCGTGATTGGCAAACAATTTGGCCAAAACGCCCTCGCCGCCCTCATGACCCGCTCGCTGGCCGAAATGCGGCGGCTGGTCGTCGCCAAGGGGGGCAAGGAAGAAACCCTGATGGGGCTTTCCGGTATCGGCGATATGATGCTCACCTGTAGCAGCGTCAAATCGCGCAACACCTCGGCGGGGATCGCACTCGCCCAAGGCAAAACCGTGGCGGAAATCATCGGTGAGCGCATGAGCGTCGCCGAAGGGCTGGCCAATGCGGAGTCCATCGCGCAACTGGCGGAGGGGTATGACGTCTCCATGCCCATCTGCTCCACCGTGCATCGTATCGTTTCCGGCGCACTCAACGTAGAAGACGGCATCCGCGATCTGGTCGGCCGCCCATTTACGGTGGAGTGATGGGCGATGACTCGATGAAGGATGATTCGTTGATGCGTACAGCCCCACTTAACGGCTGGCTGCCACTCCACAAACCTCTCAACATGACCTCCGCGCAGGCGGTGGCAAAGGTGAAGTGGTTGTTGCTAAAGGGTTCAGAGCTCAGGATTCAGGATTCAGAAGCCCCCCCCCTCCCTTGGAGGCACTGCCTCCAACCTCCCCCGCTCCCGCGGGAGAGGGATAGGGAGGGGGTGAACCAATCATCGAATGATCGAATCATCGCTCATCGCGCCTCGAAACCCCGCCTCCGCATCGGCCATGCGGGCACGCTCGACCCGCTCGCCGATGGCGTGTTGCCGCTGGCGCTGGGTGAGGCCACCAAAACCGTTGCCTTCATGATGGACTCCCGCAAGCGCTACCGCTTTACCGTGCAATGGGGCGAGGCGACCACCACCGACGACCGCGAGGGCGCGGTGCTCGCCACCTCCGACCATACCCCCACCCAGGCCGCGATTGAAGCCGCCCTGCCCGCCTTCACCGGGAGCATTCAGCAGCGTCCGCCGGTGTTTTCGGCCATCAAACAACAAGGGAGACGTGCCTATGACAGGGCGCGGGAAGGTGAGACGGTCATCATTCCCACCCGCGAGGTGCAGGTCCATGCCTTAACACTTCTCTCCCACACGCCCGAACGTCGCCAGTCGGTGCTGGAAATGGAGTGCGGCAAGGGCACTTATGTCCGCTCGCTCGCCCGCGATCTGGGGGAGTGTCTTGGCACCCACGCGCATGTAGCGACCCTCACCCGCACCGCCTGCGGCGTATTTACGCTGGACCATGCGATTTCACTGGAAAAACTGGAAAAAGCCGTGCATAGTGCGGCGCTTGATGGGCTGGTGTACCCTCTGACGACGGTTCTGGACGACATCCCGGAACTGCCGCTAAGCGGTACGCTCATCGACCGATTGCGCCACGGGCAACGGATCCCTGTCGCTGAACTGCCTGAACTGCCCGCATCCAAAACCGGCCAGTATCAGGTATGCGATTCAGGGGTGCTGGTTGTCATTGTTGCTGTGAAGGAACAAGTGCTCGCATCGGTTCGCGGATTTACCTTGAACTGAAAAGGATCACCCGATGTCGATTACACAAGAGCGCAAGCAAACGCTCATTTCCAAATATGCCACCGCCAAAGGCGATACCGGATCGGTGGAAGTACAGGTTGCCGTGCTCTCCGAGCGCATTGCCAACCTCACCCAACATTTCAAAACCCATGCGAAGGATCACACCTCCCGCCGTGGGTTGTTGATTCTGGTCGGACGTCGCCGTCGCCTGCTCGATTACCTCAAAAGCCGCGACGTGAAGCGTTATGAACAACTGATCGCCTCGCTAGGCTTACGGAAATAGTGACGGCAGGAGCACAACTTATGAAAACCTCTATTGCATTGAGTTTGGTGGGGGCATTGGCTCTGGGAGCCTGCGCCAGCATCATTGAAGGTCGTACGCAGAATGTGCAGGTGAATACCAACCCTGCCCTGCAAGCCGATTGCATCTTCAAAGACAAAAAAGGTCAGGAATACCGCGCCCGCGTGCCCGGTGCCGTGACCGTCAACCGTGGCGATGGTCCGCTGCTTGTCCAGTGCTATGTACAGGGTGGTAAGGGCGATAGCATCGTGGAAGAAACGCTGGAGCCATGGGCACTGGGGAACGTGCTACTGGGCGGCGTGATTGGTATCGCCGTGGATGGCTACACCGGAGCCTACCAGAAATACCCGGATCAAGTGACCATTACCTTGCTGGCAGATGGGTCAGCCCCTGCGGCCCAGTAGGTAAACTATACACTGAAAACCCCCGCTTGCCGGGGGTTTTCCTTATTATCCATTGCAATAGATTGAAAGAGAAAGCATCGAATGTTTCATATCGTACGTAAATCCATCGAATGGGCAGGGCGCACCCTGACACTGGAAACCGGTCGCATGGCCCGTCAGGCCGATGGCTCCGTGCTCGTCAGCTATGGCGACACCCAAATCCTCTGCACCGTAGTCGCCGAAAAAAAACAAAAGCCGGATATTGATTTCTTCCCGCTGACCGTGAACTACCTTGAAAAAACCTATGCTGCGGGCAAAATCCCCGGTGGTTTCTTCAAACGCGAAACCAAACCTTCCGAGCGCGAAACGCTGATCTCCCGCCTGATTGATCGCCCCATCCGCCCGATGTTCCACGAATATTTCCGCAATGAAACACAGGTGATCTGCACCGTGATTTCGCACGACATGGAAAACTCCCCGGATATCCCCGCACTGGTGGGTGCCTCTGCGGCGCTGACCCTCTCCGGTGTACCGTTTCTTGGCCCGATTGCCGGTGCCCGCGTGGGGTATATCGACGGGCAATTCGTGCTGAATCCCTACATCTCGCAAGCACTGGACAGCCAGCTGGACCTCGTGGTCGCCGGTACGCGTTCCTCGGTGCTGATGGTGGAATCCGAAGCACAGGAACTCCCGGAAGACGTGATGCTCGACGCTGTGATGTTCGGCCATAAAGGCATGCAGCCGGTGCTGGATCTGATCATCCAGCTCGCTGAAGCAGCCGCCAAAGAACCGTGGGATGTCACGCAAGCCCCTTACACCAAAGAGCAATTGCAATGGGTGCGCGAACAAACCGAAGCCGGTTTCCGCGAAGCCTATGCGAAACCCTCCAAGCAGGATCGCAAAAACACCATCGATGCCGTGAAAGCGCCGGTGGAAGCCACGCTTCTGGAGCAGGGCGTCAGCCCCACCACCATCCGCGAAATGGTGAAAAAGATCGAAAAAGACATCGTGCGCAACGACCTGCTGGATACCGGCAAACGGATCGACGGCCGCGACAACAAAACCGTGCGTCCGATTGCCATCGAAGTGGGCATTCTCCCCCGCGCCCACGGTTCGGCACTCTTCACCCGTGGCGAAACGCAATCGCTCGGCGTGGTAACGCTCGGCAACGCGCAGGATGAGCAAATCATCGACACGATCGAGGGCGAAGGCCGCGACCGTTTCATGCTGCATTACAACTTCCCGCCCTTCTCGGTCGGTGAAGTGGGCTTTTTGCGCGCCCCCGGACGCCGCGAAATCGGCCATGGCAAGCTCGCCCGCCGTGCGGTGGAGCCGCTGCTCCCCAGCAAGGAAGCATTCCCCTATACCATGCGCGCCGTGTCGGAAATCACGGAGTCCAACGGCTCCTCTTCCATGGCCACCGTGTGCAGCACCTCGCTTGCGATGATGGATGCCGGTGTACCGATGAAGCGCCCCGTTTCCGGCATCGCCATGGGGCTGATTAAGGAAGGGGATCGTTTCCTCGTCCTCTCCGATATTCTCGGCGACGAAGACCATCTCGGCGACATGGATTTCAAAGTGGCGGGTACCGAAGCCGGACTCACCGCGCTGCAAATGGATATTAAAATCAATGGCATCACCGAAGAGATCATGCGTGTTGCCGTGACGCAGGCCAGAGACGGACGCCTGCATATCCTCAACGAGATGAACCGCGTGATGAACACGGCTCGCGAAGAAATCAGCGATTTCGCGCCAAAAATCAGCAGCATCACGGTGCCGAAGGATAAAATCCGCGAAATCATCGGCACCGGCGGTTCGGTGATCCGCGAACTCTGCGCGGTAACCGGCACCAAAATCGACATCGACGATGACGGCACGGTGAATATCTTCGCCGCCAACACCGCACAGGCGGAAGATGCGCTCAACCGCATCAAAGCCATCGTGTGCGAACCGGAAGTCGGCACCCTCTACGAAGGCCCCATCACCCGCATTCTGGAATTCGGCGCACTGGTGCAATTCATGCCCGGCCGCGACGGCATGATCCATATCAGCGAAATGGCCAATGAACGCGTGGAGCAGGTCACCGATGTGGTGCATGAAGGCCAGATCGTGAAGGTCAAACTGCTGGAAGTCGAGCGCGGCAAATACCGCCTCAGCATGCGTTCGGTGGATCAGGCAACCGGCGAAGACCTTTCCTTACGTGAGGGCTATCGCCATGCTGCACCGCGCCGCAGCAGCGGTGGCGACCGTGACCGTGGTGGCCGCGACAACCGCGGAGACCGTGACGAGCGTCCGCGTCGTCGGGCCTCTTAGGAAGTGGTGAATGGTGAGGCTCTAGCTTATGAGCCCCCCTCCCTATCCCTCCCCCGCGTTGCGGGGGAGGTTGGAGGCAGTGCCTCCAAGGGAGGGGGTAATCTCCCTGACTTCGTGGAGGCCCGCCCCCACTGTAAAGCTTGACGTGTAACACGGCACGCAGTAAAGGAGGCTGGTATGTCCCATCCTAATACTGGCCACCAGCCACTAGCCACTAGCCACCCCCCTACCCTCCCCGGCGATTTTTCGGATACCGAATACCTTCACCGCACCTTGCGGGTGAATCATGCCGGAGAGGTGGGAGCGCTACGCATCTATGCCGGGCAGTTGGCGGTGCTGAAACACACCGCCTCTGCGCCGGTCATCGCCCATATGCAGGAGCAGGAAAAGCACCATAAGGAAACGTTTGACCGCTTACTGGTCGCCCATCAGGTGCGTCCGACGGCGCTGATGCCCCTATGGCATGTGGCGGGGTTTGCGCTCGGCGCCTTCTCGGCGATGCTGGGCGAAAAAGCGGCGATGGCCTGTACCGTGGCGGTGGAATCCGTGATCGACCAGCATTACGCGGAACAGGAAACGCCGCTCGACCGTATCGACCCGTCGCTCGCCACCACGGTCCGCCAGTTCCGTCAGGACGAAATCGACCATCACGATATCGGCATCGCTCACGGAGCGGAGCAGATGCCCGGATACGCCGGATTCATCCAAATGGTAACGCTCACCACCAAAGCCGCCATCTGGCTATCGAAACGGGTGTAGCTATCAACGCAGTTTGTCTTCCAAGGCAACAGGTAAACCAGAATGGGTTTGCAGGTAGTCCACAATGGACTTCTCTCTACCATAAAAATATTTTCGGTACACAAATAGCGCCTCAATATCTTGCTTCCAGCCACTTTCTGCGGAAAGGGGACGCTTT
>JBIPLF010000063.1:0-6146 GCA_044368015.1 Rickettsiales bacterium
ACCAAGGCATCATCCCGAAGCGTCGCCATGGTCGAGGGCGCAATTGCCCTCAATTACGCACTCAAATACAACGGGTCGTTTGAAAAACTCCAGCAAAATATAAAAACTATATTAAAGTAAGTGTCTTCTCAGGAACGGCTGATGTGGAACCTGCATGTGATTCTGGCGCAAAGCTATGTGGATTCCTTGCGCGATAATGTGAACCGAAGCATCCAACAAAAGCTGCGTAAAGGCGAGTGGATCAGCCTTGCGCCGCTGGGATATTTACACATCAAGGGCGCGGAGAATGAGCGCGGCACGGGCAAGATTATAGTTAACCCAGACCGCGCCCCGGTAATACGCAAGCTGTTTGAAACCTATGCTTCCGGGGAATACACCATTTCCGATCTCACCCGGAAGGCGCAGGAATGGGGTTTGCGGAATAACTGGCGCAAGCAAAGCTATCTCAGCCGGGCGCATTTACACCGGCTGCTACAGAACACCTTCTATTACGGGGTGATGAAGGTGCAAAAGACTGGGCGGGAATATCCGCATATTTACGAACCGCTGATCACGAAGGAGCTGTATGACGCCTGCCAAGGGGTGCGCTTAGGCTGGAAAAAGAAGCCCTTCAAATACGCAGGCAAGGAATATGTGTTCCGTGGCATGATCACCTGCGCCGTGACCGGCCGCGTGGTCTCCGCCGATACCAAGAAACGCCAGCGCGGGGATGGTACACCTTATTAAACCACCTATCTCGGAACATGGAATCCGGCAGACACCTCGAAAAAGATATGGGTGCGGGAAGATGATGTGATGGCCGAAGTGGAGGACGTATTCCGCCGGATGAAGCTGCCGCCGGAAATGATCCATAACGTAATGCAGTATGTGCGCAGCGGTGCCGGGTTCGAGCGGCAGTATCACAAGCAGCGTATGGAATCTCTCTATAAGGAATTAACCAATACCAAAACCAACTGGCTGGAAGGAAAGATCACCGAGGAGGAACACAATGACAAACGCAAAAGCCTCGTCGAACGCCGCGATTTGATCACAGTGGAAATCCAGCAGCACAATCAGGCCGATGACAAGTTTTCCGAACGGTTGATGGATGTCGTGAAAATTGGCGGAAATGCTTACGATCACTTCCGCTTGTCGCACACGGAGGGAAAAAGGCGTTTGGTCAATTTAGTGTTTTCGACAGTAAAATTGAGAGGCCGAAACGTAGAGTTTTCCTTGCGTTCGCCGTTCGATACCTTCGTAAAAGCCGAAAATATCGAACAATGGCGGAGAGGGGGTCTTCCAAATCTATATCCTCATTGATACACTAACGTCCATTTTTTTCTTATATATCATAGGGTGTTCTGTCTTTTTCTGTCTTGACAGGTTCGTCATCATCCGCCTAAATCCGCGTTATGTTTGTGGGTTCATTCGTGGGTAGCCAAAAAAGGCGGACATATGGCGCGTGGGTTGCAGAAACTTTCTGCACTGGCGGTTTCCAAGGCAAGTAAAGCCGGGCTGTATGGCGACGGTGCGGGCCTGTGGTTGCAGGTATCGCCTGCGGGTGCGAAGTCGTGGCTGTTCCGCTATATGCGCCACGGCAAAGCGCGGGAGATGGGGCTGGGAGCCTTGCACACCGTGTCCCTTGCCGAAGCGCGGGAGAAGGCGCGTCAATGCCGGGTGATGCTGTTGGAGGGCAAAGACCCGCTGGCCGAAAAGCAGGCCGCACGACAGCAAGAACGCTTAACGGCGGCTAAAACCATCACATTTTCGGAGTGTGCCAGTGCCTATGTGGAGGCGCATCGCGCCGGGTGGCGTAGCGCCAAACATGCGGCGCAATGGGAGGCGACGCTTAAAGCCTATGCCTATCCGGCATTTGAGGGGCTATCGGTTGCGGCGATTGATACGGGGCTGGTGCTGCAATGCCTGGAACCGATCTGGAAAGAGAAAACCGAAACGGCATCCCGTTTGCGTGGGCGGATTGAGTCTGTGCTCGACTGGGCCAAGGTGCGCGGTTACCGCGAGGGGGAAAACCCCGCACGCTGGCGGGGGCATTTGGATAAATTGCTGCCTGCACGTTCCAAGGTGGCGAAGGTGCAGCACCACCCCTCTTTGCCCTATGCCGATATTCCCGAATTTATGGAGGCGTTACGCCAGCGCGAAGGCATTGCCCCACTTGCGCTGGAATTTGCTATTCTCACCGCCACCCGTACCAGTGAGGCCATCAAGGCGACATGGCAGGAAATCGACTTACAGGCGGGTATCTGGATCATTCCCGGCGAGCGCATGAAGGCAGGCAAGGAGCATCGTGTACCGCTTTCCTCGCGGGCGTTGGAAATCCTGCATCAGATGCAGGCGCTCACACAAGGCGAGTACGTCTTTCCGGGAATGAAGTATGGCAAACCGCTTTCCAATATGGCGTTGCTTATGACCTTGCGGCGTATGGGACAGGAGCATGTGACGCATGGACTTCGTGCTACCTTTCGGACTTGGACTTCGGAAACCACCGCTTATCCAAGTGACGTGGCAGAAATGGCCTTGGCGCACACGATTTCCGACAAAGTAGAGGCAGCCTACCAGCGCGGGGATTTATTCCTCAAACGGCAGCGCCTGATGGAAGACTGGGCCACCTACTGCACAACCCCACGCGGGGCAGTGAAAGCAAACATTGTGGGGATAAGGGGGAAGGCGTAGGGAGGAGCCCCACACCGTCTTCCCTACAGGGTAAAATCTCCGGCGACGAGTCCGATCAGTCCTGAGAACTGGATTTCGGCGTTGGCGGCACCGTTGCCGTCGGTGTCGATTTCGACGATGGTGGTGCCGGCGGACTGGAAGTAGCGCACTTCCTGATCGGTACCGGTGAAAGCATTGACGCCACGATACACGAATGTGTCAGCCAGCAGCAGACCATCCAGATGGATCAGATCGCCCTGTGCATGGCTGAAATCGGTGATGACATCCCGATTACCCGCGCCAATCCCCATTTCCGTCAGATTGTTGAACATGAAGGTATCGTTGTTGGCTCCGCCAACCAGGCGATCCACCCCGTTCATGCCGGACAGCTGGTCGGCTCCATTGCCGCCGGACAGCGTGTCGTTGCCGTCCCAGCCAAACAGCCAGTCGTTACCATCCTGCGCGAAGAGGCCGTTATGGCCGTTATTGCCATGCATCGTGTTGGTATTGGCGTTGCCGGTACCGCTGGTATTGCCGCTGCCTGTCAGCGTCAGCCCTTCCAGATTGGCCCCCAGCGTGTAATTGAAGGCTGTCAGCACCGTATCGAATCCGGTGCCCACTCCGGCAGTCTCCAGAATGGTGTCGAGCGTATCCACCTGAAGGAGGTAGGTGTCATCGCCAAGTCCCCCGCGCAGATTGTCGGTGCCCCCTCCGCCGTTGAGCGTATCGTTACCCTCCCGGCCAAAGAAGGTGTTGTTTCCACTATTCCCGAGCATGACATTGGCTTCTGTGTTCCCGGTGCCGTTGATGTTTCCTGTACCCGTGAGCGTCAGGTTTTCAAAGTTCGTGCCCAGCGTTAGGTTGAAGGAGCTGTAGACCAGATCCGTTCCCTCAAGAGCTGCTTCCACCAATGTATCCGAGGCGTCGCTGGTGAGGTAATAGATGTCGTTTCCGTCATTCCCCATCACGGTATCGGTGCTGGATCCCCCATTGAGGGTGTCGTTGCCATTGCCCCCATACAGCGCGTCGCTTTGGTTGCCACCTCCCAGAGAGTCATGCCCGTCAAGGCCGTAGATGGTGTCGTTTCCGTCCTGTCCGTAGAGGTTGTTGTTGCCGTCGTTTCCAGCCACATAATTATCCCCTGCGTTGCCGTATCCATTGATATGGGCGGTGCCCGTCAGTTGCAGATTTTCAATGAAACTCTGCAGCGTGTAATGGGTGGAGGCATAGATTGTGTCACTGCCTGCACTATCCGTAATGACATCAGCAGCGGAATTCACCACATAGGAATCATGCCCATTCCCGCCATCCAGCGAGTCCGTCCCTGCACCGCCATCCAGATAGTCATTCCCCTCACCGCCAAGCAACGTGTCGTTGCCTTCTTGACCAAAGAGCTGGTCGTTGCCGGAATCACCGTCGATGTAGTCTCTGCCGTTGCCGCCGATAATGGAATCGGCTCCGCCACCGCCATAGAGGGTGTCATCCCCAGCCCCGCCATCTAGTGAGTCATCACCACCATTGCCAAGCAACAAATCATTGCCATCCGCACCAATCAGCGTGTCGTTGCCTTGCCCAGAAGCGAACGCATTAGGATTTGCATCGCCGATCAGGGTAGTGGTTTTGCTGGTGGAAGAGCCGAACACATAGGATGATTCTACCCATACATCCTCGAAATTGCTGATGCTATTGATCCCCTCGCCAATTTGCAGCAACCCGGTTTGCAGGTTCACAATCACATCAAACTCTGCGTCTCCGTTTGGCGCGAGCATATCGTTAGCATCGAGGCTATACCCCGCCTGAATGCCGGACAGGTTGAGCGTATCATGCCCCGCCCCGCCATCGAAGCTATTGCCGGAGAAATCCAGTGTGGCAATACCATCGCTGCCGGAGGCACCTGATGCCGCTTGCGTGCTTCCGTCTCCTGAGTTGCCGCCATATCCTCCATTCCCTCCCTTGCCCGCATGGAGAAAAATGCTTAGATCGAGTATATCATTAAAGTCTCCTAATGTGACCACGTTATCCCGATAAGTGATGCTGGCGTTACCGCCATTGCCTCCATGCCCACCGGGTGCGCCAGAACTGTAGAGCGTAGAATTGGTATTAGAAGTCACCACACCGTTTTCCCAATGGGCGATGCTTGACGCGTTATGACTACCATGCCCCCCTCCGCCGCCTGCTCCTCCATCTCCTGCGTTCGCATTCAGGTAAATGCCATGCCACCCATAAGTACTGTAGTCGCTGGAGATATGATTCCCGATGGCTGAAATCGCCGCATCCCCGCCACGCCCACCGGTGCCACCGCTCCCGGCTGCTCCCATGGGGTTACCTGAACCGGCACCACCACCATACCCGCCTTGCCCACCGGATTCCCCTCGCGCGGATAGCTGAACAAAAAGGTCAGAAGTGTCACTGGAGCCGGAAACGCTGTTGGCGTTGAAATCAACCTGTGCAGTACCGGCCGATCCACCATTGCCCCCGTCGCCACCATCGCCGCCATGGAAGGTCTGCCGATAATATGCATCATGCGTGACTTCATGGTAAATCCCATATTCATCAAAGTACCAGCTATCGACAACCACCGAATGGTACGTCCAGGATAGGAAGTTTGGATACCACCAATCCTCCACCGAATTACCACCTATACCCTGTCCTCCATTACCTCCAGCACCGGATCTGGCATAATAATCCACCGAATGATTTTCAAACGCTATGTTGGAAGCCGCAATGCCCACATTTCCGCCACTGCCTGCATTTCCGCCACTGCCGCCACTGCCTGCCGGGTTGGCGAAAATATCCTGTGCCGTATTGTAACCGCTACCACTATCGACAACATAGCTATAGTACCCCCCCCCGCCGCCGCCCTGACCACCGAAGCCTCCATTACCGCCCAAGATGTAGGTGGACGGATAGCCTTCTTCGAAAAGGGTGAAATTCGCTTGGATAAGAGCCAGATTAACAGCGCCACCCGCGCCTCCGCTCTCACCACCTCCACCATCGACTCCGGGTTGAAGGAAATAATCCGCCGATACGCCACTGGCACCGTCTGTGCCGTTTGATCCGTACACTGCCATAATGCCTCCATGGGTTTAGAACTTAACAGAAGAAGGTCTATGGCGGGATAGAGAAGGTGTCAAGCGGCAACGCTTTGGGCGGCGTACCACTCAATGAGCTACTGGTTGTACCTACCCCAAGGACGGTTTAATGGGCCTCACCGCTTCCTTCAAACACCTGAAAGAGGAAATCCAGTATCTTCTGATGTCGTAGCTTGCAGACGATCCTCTGATTGAAGAATCCTCCCTTAAGTCGCTTTGCCTCAGGAAGTGGGAAGGTTTTGTGCCAATCAACCCCTATCGCATATTCTGCATCGTCCGGATTCGCTGGTGCGTAGAGTACTCCCCGATCCTCCAGATCGGCATCTGCAAGCACTCTGCCGTTTGGGAGAGGGAAATCCTTCGCCAGAACAACTTCCGACGCAACGATACCAAATCCCACATACC
>JBIPLF010000064.1:0-6135 GCA_044368015.1 Rickettsiales bacterium
TAACATTCCATGAATCCCTCCTATCGTCCGGTGGGATAGGCGGGCGCAGGTGATGGGTTCGGCTGGCGTGGCGCAGGAGGCGCGAAAGCGGATACTGGTATTGGGGAGAATGGCGAAGGTGGCGCTGCCCATTTGTGGAGTGCGTGGCAACTGGCAACGAAGACAAAACACCTCGTGAGCAGCGCAGGGCTTTTTCCGCACCGCCTTCTGTTTTTCAAGAAAGGTTTTCAACTGGCTGCTATGGATCATGTGCGGGCGTGTATGGGGGATGCGCTGCAAACCATGCTCTCGCATCCAGCGGCGCACGGTAGAAACGTCAACGCCCAACACATCCGCGACCTGTTCCACATAATAGCTGTAGTCATCGCGGATCAGGCGCGTGTTGTACTTCCTGCCCATACCCAGCCCCTTATGCTTGGCGGCTATAGGTTATGCGTTGTATAATCCAATTTATGACTTCCTGTTCGACCCAACCAACGCTGCGGGAACCCAGGGTAATGGGGCGTGGAAATTCCCCAAGCTTTGCTTTCTTGTAGATGCTTGACCGGCTCAATCCAGTGAGGATTTTTACTTCATTCAGGCGAATGACTCGGTGATGGTATTTTGGATTGCTCATGTATCCTCCTTGTATTGTGAAGTACAATAAAGGACTACACGAGATGAATTGTCATGTGACGCGTCTAAATCATGAGCATTTTAGAGGAAGGTTTTCACCCCCCTTCCCACCACATCACATCAAATATGCATCTTTTTTTATCTTCCTGATTGTGTCTGAAATGGTCTGACCAGAGATTGGCTTGGCCGGTAGAACAACGGCAAAAAAATCAGTGGCAAAATCCACGAATGGCCCTTTCTTCTCATTGGTTCCAGTAACCCTCGATGTTCCAGGGAATTTCCCAGTAATCTTTTTCCATACCTCCACTAACGAAACCATGGGGATCAGCCTGTAATGGGTCGTCGCCCCTCCCTCTGGAAGATGCGAGAAATCGATATGCGAGAATACGATGTCCGCGTCTTTCAGGGTGGCCGTCAGCGCGCACAGCCAATCCAGATGATGTGCATGCTTCTGTATTACTTCCGGTGCATAAACACCTTGCTGAAGAGCCTCTCTGAAACGCGTGTCAGTCGTAAGGCTGGAAAGGACAGATGCTATCTCCTGCAATCGCTTCCGCAGGAGTTGAACATCTGAGCGCATTTTTCCTACAGTCTTTTGCGGCACCAGGTAATCATATTGCTCCCAGACTTGTTGAGTGGCACTCTCGATACCTCTCCTGAGTATCTGCGCTTCTTCCTGCGTCAATGCCCTCCTGAGTTTTCTTTCCATATGCGGAAACATTTGCGCGTAGCATTGATCCAGCAATGCATCATTTATCTCTGGCTTTAAAGAGGAGTTTTTATTCATATTGGCAACTTGTCCAGAGTGTTTTTACGATTACGCAACTGTCGTCACGCACACTATCCAGATAACGCGCCCAGTGCTGCATCATGCCGCTCTGTCCCAGCAAATATTTTACGTGGTTACAAGTGGATTATAATTACATATCCTGTCCCAGTACATCGCAGACTCATCAACAGGATCACCTCTCTTTATCGCGAATATGGCTCCGCCTAGCCAATCTGGCACAAGAATTGCTTGCTGAGAATCCACAGCATTTAGCTAAACGTTGATGGAGTATGCCATGGACGCCCTTCAATCTCTGCCGGTAGGACACGCTGAGTATATACGCAATTTCCTGAGTCTGCGCAAAGCGGCGAATGCGGCGGCGGCTAACCCAACCCAAACAACCAGCAGCGACACGATCACTATTACGCCGGAAGCCCAGAAGGCGTATGAAACACGCCAGTATTTCAATACAAAATTTGCCGAGGCTGGGCAAAAAGTGCCGGTTCCGACTCCGCTTATCTTCAGGGGAGAGTATGGAGCTTTCATTACCAAGGAGGTATTATTAGAATACCATCATGGCAATCCTTTTATATCACAAATGCAGGAGTTTGCTGAATATACAAACGCCAGCCTTGATTCGATAGAATTAAATAAAAACCTGATAATGCAGACGGGACATAAAATTGATGAGTCTGTGCCGGAAGACAGTGCGTTGCTGCAAAAGGACACAAATTCCCGTCAGGAATGGCTTAGTTATTCGCAAAGCAATCTGGCAAAGAATCTTGAACGCATTCAATCCTACAGCGAACAGCATGGCGTGGAGGAGGAGGCCAGAGCCTTCTTCAACGAATACCTGTCGATGATGCATGGAAAATCGGTTGATCTTACCTCCCTTTACCGCGAATATGGCTCCGCCTAGCCGATCTGGCATAGCATTTGCTTATCAAAGCGCACCGCATTTGACTCAACTTTGATGGAGTATGCCATGAGTGTTATATCCTACGTCTTTCGCACCCCCCTGCATGAAGTGCAAAAGCTGCTAAAGGGCGAAATGTCGCTCTCTCAGCTATCGAAAATCCCGGTTGACAGCAGTGAACTGCTCCCGGCAAAAGAATCATCTGACACCGTTTCCATCACGCCGGAAGCGCAAAAGGCGTATGACACACGGCAATACTTCAATGCAAAATTTGCCGAGGCAGATCAAAAAGTGCCGGTGGAGCCGGTGGATCGCTTCTTCGCCGAAACCCTCTACGGAGAGGCCGCACGGCAGTATCGCGGCGGCAATGTGTTTGTAGCGGAGATGACAGGCTTTTCTGCACACATAGGATCGATGCTGGGGACCGTTTCATCCCAGCAGGAGGGAATACAGGGCGCGGAACAACGTCTGTCGCATTCCAAGCCGGAAGATAGTGGTCTCTGGAAGCAATCCATTCAGGATCAGAAGGAATGGCTAGATTACACGAAATCGCATGTTACAGAACGCTTGGGGTATCTTAAATCCTATAGCGAACAGCATGGTGTGGAAGAGGAGGCCAAAGCCTTCTTCAACGAATACCTGTCGATGATGCACGGGAAATCGGTTGATCTTACTTCCCTCTACCGCGAATATGGCTCCGCCTAGCTGATTTGGCATAGTATTTGCTTATCGAAGTACACCGCATTTGACTCAACTTTGATGGAGTATGCCATGGACGCCCTTCAATCTCTGCCGGTAGGACACGCTGAGTATATACGCAATTTCCTTGCTTTACGTAAGGCACAGGAGGCCGCTGCAGCCGCAAACCCGTCTCAGGCCACCGACACCGTTTCCATCACGCCGGAAGCGCAGAAGGCGTATGACACACGGCAATACTTCAATGCAAAATTTGCCGAGGCAGATCAAAAAGTGCCGGCGGAGCCCGCGCATCGCTTCTTCGCCGAAACCCTCTACGGAGAGGCCGCACGCCAGTATCGCGGCGGCAATATGTTTGTGTGGAAAATGACAGGCTTTTCTGCACATGTAGGAGCGGTGTTGGAAACCGTTTCATCCCAGCAGGAGGGAATACAGGGCGCGGAACAACGTCTGTCGCATTCCAAGCCGGAAGATAGTGGTCTCTGGAAGCAATCCATTCAGGATCAGAAGGAGTGGCTAGATTACACGAAATCGCATGTTACAGAACGCTTGGGGTATCTTAAATCCTATAGCGAACAGCATGGTGTGGAAGAGGAGGCCAAAGCCTTCTTCAACGAATACCTGTCGATGATGCATGGAAAATCGGTTGATCTCACCTCCCTTTACCGCGAATATGGCCTCGCATAACCCATCCACGGAGTTCCCCCCTCATGGCAACCTATACGCTCACTTCCGGCAACGACACCCATAACGACGATAACCTCTCCAATCTGGTCTATGCCGGTGGTGGGCATGATACGGTGTGGGGCAATGGCGGTAACGATACACTGCGCGGCGAATCCGGGAATGATAGTCTGGATGGAGGTAGTGCGAATGATTGGTTGCTGGGCGGCGACGGGGTGGATTACCTGTTTGGAGGATCAGGTAATGACAGCATGGCGGGCGGCGTGGGGGCGGATACCATCTATGGCGGGCTGCATGACGATACCCTTTCCGGCGACGAAGATGCCGATCTGCTGCGCGGTGACGAAGGCAATGATTCCCTTTATGGCGGTGCAGGCGGCGACTGGATGGAGGGCGGGGCGGATAGTGATGTGCTCTACGGTGGTGATGACGCCGATACCATGTGGGGAGATGCCGGTAACGATACTCTCTTCGGGGAGATGGGGAATGACAGCCTGACGGGTGGCACGGGCATCGACTCCCTGTTGGGCGGCGACGGGGCGGATACACTGGATGGTGGAGATGATGGAGACACGCTGCGCGGCGGCAATGGTGCGGATTCGCTCTTCGGGGGCAATGGCAACGACACGTTGCAGGGGGATGATAATACCGTTTCCGGTGGCAATGACACGCTGAATGGTGGTGCTGGAAATGATGCTCTGATCGGCGGAATTGGTGACGACCTGTACCTGTTCGACGGCGTGGGTATCAAGACCCTCACAGAGGGGGCGAATGCGGGAGGAACCGATACCATTCTGTTTACGCAGGCTTTGTTCGCCAATCTAGACCCTGTGCGTGTGGGGTATAATCTGGAACTCCAGCTTTCGGCATCAAATATGGTGGTGCTTCAGGATTACCTGCTGGGCGGAAATTACCGGGTAGACATACTGGTGGATCAGTCAGGAACGCCGGTTGATCTTGCCAGCATTTTCGGCACCATCTATGCGGATTCCTTCGCAGGTGGCGCAAGCAATGACGAATACCATGCCTATGACGGCAACGACACGCTTTCCGGCGGCGATGGGGCGGATACCCTCGATGGCGGCGCGGGGGACGATCAACTCCTCGGCGGAAACGGGAATGATCTGCTCACCGGCGGTGACGGGGCCGACACATTGACCGGTGGTGCGGGCACGGATACCATTTCCTACCTCGATTCCGTTGCTGCGATTACCCTGAATCTGGCCACAGGTGCCACGGCAGGCGGCGCGGCACTGGGGGATGTACTTGCCGAGATTGAACATGTCATCGGCAGCGACCATGCCGACCATCTCACCGGCAGCAATGTGGCGAACAGTCTGGAGGGCGGCATCGGTGCGGACACGCTCCTCGGCGCGGAGGGCAACGACACCCTTTCCGGCTCGGCAGACAATGATTCACTGGATGGTGGGGACGGCCATGACTCCCTGCTGGGAGGAAGTGGAGACGATTATCTGGTGGGCGGTGCCGGGAATGACTCGCTCTTTGGCGGGGATGGAAACGACACCTTGGATGGCAGCTTGGGGCATGACTACCTGAAGGGGGAGAACGGCAACGACTCCATCATCGGCAGCGACCATAATGATGTGGTGTATGGCGGTTCCGGCGACGACACCGTGGATGCTGGCACCGGCACGGATAATGTCTACGCCCAATCCGGCAAGGACTCCGTGCTGGGTGGCGATGGCAACGATACCCTAAACGGTGGGTCGGAAAACGACTCCGTCTTCGGGGGGCTGGGCAATGACAGTATCATCGGCGAACATGGCCATGATTACCTCAAGGGAGAAGATGGCGACGACAGCATCTATGGCGGCGACCACAACGATATTATCTATGGGGGAACGGGGCTGGACAGTCTGGATGGCGGTACTGGAAACGACAATCTCTACGGTCAGGGTGGCATGGATACGCTCGTCAGCGGTGCGGGAAGCGACACGCTGAGCGGCGGCAGTGACGCCGATGTGTTTGCATTTGAAAACGAAACCACGACAGACGTCGTCACCGATTTCACCAACGGTAGTGATTTGATCGATGCCAGCAGCTTTGGATTTGCGGATTATGCGGCGCTACTTACCAGCGTCACGATCAGCCAGTCGGGTGCCGATCTGGTGCTAACCTACGATGCCGATACCAGCCTCACCCTGCAAAATACCCTGCTGGCTGATCTGGATGCCACCGATTTCCTGCTTTAGCGTTGAATAGATCCCTTCGGAGCCGCGTGAAGTCAATCCACTCTTCCTCGGTATCGGGATGGACAACCTTATGCCCGTGTTGCTTCAAGAACTGAAAGAATGCCTCAAAGCTCGTAATTTCGTCTCCCTTCACGCCTTCCCCCTTATCCCCACAATGTTTGCTTTCACTGCCCCGCGTGGGGTTGTGCAGTAGGTGGCCCAGTCTTCCATCAGGCGCTGCCGTTTGAGGAATAAATCCCCGC